>NZ_JXYS01000101.1 GCF_000949295.1 Acidithrix ferrooxidans
AGTGACAGTCCAAGTTCCTTGACCGCTAGTCTAAGCCTAGCTCCGCCGTTATGAGCTTCCTCAATAAGTTCTACTTACAAGTAGGCGATCTGAAGGGGAGGTCATTCGACCTCTTTGTCCCCGACAGGTCGCCTGGGCTTTTCCTTAGCAACTCCAGCAATGTGTAAGTTTCTGCGAGTGCCTTTTCTTTTCTATTTAGCTCTGACTCGAACTTCTTTGATCTGACCTTCTCACTTGCTAGTGCAGATCTGTATTTGGATACCGCTTCACCAGTCTTGTCATTCGCCTTTGAACAGGTAATACGCCAGTCATTTAGCTCTTCTTTTAAGATTCCCTTTGTGCGAAGGTATTCTCCAAGTTGCAACTCAGACATTGTTGCAGTTGCAAGCACGGCTTGGAACTTAGCCTCTGAACTCCATAAACTGGCTGGAGTTCGCTTAGTTGGATCTTGGCGATCTATCTGGTCCTTTAATTCACGATTCCAGATGTAGATAGTTGTCTTTGGTATCTGGACTTGTTTAGCCAAATCGGCGATTGCACCTCTGGGTGCATTGGGATCTGACAACAGCTCCCTCAGCCTCTTGACAACAGCTTCTTTTTGATCCTTGGGATAAGGCTTCATCGTGTTCGATCAAAGTTCTCGCCCTGCATGGTTGGTATTCTATTCGAATAGATGCCAACTCCCTTGACACCTAGGGGTTACGATTACAAAATATGAACCGTACGACCATGCAACAAAGGCTTTATTGAAATAGATATTCGTCAACTCGCACTCCCCTAGAAGACTTTACCTCAATGTCACGTCAAGATATAGAGTCACCCCAGCTTCTTGGGCTAGATCTCGAGCAATCTTTGGTTTAGTGCGCTCGCTTCGCAGGCCAAGTAAATTCCATATTTGCACGTGGTCCACCATTTAATGGCAGATAAAACCTGACATATTCGACCACTTGGTCAAGATAAAAGTCGGGGTCTTAGGCAAAATCAGCATCAATACCCAAAGATCTTGAACCAATGGACAACTTGGATCTAAAGCCATCTTGAAATGGGGTTTCGGGTTCTCGGTGCCAGATAGGACAGCATTTAGCGATCCCGGCTTATGTGAACTCTCTTCATTTGCTAATTTCAAACAACCAAAACCTATATATCATGAACATTGAAACTAAATTTTAGACCTTAGCAATAGATAAGAAGACTTATTTAGGTAACAAATCACAACGTATTACAAGCTAAACGCAGGCAATGAAATGAAAAATATGTGATGAAAAATATGTGATGAAAATTGCAAGATTAATAATCATACTCTTAGATATAATGATACCATTTTGAAGCTTATTTTTAGTTTATATGGTACAAATCATAAAAATTGAAGGATCTCTCAAGGGCTTAAAGACGGTATTTGAGGGAAGCCGGGTGTATTATGATCTAATATAGTTTACTTTTTAGCTAATAGACTATCTCGCTCCTAGGGACGCCACGAGCCACCAAAATTCTACCTACCGAAGTCTCTATTTGACTTCTTGTGATTTGGCCCGCTGTGATTGCATAGACTATGGCAGCTCGAACTTCTGAGAATATCTGAGGTTGAGCACCCCCACCTCCGGCTACCATAACCATGTCAGCACCAGCCACAAGGGAGGCCACGGCGGCTTTGGCGATATCGGGTTGATAGGAATAGATGGCGCCAGCTTCCAAAGAGTCCGTCATGACAACCCCCTTAAAACCTAACTTTCCACGCAATAGATACTGCATAACCTTGGGACTCAAAGTGGATGGAACTCTAGCACTGAGCCCTGGGACACTTGCGTTGGTCACCATTACCCATTTCGCTCCGCTTGCAATGGCCGCTTCAAATGGCAATAATCCTCCAGCCTTCAACGATGCATAAGAACGAGTAGTGGCCGGAGCTAGATCGGTGTTCGCGTTAGCACCACCCAATCCAGGAAAATGTTTGATCACCCCATAGACTCCGCCGTCGGAGAGGCCCCTAAGAAATGCAAGACCATATGCCGATGCAATTTGTGGGTTAATAGAAAACGAACGGCTACCATCAGGATTTGTCGCCGATGGCCCAACTCTATTATCTAAATCTAGAACTGGAGCTAAGTCCATTCCGATACCAAGACTTGCCAGCGATATACCAACCTCCGAAGCTAGCCCTTCCACTTGCAAGAGTGTAAGCGACGATGCCATCTGCCTTGGAGAGACGACGTTTGTAACAAGATTGGTTAACCTCTGAACCGCTCCACCTTCGGAGTCGCTCATAAAGAGTGGAGGTAAAATACCTCCACCTAGCTTCGAAAGCGCTGCGATCTGCGCAGCTAAATTATTTGGTCCAACTCCTCCGAAGAGAACGATACCGCCCACGCCATCGACCACCGCACCTAAAGCACTCGTTAGATCGGTGGCTGATGCAGAAGAGATTAAAACCGTCGAGGCCAACTCGCCAAGGGGCACCTGATCGAGGTTGTAACTCACCGACGGACCAACCCTGTCTAATATGTCCAATTTGACTCTAGCTCGGTCACCAACAGGAATTGGTTTTACCCATGAGGCGACGGGGCTACCTTGGTGAGAGCCACCTTGCTTGTGCTCTACCTTCTGAGAGTTAGCCTTGGAAGGCGGCAGATTCGAGGATGCAATCCCACCAGAACAAGCGCTGACCATAATCGACAATAAGAATAGAAAGACGAAGCTAGGCTTTAAAAACAACGCTCGCGCTGGATTTCGCCGAGCAACGGCGATAATTCCATGGCTATTTTTTCTCATTGACTTACCCAGAGTCCACCCACTAGGGCAATTCTAGAGTGTCATTTCACATTGTCATCACTTGGGAGACGCCTAGCCCTGCGAAGTAGGTAATAGCCCAAAAAGGTAGCGCTTAGCTTCAGGTAAACACGTCAAAAAAAATAAGAAACTGGCGAAACTTTTTCATAACGCTGTCTCAAGTAACGCTGCTCAAATAACAAGGCATAGATCAAGTCCCAATTGACACTTGGGCTCACGCATATAGACCTTGGCTTCCGGGGAAGCAGCCTTGAGATCCAACTCGCAACTAAAACCACGCCTCGTGCTTGATAGTTATTCCTAGTTGGAGAAAGTTCCAGTCATCCTCTCAATGGCTCCACAGAGCGCGACTATTGTCTCGTCGATCGATCCGATCTCCTCCCCCTGTGGTCTGGCTGCCTCTAAACCCGAAAGGCTGATTGTACTAAAGACGATTATTGGATCTAGACCAAGTGTCCAGGGGTCAAATACCTCCATAACCTTAGAGCGCAATTTCGAAGCTATCTCTTTGGTTACCTTGGCCCACGGTCGATCATTGCGCCAAAGCTCGGCAAATAACAGTGCAGTAAAGGATGGGAAGTCATAGGAGGATCTAAAGATGACCTCCACAAATGATCTAACGTCACTAGAGGCTGAAATCGAATCGATATGACCAAGCAGGGTGGAGATACCTTCCAGAAGAAGGCTCTCCATCAGTTTCTCTTTTGATTTATAGCGGTAAAAGAGAGTTCCTTTTGCTATTCCGGCACGAAGCGCAATCTCCTCCATGGTGGTTCCCGAGTAGTCCTTAGCTCCAAAGAGCTCCACTGCTGCCTCGAAGATAGCCAAGGTCTTAGCGTCAAGTACACTCTTTGAAAGTGCCGCAACTTCTTGTCCCACGATCACGCCTCCCGGCTATAAATGTCATAGTAAATATTAGTCTTGGCGCTATTCAGACTCAATTGAGTCGTCATTCTCCGTATCAAGTGCAACAAGAGGCTTACCCCTAACAACCATGGCTGCAAAGATTATTAGCCCAGCTAAAAGGTAGGAAGATAGGACGATAAGATCTTTGAGACTCCCAGAACCGCCAAAGTAAACTACACGGCGTATTAGATCGAGACCAGCGCCATTTGGCAGGTATGGCCCGAAGGTTCGCCATGGATTACCCAACATAACATTTGGCCATGGTCCTCCAGCGCTAGGATTCCCAAGGACCACAAAGAGTACAATAATAACTCCAGTGCCAATTATTCCCCCTGCAGCCTGAAGACTTGCAGTGAAAACTCCTACGCCAAAAACTACCAAAGAACCGACCAGCGCAACCTCTAAATAGTTACCGCTTAGATAGCCCATAAGATTTTCAACTAAAAATGCCCCTATAAAACCAGATGCGAGAGAGTAGATCAAAAGCAGAAGCAAGCGATAAAGGCCCTTGGAAGCTGTATTGGGCGTCATACCGCCAAAGAGGCCCAATACAACTGCAAACAGATAGGCGCCGACGATTTGGCCGATCACTAGGTAAAATTCGACCAACCCATTGGAATTAGTGGCCCTTAGTGGAGCCACGTCGCTGACCGTCAACTTCAAATGCAAAGATGTGACAACAGCTCCAAAAGCCGTCGTCAACACTGGCACCACGCTAGGGCCTGCACCTGAGGCAACTAAGAGTTCACCGTTCGATGGACTGATAATAAGTGCACCACTTGTTTTGTCACTCTTTAGACGATCCGTAGCTATGTTCACATTTGATGCAACCTGCAATGACAACAGATTATTGGCAGCAAAATCGTGCACAATTGCCTTAGCCACCGCCGGTGGAGCCACAAGATCTACTTTAATATTTTTCGGGCTAGGCGAGTGCAATGCCCCTGCGTATGACGCTATAAAGCCCATCTGAACTAACAGAACTACGAGACCTAGCAGCCATAGAAGAATCTTTGGGGGTCTTTTTCCTTGAGCCATTCTCTGACCTTTCTTTTATAGTACTGACCAGTCAGTCTAATTCACAGAGGCGTTCCACCCACCAAACTTGGGGGTGAACTTTGTCACCTCATCGCATTGTCTAGGCGTTCAACTTAGGTTGCTAAAAGACGAATGGCTATCTGGCGACAATCTGCAATGGGACTAGGACATTTAGAGATCGCGGGATTGCCCAGTTTGCCAATCGCAAAGGCCCAATCGCAAAGGCCTGTTGCGCACACAATAGCACCAAGTGGTACCCCAAGACGATTCCAAGACAATCACTATAGGTTGTGGTCTTTGTTTCTACCGAGACCAACCATCCAAATCCCGAAAGATCAAACTAACTATCACCAAACCCGAAGGACTAACAATTATAAATAGCCGAGACCTCAGAAGATCTAAAGAGGTACGACTCGATCACAAATTGAATTACCGAAATTTAGTTCGTACCTAAACGATCCATCCTGGCGTGCACTTATCTCATTTTTACATTCGAATGTATTGGTGTTAGAGTCACGAACTGGCGGCAAGAACACAGAATTTAGACGGTGACATAACGGCATCGGCCAAAAAGCACGGGAAGGGATTTGACGCATCGAATGAAATTACGGGTTGGCGTTTCATTCGCTAGAAAAAATAAGAGATTAAGTACTATATCGGCGATAACTACCACAAAATCTAGGAGAACCAAATTCTGACTCTAACTTTTGTGAAGCTATAGATGTTACCAAAAACAAAGCGAGGTTAGGTTCGTGAAAGTAGCCATTCCCAACGAACAGAGTCCAAATGAGACCCGAGTGGCAGCGGTCCCCGATTCGGTTGTAAAGATGAAGGGCAAGCAACTCGATGTCGTAATTGAATCCAACGCAGGCCAAGGCGCCTTCATAAGCGATATTGCCTACCTAGATGCTGGAGCTAAGGTAGTCTCTACCTCACAAGAGCTCTATGAAGATTCGGATTTGATATTGCGAGTAGGGCCCCCTCAAGAGAGCGAAATTGAGATGATGCCCAAAGGGTCAATCTTACTTGGCCTCCTACAACCTGCGCATAACGGCCAGATAATAGCCAAATTAGCCTCAGTGGGAGTTAGCGCATTTTCGCTTGAGCTACTACCGAGAATAAGCAGAACTCAATCAATGGATGCACTGAGTTCTCAAGCAGCCCTAGCTGGATATCAATCGGTGATAACGGGAGCTAGTCGCCTTCCAAAGATTATGCCGATGCTCATGACAGCTGCTGGTACTTTAGTCCCAGCCCGTGTATTTGTTTTAGGTGCGGGTGTCGCCGGTCTCGGTGCTATCGCCACTGCCCGACGCCTAGGTGCAATTGTGGAGGCTTTTGACGTGCGACGAGCAGCCCGTGAAGAGGTCGAAAGTTTGGGTGCAAAATTCGTTGAACTTCCTCTTGAAGCAGCCGAAGGTGCAGGCGGATATGCGAGCGCCCAAAGCGAAGAGTACCTCGCAAAACAACGAGAACTCCTAACGACAAAGATTGCCAATGCCGATCTGGTTATAACAACTGCAGCCATTCCACTAGGTAGGGCCCCGATCCTCCTAACCAAATCGATGATCGACGAGATGCGAGCGGGATCGGTGATCGTGGACCTAGCAGCACAAAGCGGGGGCAATACCGAGCTAACCAAGGAAGGTGAAGATGTAACCTACCGAGGGATAACAATCATCGGAGAGTCCAATTTGGCTACCAAAGTACCAAGTCATGCCAGTCAAACTTACTCTCGCAACCTATTTAATGTCCTTTCATTACTGATAAGTGGCGATTCGGTCTCAGTAAATCTCGAGGACGAGATCCTAAGCGCAATGTGCCTTTGTCACGATGGGCAACTCCTATGGAAGCCAAAAGCATGAAGGTAGTAAAGTCTCTCCCACAAATCAATAAACCGCCAAACTTGCAAATGGAGTTCGAACTATGACAACCGCAACCCTTAACTTCTTGACCGTCTTTGTCTTAGCGGCATTCGTAGGAATCGAGGTCATCTCAAAGGTTCCAACAATTTTACATACGCCACTTATGTCAGGGAGTAACGCGATCCATGGAATCATCCTCGTTGGCGCAATTACCGTTACCGCTTCAACCACCGGCCTTCTCGGTGAAACTCTCGGCCTGGTAGCGGTTATTTTGGCCACCATAAATGTAGTAGGTGGATTCGTGGTAACTGATCGCATGCTCGAGATGTTTAAGACTCGCCGTCAGACCGAGGTCAAAAAGTGAGCGATATGAATCTCTTAGGGAGCGTAGATTTAATTTCGTCAAATACTTTGGCGCTCATCTACCTAATATCGGCCAGCCTCTTCATCTTGGGACTAAAGGGGCTCAGTTCGCCCAAAAGTGCCCGCCGTGGAAACTTCATCGCTGCATTTGGAATGATACTAGCAATTGCGGCAAGTCTTACCAAGATCCACCCAAATGGCAACCAGATAACCTTAATCGTCATAGGCGTCATTATTGGCAGCGTCATTGGAGGCTTCTCGGCACGCAAAGTAAAGATGACAGCAATGCCACAGATGGTGGCAGCATTCAATGGCGTTGGAGGAGGCGCGGCAGCTACTGTAGCGGTAATCGAATATCTAAGACTTAGCGTAGCCAATCGCAGCGTAGTCATAACTGCACTCTCAAGTATCCTCTCGGTTGCTATAGGCGGGATAAGCTTTTCGGGTTCAATCATCGCCTTCGCAAAGTTGCAAGAGATCCTGACCGGGGTACCAATCACCTATAAGGGAGAGCGCTTCATAAATGCAGCGGTCTTCCTGGCTATAGTTGTAATCGGTATCTACCTTATAGCCTTCGGAACCGGCTTGGCGATCCTTGGCGTGCTACTTCTACTTGCAATAATCCTTGGTGTTGCATTCGTACTTCCCATCGGTGGCGCCGACATGCCGGTAGTTATCTCCCTCTTGAACGCCTTTACGGGCCTTGCCGTCGCTGCTAGTGGATTTGTCCTAGGCAACACTGTTTTGATCGTTGGCGGCACCTTGGTCGGTGCTTCAGGCACCCTCTTGACAAAGATGATGTCGGATTCAATGGGGCGGTCAATTCGAAACGTATTGTTCGCCAGCGTCGGCAAAGTGATAGACCAGCCATCTGGCGCCTCGAATTCAACCACGGGCGGCACCTCCAGCGTCCGCACCGGAAATGCAGAGGATATTGGGGTTCTCTTGGCTTATTCCAAGAAGGTAATAGTCGTTCCCGGATACGGCTTAGCCGTCGCCCAAGCACAACATACAGTACGAGATCTTGCTCGGGCACTTGAGGCAAAGGGGGCTGAAGTTACCTATGCCATCCATCCAGTCGCAGGAAGAATGCCCGGGCATATGAACGTCCTACTTGCAGAGGCCGACGTCCCCTATGAGCAACTTCGCGAGATGGACGAGATCAACGACGAATTCAAAGACGCTGACGTGGTCCTTGTCGTTGGAGCTAACGACGTCGTAAATCCTGCTGCTCGGAACGAACCAAGTAGCCCGATCTATGGGATGCCGATACTCAATGCAGACGCTGCTAAGAACGTCGTCTTTTTGAAGAGATCGATGCGACCGGGTTTTGCTGGTGTTGACAACCCACTTCTATATGCCCCTAATACTATCATGCTCTTTGGAGATGCAAAAGACTCCTTGCTCGCCCTGCTCGCAAGCGTCAAGGCCTCATAGGGTAAAATTCCACCTTCCAAGTCCGCCGTTGGAAGCGCCTGCGGACTTGGAAATCAAAGGCCAACGAACTAAAACTAGCAAAGCCACTTAGCCCAAAACCACAAGTTGGTCTATTTTCTGACCACCCCTTCTCAATTCCGCCGATATCACCAAAGCCACCACGTCCAAGAACTTGCAATCCTTCTTTGGAGCCACGCATCTTCCGAGCCGAGACTGAATCCGCCCAACACCACAAATCGGATCTGAGTATTTTTCAACTTTCGACCAGGTGAATATTGAGACTTGCGAACAGGTGAACTTCTTAGCTAAGAATCCGTTTTCGAACTATCAATAACGATGGACCTCCACTAGGGGATGAGACCGCGCAAGGGTGCGTACCATCTTCGACTACCGCTCATAGTCCCCCACAACAAAGAAGGTCTTGGCAAATAAATCATTTATCGAAATTGACTCAGCGAATAAAAGCAAGTCACGTCAATCGCTAGCCGATTAGAGTTTGACACAAAAAGAGCAAAAAGATAAAGATCCCATGGCTTGGAAGCGAGAGCTACAAGCCATGGGATCTAGAGTCAAAATCTAAGTCGATCTCTCTCTTTAGTTATGGATTGGCGTTGAGGTCGAAGTGGCTAATTCAACGGGAAGGCTATGCAAGCCTCCGGCGGAATCCGAACACCAACTATCTCATTTCGCTCCCAGCGATCCTCAGAGAAGACACCGAGAAGGCGACGACCATGGCCAAGGTCAATCACATGGTCATATCCTCGGCCCCTAAAGGCCACATCCACTACCCTTCCTGGAAGCTCCCCGGCTCCAGAGGCGTTCGCTATAAGACGAATCGGAGCACTTCGAACTAGAAGTGTCACGTTTTGGCACTCCAGGCGATCAGATCCGCCACCGCGTGCATCTAGAATTCCAGCTGCCGTTTCGATCCGATAAATTCCGTTCTCAAACTCCTGAGTAACCCGTCCGGATAGCTCTCCCGCCACACCCGTAAATTGAGCGATAAATGGCGATGCCGGTGCTCGATAGATCTCCTCGGGCTTTCCAACTTGGACGAGCTCACCCTTATTCAAAACACCAACCACGTCAGCCAATGCAAATGCCTCACTTTGATCGTGTGTAATGTAAAGTGCACTAGCTCCCGCCTCGCGAGTAAGGTCGGCGATCTCAACTCGAAGTCGCTCGCGAAGATCTGCATCTAAGCTTGAGAGTGGCTCATCAAAGAGAATAACGTCAGGGGCTCCAACAAGCGCACGCGCCAAAGAGACTCGCTGCTGCTCTCCACCAGAGAGCGTAGAGGGAAAGCGGCTGGAATAGTGAGCAAGGCCAACTCTCTCCAGAAGATCCATCACTCGCTTTTGAGCCTCACTCTTATCCATGGAGGTTCTGCCTAGAGAAAATGCTACGTTGTCAAAGACGGTCATATGAGGCCATAGGGCAAAATCCTGAAAGACCATGGATAGATTACGACGATCTGGCGCCTTGTGGACCTTGGAGGAGCTTACAATCTCATCACCAAAACGAATCACCCCGGAATCGATATGCTCCAAACCACCAAGACATCGAAGCATGGTGGACTTTCCACTTCCCGATGGTCCAAGCAGAACTGTAAATTGACCTGGTTGGATCGTCATATTGATGTCACAAAGGGCTTTTTGTTCTCCGTAAAACTTCTCGACCGAGTCGAAGATAATCACAGGTGCCTTTGCTTTGATAAATCTATCAACCATTTAAAATCCAATCTCATAAGAACTAGGGGCTTGCAAGTTCAACGTCGCACCATTCCAATAGTTCTCCATCCAATCGGTGCAAGGAATCTAAAGAGACCCTGGACCAAAGCGATAACGCCTAAAACAATCAACATCTGAACCACCGAAAAGGCGGTAGCTGCAGCCAAGTGCGAGGCTTGAAAAGACGCCAAAATAGCAGTGGCCATAGTGCGAACCCCAGTTGGAGCGAGCATCTGAGAGGTTGGGAGCTCACCGAAGGTGGAAGCAAAGGTCAACAACCACGCCCACACCATGCTCTTAGCCAAGAGAGGAAGCACGCATTTGCGAAAGGCCCGAAAGGTACTTGCACCATGCATTCGCCCAGCTTCCATCAAAGAGCCATCCAATTGCGCCACAGGGCCCATCAAAAGACGGGAATTAGATGGCAGCGCTATCGCCAAGTAGCCAATACCTAAAAGGATCAAGGTTCCAAAGATATTAATGCCGAGGCTGATAGTAAGTGGTAGGTTGAAGACAAAGATAAAGCCGGCCGAAAGAACCAGAGCAGGCAGCGCCACAGAACCTACCAAGACTACGTCGGTCAACCGTCCAGTAAAACCAGGCTTGGGCGAGGTGAGAACCTTGGCAATAGCTAGACCGATGATCAAGGTCAGGCTTGCATTGATGGTAGCCATCTTCAGCGAGACCAAAATTGGCCCACCTAGAGATTGTCCCGAGAAGAGGGTCGTATATGCACTCAAAGTTAGATTAGACCAACTAAATGCGCTATATGGACGCAAAAGGGTCGAAATAACAGCCCCAAGCGCAGGTACCGCCAGAGTAAGTGAGAAGAATGCAACCATAAATGCGTTCAAACCAAAGCGGCGGACTCCGCTTGGATGGGCCCTCGTTCCAAAGGTTGACCTACCAGAGAGAACAGCAAAGTTACGCTTTCGAAGGACCCGGTTCTGAACGCTAAGAACAATACCAAGCACCAAAACTAAAAACCAACTTACCGCAGCGGCTTCTGGGAAGTTAGTAGGAAACGTTGCTATTGCTGCCATGATATTCGTAGTTGCAACAGGAATATTAGCATTAGCGGCGATGGTCGACGCAACACCAAAATCTCCTAGAGCTTCCGCAAAGACGATTATCAATGCACTAAATAGTGCGGGCAATATAATAGGTGCAACTGTTCTAAAGGTCTTTGACACTCCGGCTCCATGGATTCGCGCAGCCTCTTCGTACCTCCGTCCGAGTCCAGCAATAGCAGGAGCCATGGCAAAGTAGGCAAAAGGAACGCCGGAAAATCCGAGGATAAGGACAATTCCAAGTGGCCCCAAGAAGAGGTTTCGAAGGGCAGGAGAGACCAAACCTATCTGAGAAAATAGATTCCCAGACGCAAGAATCTCTTCCCAACCAACGGCAACTACATAGGTAGGAACTAACAGAACACCCCAGAGACCAGAGGGAATCCAACGGCCAATCCGAAGATCGGTACGCTGAGTTATCAACGCTAAGGCCCCCGAAAGAACCGTTGCAATCAAAGAGGCACCGATTCCAATAAGGATACTATTTCGCATTCCAGCCAATTCGTTGCCCGAGAGCGACTGACGGAAGGAGACAATTCCAAACCACGAGGCTCCTTGATCAAAGTGGCGAGGTGAGAACGCCAAGATCAAAAAGCTAACGGTTGGGATTATAGAGACAACTGCGAGGATGACCCAAAGCAGTGGCCGCGCAGAGTTCAGTGCGACCTTCTCAAAAGAGAGGCCGCTCAATAAACCCTTTGGGCGCGACGAGGGCGCATCATCGTTTGCCGATGCACCCCCGCCAGATGTTGATACGGTAGGAACGCTCTCTTTAAGCAACGTTAGTAGTGAACCAGGTATTGATCGAGGCCTCTAGAGGACCCCATTTGTATGGATTTGGGAAGCTAAATGGAATCGAAGAGGCCGCTGGCACATTAGAACGAGCTACGCTGCCTTGGATGATCGGGAAGAATTGCGAATCTCCCTGCGGATCTCCAGAGAGCATAACCTTTTGGCCTGCTGGGCTATAGACAAAATTCGCAAAAGCCTTCGCATCAGCGATCTCACCAGCCGATGCCTTGCCATCAATTGCCATTGTGCTCGGAAGCGCTGCCGAAGGATTTGGATAGTAAACCTTTATGTTAGGGTTCTTGAAAGCGCGTCCCAGTCCAGAAGTATTTTGACCGATTGCGATCTCTACTTTTCCAGCCAAAAGATCATCCGCGATACTATTGGACGAGACGTAAAAGCCATTGGCCTTCAACTTGGTCATAAATGCCTCGCCTTGACTTACGCCACCGAGGCTTTTGAAGAGACTTGCCAAGATTGGATAACTTGGACCATCCACTGCTGGATTGTTCATTCCAACTTTGCCCTTCCACTGCGGCGAAAGTAGATCTTGCCAGGTTTGAGGAGGTGTCTTTACAATTGCAGAGTTGTAGATAAATGCTCCTGCGGTAGTAAGACCCGTAGGGATGTAGCTCTTATCTGGCGGTACAAGTTTCTGACCAAGAGAGGTAAGGGTCCCAGTGGTTGGCTCAAAGTTTTTGAGAAGCATTCCCTGGAGATCGAGTGCAGCATATGGTGCATTCCCATCGGTCCAAGCCACGCCCCAGTGAGGATTATTCTTGGTTGCTTGAATCTCAGCCAATGTAGGTCCCGTGCTATTATCTGAGAGCTTGCAGACGATTCCAGTCGCCTTCTGAAATGCGGAACATTCTGCAGAGTCATAGCCTTCTGAGGAAAGCAGATAAAGCGGCGTCTTGGCTGCGGTGGAAGTTCCAGAGGTTGTGGCCGATGCTGATGATCCACAGGCGGCCAATGTCGTTCCAAAAAACATTGCAACTGTTATTGAACGTCTTAGTCTTGTTTGTCCTATTATTTTGGAAGCAAACTTTGGTGCTTGGTTCTTGTTTGTCATGACAGCCAAGCTATTTGGGCGCTTTAACGGATAGAGTAAACCGTCAACAAATCTACGACAAGCTTTAGCTAACAGTTAGTAAACAAATTCTTTGGATAAATTCAGGAAACTCTAAGTTTAAAAATACGAAAAATTATGAATCTATCGATACACAGACCAGATCTCTATGGGTTGGCCAACCTACCTAAAAGCTTTGTAAGACCGAAGGTCAAAGACTCGGTACAGGGCTCCTCCCAATCAATCGATCCACTATTGCTAGGGTGAATTTAGAGCCAAGGATTTAGATGTAAGAAACTATTGTGGCGCTCAAAAAACGATCGCACCTACCTAAAGGCGCATCGATACTGACTATTGCGATGCCATGGCCTGATTTTCCCTGACCAACTGGACCCATAGCGATGCATTTACTTTAGGTCGGTATGAATCTCATCCAAGTCGGGACTTGCAGGGCCATAGCAAAGTAGTCACGCCCTCATATGAATGCTCGGTCTCAAGGCTGGATCAAGCGAAAAGCTCCGGATTCGGCGATAGTTCCAACAATGGATATTTCACCGCTGTCACAGACAGTAGAACGCCAATCTCAACGGTGAAATAAGGCATAATTTTTAAGAACAAGGTCCCACTGGTACGCCTTTAAATATTTTGGATTACACATTTGACACTCTCGAGTACTCATGCTCTAAAGACGCCCTAGATCGCTAGCTTTTGAATATCCTCCGAAGTCTTAGCGACCAAAACCCCATCGTCAAAGCTCGAAATCATAGTCGGGTTCGTAGTAACTTTAGAGCCAGCAAAGTGCCCTATGAATTCAATCCATTCGTGAACAAAGGTATGCTCCCAACCAATTATGTGACCCGGCGCCCACCAATTTTCCATATAAGGATGGTGGGGCTCCGTTACAAGTATGTCCACAAAGCCGCCAAAGCCCTTATCCGTCAAAGCATCATAAAAGTAGAGCCTATTTAGATCTTCCAGATTCCATCGAATCGATCCAAGCGAGCCCGTGACTTCCAGGAAGAGAAAGTTTTTATAGCCGGTTGCAATTCGAGACGCCTCTAACGAAACGCTGGACCCAGGTCCCATTCCCAAGCAGACGAAGGCATCTTCGGAAGCTGTCTGGCTCTTAATCCTTGCGGTGCTACCGCTCTCAGCATTGTACGACAACAGGCCTGATGACAGAACTTCAAAGCCAGGAACAAATAGATGTGCTAAATCTATAACATGCGAGTAGTCGCCAACAGCCGATCCACCCAGCACATCGTCAAATCGCCACCCTTTTCGAGCTTCTTTGGAGATTGCCCAGCCTTGATTGTATATCCCGCGAAAAGAGCGTACCTCACCGAGTCGACCGGATCTATAAAGCTCGACTCCGAGGGTTATGGCCGGTACAAAACGATAGTTGTATCCCAGCGCCGAGAGACAACCTGATCTATTAGCTCTCTGCGCCAGCTGCTCGCACTCTCGGAGGCTCGGGGCGAGAGGCTTTTCGCACAAGACCGCTTTACCTGCCTCCAAAGCAGCTAAAACCATCTCGAAATGGTTTGAGGTGGGGCCAAGTATCGCAACTATATCAACTGCAGGATCGAAAACAACTTCCTCCCAGTGCCGCATTGGACGCTCAAATCCCAGTCGAGAAGCAACCCGAATTGTACTCTCATAGCGAAGACCGGCAATAGCATCACACTTCAACACAAAAGGCAAACACCCCAACTCTCCAATCGTCCTGATCGCATGAGCGTGAGCGCGCGCCATCCACCCCGAACCAACAAAACCAATACGGAGCGTCTTGTCCACTATTTCCACCTTAAATAGACTTCTATTCGCCCCGCCAATAGATCATTGATTGATTGACACAGGAGAGATATCCTGGGCTGCAATTCTAGCGACCTTGCTATCGAATGCCCAGTTCAATGGATCAGTTCAATGGATAAAAGGGAAAGATTGGAAGGTTTGAGCCACATGAAAGATTTAGGGCAAAGTTATCTAATAACCATGGGGGTAAGATCGAAGAATCAACCACCCTCTGAATCTCCCCGAAAGGGCTTTCGAAAACATCGATTGATCAACCTTTTAGCGATTAAATTGGATGTGGACGTATGAAGATATAGCTCTTCTAACGAACTTCTCGACAAAGGTCAACCTTAGCCAAAGATAACCTAAAAGGCCGCGATACCAAGTCAATTTATAGATTGTCAAAATAAATAGCGCACGCAGTTGGTATTAATCAGAATTACGATGAATGACTAACTTTTGCATATCCCACTGGGGCAGTATCGAGAACGCGCTTGTTACACAACGCGAACTTTGAGGCGAGTAGGTTCTTGCCTTTTCTTATTTTGACAGGAATGAGGCGGCGGCTGCCTCAATCCAAATGCTTTAATAATTGGAATTTACAATCAAATTAATTCGGCTCTTGCCCAACGAATCAGCTCTGATTTGCCGTGAAACTCAATTGTTGACAAAGGAATTCCATAGGCTCAAAAGAGTTACCCGTACAGGGCGCTACCCTGGGCCAACATAGCCTTGGCATTTTGGCCGTTATAGACATTAGAGGGCGTTGATGTTGGCGCTGCGGCCTGTGTGCTCGGTGGACCCGCCTTGGCCAGGTGTGTTCCACCTGCAATAAGTTCAGACATCACCTTTTGCTGTAGATTCATAACTGCTTTCGCAAGACCACCCGCTGCGTTTCCGCCTGCCATAATAGAGTTCAATCTTCCTCCTCTCGTAGCTTAACGCTCTCTAGCGTTATCGACAGAATTCAAAAATTACTAAAGGCCTTAATCCCAACGACCCTCACCGCCGTTCCGGGGCAGATTCGATGGACAAAATCGTCACCTTCATAAGTTACAAATTAAATGACACAGATTTAAAAAAGTGTGACCCTTCATATTTAAGCGTGATAAGTTTTTTTGGGTAACCGACCCCAAAGGTCAATTCTACGAGATTCCAGAACTTGGCCGCCCAAAAAATTAGGTACGCACCGCTACCAGCAATTGGAGAAAACTATGACAGGTCAAATTACAGTGGCACCGATACCACCTGACAAGCCCGCCATAATCAGTGCAGTCGACGGTTCAATCGTCACCTACGCCGAACTCGAGGCAAGCTCAATTGCTCTTGCCAACTACCTAAACCTTCTAGGGGTAGGAGTTGGAGACTCGATAGCCATAATGATGGAGAACCAACCAGAGCTTCTTGAAATTGCCTGGGGAGCCCAAAGAAGCGGGATCTACTATACAGCACTAAACACCCACCTCTTAGTCGATGAAGTCGCCTATATCATAAAAGACTGTGGAGCAAAAGTCGTATTCGCCTCACCCTCAAAGGTAGAGCTAATCGATGCAGCGTTAGAGGGCAAAAACAATGTTCTACGAAGAGTTGTTCTAGGCGAAGAACAAGACGGATGGAGTGCCTTTAGGGATTACTCGACCAGGGACCTAACCGCCGCTACACCAACTCCTGTTGAAGGCAACGATATGCTTTATAGCTCAGGAACAACCGGACGACCTAAAGGGATTAAGTGGCCACTATCGAATGATCCCTTCGGCGGCGCGCTACCTAGGCTAACTCAACTAATGGCGTTTTTGTATGGCTTCGATGAGAGTACCATCTACCTCTCCCCCGCACCTCTATATCACGCAGCACCTTTGAGATTCTGCATGTCCACTCATCGCTTAGGTGGGACCGTGGTAATCATGGATCACTTTGATCCCGAGAGATACCTCGAATATGTGGAGAAGTACAAGATCTCCCACAGCCAGGTGGTGCCAACGATGTTCGTTCGAATCCTAAAGCTCGACCCAGAGACTAAGTCCAAGTACCTCTTGACATCCCTTAGGTCCATCATTCATGCCGCGGCACCTTGTCCAATCCAAATCAAGAGAGAGATGATGGATTGGTGGGGACCAATAATTCATGAATACTATGCAGGAACAGAGGGCAATGGCTATGTGGCCTGTTCGCCAACTGATTGGCTCGCTCATCCTGGGTCCGTTGGACGAGCCCTTTTAGGCGAGATACACATTCTAAACGACGAAGGAGTTGATGCCCCAATAGGTAGTGAGGGCGTCATCTACTTCGCCAATGGTGGACAATTTGAGTACCATAATGATCCAGCCAAGACGGAAAGTGCCCACAATGACAGGGGCTGGAGCACTCTGGGAGATGTTGGCCATCTTGATTCAGATGGCTTCCTATACCTCACCGACCGAAGCAGCTACATGATCATCTCTGGCGGCGTGAATATCTACCCACAAGAGGCTGAAAACATTCTCATTACTCACCCTTTAGTAGCCGATGCAGCCGTAATTGGAGTTCCAAATGAAGAGTTCGGCGAAGAGGTCAAAGCCGTGGTGGAACTGCTCGACCCATCGATCGCATCGCCACAACTAGCAAGTGAACTAATCGACTATTGCCGCTCATTGATCGCTCCGATAAAATGCCCCCGGAGTATAGATTTTCGGCTCGAGCTTCCCCGCGCCCCAACTGGAAAACTATACAAGCGTCTATTGCGCGACGAATATTGGCGTGATAGGGACTCTAAGATAATCTAGCCCATGGCCCTTATATCGTCTATGCCCAGTTGAGGTCGGCGATATGATATCTACCCTGGCCATCAGTTTGCAGATGCTACTTTTGATTATGGGATGATTCATCACTTATAGCGAGCTAATACCACTTGGAATATCGGCCGAGTAGAAAGAGGCGTATGTGACTCTCGTATTCGCGAGAATCAGCACCGGAGAAAGAACCTTGTATTGGAGAAAGAACCTTGTATTGGAGAAAGAACCTTGTATTGGATGCATCATAATGAGTGAACTCATTAGGTATCTCCGAGAAGCAACGATTCCTTTTCGCCAGAGAATAGAGATAGGAAAAATCTAACGATTCAAAGGTCGCCTATTTTAAGTAGATCTTTTGAGTGACATATTGTTGGTTATCGGTGAAGATGCGACCCACAACAGCTCTAATTCCAAAATCATTGAAAAATTAATTATTAAATCGTCTCCTAGGTCTCAATAGTTGGATTCATCGCTCACGGTACCTTGGATCTTTAAAAACTTGCACCTAGTGATCAAACCAATTTGATCACTAGGTGCAACTAACAGATGAATAGCTGCTTGCCTATCACTAATTCGTCAGAGATCCCTCAGCCTCTCTTTTTTCGAGGAGAATTCCAGCAGCTAAGCGCAGTTATTGAGAGATCATTCCCTTGCGCCACAAAGACTTAGCTAGAATCTTGGATCGATCAACTCTAAAGGAATATTTCTGCGCGATGTCTCGAACCTCTGCCAAAAGACCCTCAGATAGGGTCGTAGGGGTTAAGCCCAAGTCTAAGAACTTATTGTTCTCGACGTTTAGAGTGTTCTCATTTGCCTCAAGCCGAGGATTCGGCAAAAACTGAACCTCAGTACCCGTCATCTTAGAGACCATCTCCGCCAGGTCACGAACCCGATGACTCTCTGTCACCTGATTTAGGATCATTGGTCGCTCACCACGTTCAGGTGGATTGGAGATCGCCAATTCTATACATCGAACGGTATCGTTGATGTGGATGAACGCTCGCGTCTGGCCCCCTGTGCCGTGCACTGTCAGAGGAAATCCAATAGCAGCCTGCATCAAAAAGCGGTTAAGGACGGTCCCATAGTCACCGTCATAGTCAAAACGGTTAATCAATCGCTCATCGAGTGCCGTCTGTGCGGTCTGTGTACCCCATACGATACCTTGATGCAAGTCGGTCACCTGGATGCGATCGTTTTTAGCATAAAAGGCAAAGAGAAGTTGATCAAGAGTCTTGGTCATGTGATAGACCGAGCCAGGGTCCGCAGGATGCAAAATCTCTTTGCGCTTGGGACCCGAAGAGGTGTCTAGAGTAACCTCTAAGTAACCTTCAGGAATCGACGAGTCTCCCGCCCATCCATAGCCATAGACGCCCATAGTGCCAAGGTGTACTAGGTGGATATCGGCCCCCACCTCAACAATTGCTGACAAGACATTATGCGTAGCCCGAACGTTATTATCTACCGTATAGCGCTTATTATCAGTGGACTTCATTGAATAGGGCGCAGAGCGTTGTTCAGCAAAATGAACTATTGCATCGGGTTGAAATTCGCGCAAAATAGTGACAAATCGATCGAAATCAGAAGCTAGGTTTAAATTTCTAAACTCTATCGTCTTGCCGGAGACCTCATGCCAGGTAGAGATCCGCTCACCTAAATTCGAAATTGGTGTCAACGAAGAGGTCTCAAGATCGATGTCGATCTTACGCCTTGACATGTTATCGACGATCATTACTTCGTGACCGAGCGAGCTCAGGTGAAGGGATGTAGGCCATCCGCAAAAACCATCACCACCAAGAACAATAATCTTCTTCATCAAACTCTCTACTCCTACCAACTTGCAAAAACATGTCACTCACGCGGGTAATACATTAGCTATCGCCTAGTATTGGCCAAACATTATAGTTAACTCTAATCGCTTCATGGATTAGCCACTATCTGTCACATTTTCATATGCGCGGGCGATCAAAATCCGGTCTGAATTCCACACTCTGTAGCACCAAATCAAAGAACCCTAAACCGCCATCAAATGACCCAGATAACAATCCAAAGGAACGCTAACCGCGAATTTAAGAACTCCCTTGAATCTTGCCAGGGGAATGTTATGCAAAGATTAAATCAAGCGAAACCTATGCATTTAACTAAAGAGACATCTAAAGCAACTCCTAGGAATTTAAATTCCAAAGATATACCGTCGATCAAACGTGTGCCTACTTGTTCACCAGAACTAAGACGAGCCCAAAGTGACAAAGGGCAGCAGCAATAACTAAGGCATGGAAGATCTCATGATAGCCAAAGATCGTGGGAGATGGATCAGGTCGCTTGAATGCATAGACCACGGCACCTATCGTATATAGGATGCCTCCAGTTACCAAGAGGCTAAAAGCCAATCCACCACCATTATGAAGAAGTTGTGGAAGGATTCCAACTGCGGCCCAGCCCAGGGCTACATAGATGACGGCAGTTAACCACTTTGCGGCATCAATCCAAAGAAGTTTCATGACGATGCCCCCGATGGCGCCGCCCCATACCAGTGCCAAAATCAGATTGCGGGAAAAGGGTGACAACGCTAGAAATGCAACGGGTGTATATGTTCCAGCGACAGCTAAAAAGATCATCGAGTGGTCGGCACGTCGCATTAGACGCCGTGCCTTTGGCGACCAGGTATGACGATGAAAGAGGGCACTAACTCCGAACATTCCAGTAACACATATCGAATAAACGAGAGTTATAAGGTGATTGGATAGACCATTTACATCAAACTGTAAATAAATCCCCAATGCTATGAAGACAAAAAACGCCCCTTGATGCGAAACGCCTCGGTATTTTGGTTTTACTGGCGATCCCGTGGTATCAGGTGAGAGCGAAGACACCCTTACTATCTTAGCACGAACTGGGCCTCCGCAAGATAAGCGACAGAGTTTACCAAGAGTGAAATACGTCATTACCGTTGATTTCGCACTCAAATTGTTTATCGCCGAAGGTAGCCTTTCTAGGGAGATCCACTTTAGACGATCCAAGAAGAGGTAAGACTCCTCGATATGGCTCAATTCTTTGTTCCAAAGCAGCACTTGGGTACAATTGCAAAAAGCTTGCCGCGCCCACTACCCTTTAGATCGCCCTTTAGGGCACCCTTCAGATCTTACCGAAAGTCAACAAACTGAATAACTCTCACAAGATCAGAGAGAAATATCTTATTGCTGTAATCAAAACGAGAAGTAGTGAGACAAAAAATGGCAGTTTGTCCAAGCACTATTTTAGGCGCTCGATAGCCTCAGGGTCTCAGAGCTAATGAATTAGTCAATGCTCGAAAGGGCCCCAACCCTTCATAGAAACCAATGTGTCAATACGCCTTTAATAACTCTCCGATCAAATGTCATTTCCGTAGGTGAACCTCCCCGCCCTCACGGACGGGGCTTCTGGCTCCGTCTGTTTGGTTGGGGTTACCTGACATCACTTCCATCGCGCCACCGGGACCGACTGGTCTGGTGCTAATGAATTAGCACTGGTAGATGAGTTTGCTAGTTTCGGCTTGCTTGTCTGAGGTATCTCAGACAAGGCCCGGTTCTGGGCACTACTTCGGGCTCTGGCCTTACGGCAATGCACCTTTTGGTGTGTCTTGCGTTGATCGGGTGACCAATGTTTTTCAGCTCGAAGATACGTGACTAAGATTGTTGTATCTAGTCCAATTGGAGAATGTTTATTGCTCCTAGGGCGTCTCGATGACAGCTGAACCCACAGATAGGGTTCTTGCATCGGTAGTGCCGACCTGATGGTCGCTTGCGTCTTAAGCACGCGGGGCAAGTTTGGCTAGAGTATGACTCGTTTAGGGGTTGTATCTCTAAGTTAGTTTTCTCATTGAGGTATTGCTCTGAGGGCCTCTTGACCACTGGGATAGTTGCTGGCGACCGTGGCGACCCATGGATCGTTTGGCTTTACTATGTTTTTCTATCCCTCTTACGTCACCAACTATGAGTGTGGCGGTGTTGTGGTTAATGACGTCGCGATATAGGTGACATTCTCCAGTCACAGTTCCAAAGTCACATCGACGCTTCACCGTCTATGTATTTAGCGGTTGCGGTGAACGATCCCTCGGGGAACAACGCTGCTTAGAGTGTAATACCTTTATGGCTCGAGTAGGAATAGGGGGATATTGTCCCTCCTGTGACGAACCAATCTCCATTACCGATCTACTTGGGGAGGAGTTGACACAAGCAAGAAAATAAATCGGGGATAGTTGACTTATTGCTACCCCGGTCGAGTGGATAGCAATAAAGGAAAACAGTCACCTTCAGCAAATACACTGACGGTTACGGCCATGAACCCAATCGACGCGTTGGTTCCATAACAGTGCCGCCCTATGGCATGAGTCGTGAGCTAGGCGATAGGATACGCCTGTCAAGAAGATAGGCACGATAGCCGTTGTGTACTGTGGGCTTTTACTAACCATTTCTACATCTGAAATAGCATTATTTGCTAGATGCTATATTCCATTATACGATCGATGATTGGCACCATAAAAGGCATTTGCTATACATGCACACATTGTATTGATATCTAAATATCGCCGTTATGTAATGACGAACAGAGTAAGTGACGAGATCAAATCCGCTCTCATTGAAGTGTGTACTCGTTTTGATTCCATCTCCGATGCTTTTGAGACAGAGGGCAATCATGCGCACCTGTTGATTAGCTATCCACCCAAAGTTGCTTTATCAAGGATGGTGATGTCTATGAAGACGCTATCGGCCATGAGAGCAAGCCAAAGAACTGGCCGGAAGCCCAAGATGCTTTGTGGGGGAACCACTTCTGGTCACCCTCATAGTCGATAGTGTCTTGTGGTGGAGCACCATTAGAGAAAGTGAAGAAATACGGTGAGAAAGTACGGTGAGAAAGTACATAGGGTACCAAAAACTCCCAAGAGGGAAATCAGGTAGACCGAGAAAGAACGAGGTAGCTTGACCCCTCCCTTACGGAAACCGATTGCGCTTCCGCTGGTTCAAACCAAGATTGATTCGACCCTGACCATATCAATCAGATGATCTATGTCGCTAGGAATGAAGAGTTCGGTGCCTACTCGTAGCGACGTACCACTACCACAGGCTACACCAAGCGCCAACATCTCCTTGGAACCCATTCCCCTTATGAGCGCTGTAACCATTCCACCGACCATGGAATCACCGGCTCCCACACTGGACTTACATTCTACCCGTGGAGCGTAGCCAAAGAATGTTCCCTCTGAACATGCTAAGAGCGCACCATCTCGACCCATTGAGACGCAAACATAGGCTACTCCTGATTCATGGATCTTCTTAGCTTCTATAGCAATATCCTCAAGGCCATGGAGCCGCCGACCACAAAATTGCTCGATCTCATGTTGATTGGGCTTTATGAAAAATGGACAGTGCTCAATCGCTAAGCGCAAATGGGAGCCATTGGTATCCAAAATCGACCGAGCGCCAACCTTGTCTAGGTCGTCGAGCATCCTCGAATAAAAATCATATGGAATTCCAGGAGGCATAGAACCCGTAAGGATCCCATAGCCACCATAACAATGATCTAAAAATTGACTTCTAAGGGATTCGGCTGCATCAGGAGGAATGTACGGACCAACCCCTGTTATCTCAAACTGAGCCGGCGGACTTGCCTGTATGAATGTGGCATTGAGCCGGGTCTCACCTTCTACTTCTATCCAGCGACCATCGGCCAATTGCTCGTGAAGAAGCTCTTTTAACAACAAGCCAATCTTCCCTGCGGAAAAGCCAAAATGGCGAGGCGAAAGGCCCAAGCGCTCTAAAGCTCTAGCAACATTTACGCCATTGCCACCAGGATCATTCCTGGTAACCCTTGCATAGTTCTTTTGGTCTGCATGGAGCTCTTCAATTTCATAGGATATATCTACCGCAGGATTCAACGTCAGCACCGAGATCGGTGGCATCTCGTTTTCGGTCATGACAACCCAATCCCCTTGATGTGGATATCAAAAACAACCATTACCAAAATCGTCTGCTTGAAAAAAAACAAGAGCCACAACCTAACCTAGGCAACAAAGAGCAGCCAGAATATAGCCACCGAGTACTCAGATCATGGGTAAATTCCAAATAAACCTAAACTGGTCCATAGACAACTCCCTCAAAGGGAATCTATAGATCACTGCCAAAAAAGCCACAACGAAAATCCATCCACTGCTACTTTTTTCAATCAGATTTGCCAATTGAAAAAAGTTAAGGTAACGTTATTAGCTAATCTAATTAATCATGCTGAAATAGTGTAATTTTTTCAAAAAGTCTTTTCGACTATAACCCCGATAGATTAGAATAAGAGACCATTCTTTAGTAACGGCACTTGATTCCCATTTATTCTATGGATCTGCTTGGTGCGAATTAGTTTTCAAACAAAACACAAGCGCCCCAACAACAAGCGCCCAATAGGATCGCATCAAGTGCAGGCCAAAACAAGCTTGAAACCTACAGATCGAGGATTGTCTTAGGCGGTGCGCATGCAATCCAAACTAGCTCAAAGAAGAGGTTCTGCAATAAGCCCTCGCAACGTCAGCCTAAATTGCACCGTGACAACGCAAAATGAACGGGTTGGCTACCCCGCTTTCAACCAGTCGACCCAGCCAAAAGATAGTAGTGGTCAATATTCGCCAACCAGAAATTATCCGAGAGCTAAGCCATCAGTGGTTCTCCTTTGGTGCTTGGGTTGGTCGAGTGACCATCCAATTTCCTAGTTACCCACGCAATACGAGATGGCTATGTCCCTAAAGGCGTTTCAACGAAAATGGACCCTAAGAAGGATGACTCCAATTAATTCAAAGGATAATTTCTAGCTAGACACAAATCCCTAGTCATTCCAATGAACTCTTGTTATTCGTGTCGTTCGGGGAACAAACGATGACCTATGCCTCTAGTAGGTGAGTCGCTCGAATCGTAGCATCAATGAATTAAGGACCACTGGAGGAATTTAGATGATGTACATGTGGGGAAACGGTGGATGAGGAAGCGGCGGATGGGGAAGCGGAATGTGGATCCTAATGGCCGTTGCCATGATTTTGCTATGGGCGGTAGTGGCATTAGGCGTTGTAATCGCGCTAAGACATTTCAAAAATACTAACAAAAAAGCCGAACAAGGCATAGCAGATGTCGAGGGCATCCTTCGAAATCGTCTTGCCCACGGAGAGATCAACCCTGACGAATATCAAAGAACGCTCGAAACACTCCGAGGAAAAAGGTGAATCTAAAACTCAGAACCACAGGATTTATAGCCACTGGGGTCATTATTCTTGCTGGTGCATCCACAGTTATCGTCCATGGTGTCGCTTCGTCGACCCATCAAAGTACAATACACTCTCTCACAGCGAGCGGGAGCTGTCAGCCTCAAAACCCAGCAGCACAAGTTGTTCAGGTTGGCTTATACGACCATGGAGGCTCAGAGATGGCACATGGGTCAATGATGGGACATGGGATAATGATGCTGGCTCTGAATCCGAGCCCATCGATAGTTCATGCTGGTCAAATCACATTTGTGGTTAGCAACTATGGATCACTGAACCACGAATTTCTAGTGTTGCCAATGCCAGCAGCAGGCATTGGGACCAGAACTGTCGCTGAAAACGGAAAGATAAACGAATCTCAAAGCCTTGGCGAAGCATCCACCTCATGCGGGGCTGGAGCTGGTAGCGGAATTGTGGCAGGTTCTAGGAGCTGGATAACGCTTAAACTAGCAACTGGAAAGTACGAACTTCTTTGCGATGTTCCCTGGCACTATACGAATGGGATGTATTCAAGCTTTACAGTTACGTAGCCACTAATAAAAAAGCTATCAAATATCAAAACTTCAACCTCATAGCCAGGATCAGCTACTGTTACCCAATATCTGCGCTAACAGTATTACAAGAAGGATGCGAAGGCTAGGGACAAGCGGTCGGCGAATTGATTGTCATGAATAAATATCCCTGTAAGAACTCGTGTCTAAAGGCAATCCTCAAAGAAACCAAGGAAAGACCAACTCCGCTAGTCGCTCATGAACTAAAACCCCTATGGCAACGCTTTTCCTTATGCCAAAAACCTCTACCAAAGTGCGGGCGCCTCACTAGGGCCCTTTCCCAGGGGTAGCTCCGCAGGAGGTCGATCCATCAATACTCTTTCTAGCGTTGCTATTATTTCGCCTTCGAATCAGCGGTTGAGGTCTACCCTAGTCACACCCATTGCCTCGGCTGATTCCACCACTTAGCGACAAGTTCGTATGTATACTTTTAGTTTTGGGGAGTTGGCTCCCAGACCATCAAGTTGAATCAGATTTTAATCTGGGCCGAAAACCTATTTTACCTTATTATTGGCCTCTTGAGCATGGAGGCAGTCTATCAAGGCAGCGCAATCCTATGGGCCAAGGTACTTCCTGGAGGTGAAAACTTCATCCCTACCGTCACCTTGGAGGTGGTAGGAGTTTTTCAATTTCCGGCGCCGCCAAAGAGCCATGGCCTACCAAGATCATAATCAAAGCACACAGCAGGACTAAGTGGCTGATCCAGTTGTCGATCCAAGCGTCGATCTAGGTATTAGTTAAACTAGCTAATACCTCCATCATAAACTTGCGAAAGGAGAAACTTGCGAAATTTAAAAGAGGAAAGCAACCCGTAACCTCTAATAAAAATATTAGGCGGCTCCCTTGTGATCGGCACCCAACAATGCAGAACTGTCTCTAGCGGTGAGTTGTATTGATCGAAAAATAAAATTCAGGATCAATTGAGTCACAAAGTTCCAGGAGACAAATCACAGATCCAAATACGGCAATTCTTTTGACTACACCTGGTATTTGCACCTGGTGCCAGCGACTTTTGCCAATGATTGTTTATGGAAAGATACGATCCAAATCTGAAATCTCCAAGGGTGCTCCCTTTGCTCTGCATCCATGCAAACGAATCAACAAAAGGATCCAAATCTGAAATCTCCAAAGGCGCAGTCCCATTTCAGAGACGAAGTGATAGTCAATATCAGGTATCGACCGCAACGAAAAAGCTAATCACCAAGGTGTAATCTTCAATTAACCACACTATCCTGCGCTAGAACGCCGTCAATAGTCGCTTTTCATGGCAACCTGGGGAGAATTCAATCAACAATAGAGAGAATTCGTCCGTCCGGTACTCAATTAAGACCGCTCGATGAGAGAGGCGACGTATGCCTCTGGGTCAAATGGAATCAAATCCGAAATGGATTCGCCGACACCAACCAGCTTTACTGGAATCTGAAAGATATCCTCGATCGCAAAGGCAATTCCCCCCTTAGCTGATCCATCCAACTTAGTTAGGACCACGCCAGTCACTCCAACGGCTTCACTGAAGACCTTGGCTTGTGAGAGACCATTTTGACCTGTCGTTGCATCTAATACCAAGAGAACTTCACCCAGGTTGCCCTGAGCCTTTTCTACAGTTCGATATATCTTCTTGAGCTCTTCAATGAGGTTGGTCTTGTTCTGTAGGCGTCCAGCGGTATCACCGAGCACAATGTCGAAGTCACGGGCCTTGGCGCTAGCGATCGCGTCAAACAGGACGCTCGAGGGATCTGCACCAGGTGCACCAGAAATCACCTGCACATTGGCACGCTCGCCCCACAAGCTCAGTTGATCTGCCGCAGCCGCTCGAAAGGTATCAGCGGCGGCCAATAAGAGCTTTCTATCTCCTAACATCGCTGCAACTTTGCCGATCGTAGTGGTCTTGCCGACACCATTTACGCCAACAAAGAGCCAGACAATAGGCTTGTCGCCATCTACTTTTAGAGCTCTATCGGCCTTAGATAATATCTCAAGCATCGATGATCGCACAATCTCAACCGCTTCGGTTGGAGACTTAGCCTTGGAGACTTTAGCCTTAGCCTGTGCACCCTCAAGGATCTTGGTGGTAGTTTCAAAACCAACGTCCGATAGGATCAGCGCATCTTGGAGATCATCCCAAAAGGAGTCATCCAAAGAACCGCGGCGAAATAACCCAGCAATTCTTCCGCCGAATGTCTCCCTAGATCTACCAAGTGCATCGCCAAGGCTAGGAGTTGCATGCGGCTTTGGTGGAGTGTCCTTAGAGGGAGCTTCTGGCCTCTCGGTCCTGGATCCTTTTAGATCGGTGGTGGCAAGATCTGGATTTACACGGACCTCAGTCGCCTTGGCTGGGGGTTTTGGTGAACTCTTTGAAGGAGTACTTGGCGGAGTTTTAGATGCGGGTTTAGACGGTGTCTTGGATGATGTCTTAACGTCCTGACGATTCTTTGTCGTCGATGGCCCCTTTGGAGCTGTGGCTCCTTTTTTAAGTTGCGGATTAGAAGCACCCTTGGATATAGTACCGCCTCTTCTAGCCTTCATTGGTCCCAGATAAAGGAGTATGCCCACGATCACAACCGCGACAATCATAAGTGTAATTACAGTCTGCACGCCGATTGAGTCTATTGCCTAAATTGCCTCCCTAGGAATGATTTGAATATCCTCACGAAGCTATAGCCAACCCTAAGAACTAAAGTCGTGAGGTGATCTCACCAAATGCGGACCTGCTACCGGTGAACCTCCCCGTCCTCACGGACGGGGCTTCTGGCTCCGTCTGTTTGGTTGGGGTTACCTGACATCGCTCCCATCACGCCACCGGGACCGACTGGTCTGGTACTAATGAATTGGTACTGGTGGATGAGTTCGCTAGTTTCGGCTTGCCTGTCTGAGATATCTCAGACAAGGCCCGGTTCTGGGCACTACTTCGGGCTCTGGCCTTAGGGCACTGCACCTTTTGGTGTGTCTTGCGTTGATTGAGTGACCAATGTTTTTCAGCTCGAAGATACGTGACTAAGATTGTTGTATCTAGTCCAATTGGAGAGCACTCTGCGTATATCGCCTTCTGGAGAATGTTTATTGCTCCTAGGGCGTCTCGATGACAGCTGAACCCACAGATAGGGCTCTCGCATCGGTAGTGCCGACCTGATGGTCGCTTGCGTCTTAAGCACGCAGGGCAAGTTTGGCTAGAGTATGACTCGTTTAGGGGTTGTATCTCTAAGTTAGTTTTCTAATTGAGGTATTGCTCTTGAGGGCCTCTTGACCACTGGGATAGTTGCTGGCGACCGTGGCGACCCATGGATCGTTTGGCTTTACTATGTTTTTCTATCCCTCTTACGTCACCAACTATGAGTGTGGCGGTGTTGTGGTTAATGACGTGATTGGCCGGCTTTTTGGACACCTGATGGTCAAAGTCACAAAGTGATGATTTTGTCTTCCCTAGGTGTCAAGGGAGTTGACTTTCCTCTTCGCAGTTACCAGTCTTATATACTTCTTTGATCCAGGGCAGGTTTGCACCGGCTGATCTTGTGTTGGCTGATCTTGCGCTGGAGCTTGCCTATGACCTTAGCCCATCTTTCCGAAAATCAAACCATTCTCCCAGCTAGTTGAGTATGTGGTCTTACGTTGGGACACTACAAATGCGTCGCAATGGTCTTTATCCGTTTAAGGGGATCACTAACTCCTAAGAGACGGTAGATCTCTTTGTGAACCGGCTCAGGAACACCACTAGTGCGGATGTGATAGACGACGCCTTTATCTGATGTAAGAACTATGGTGGCTCGGCGGTGACTGTTGAGTTGCTCTTGGATGGTTGACCATCTTCTCTTATCGTTATTTTGCCTCAAGGTCAGCTCAATAGCACTAAGGGGGTGATAGGCAAGTACTGAGATGAAGAGGTGAGCAGCAGTTCGGCTAGCTAGTTGATGATAGACCGGTCGAAGTCCAAGATCACTCTTGAGGGATCTAAAGGCATCTTCTGGAATTACTCACCAAACGCGACACGGAACTCCGCTTATCTATGCAGCTTTCACCATAGCTGACTTTTCAAAATCAATTGGCGAAATGTCACCAATACTTGAATGTCTCCGCCTTCGGTTGTACCATTGGATCCAGTCGAAGATCTCTATTCTTGCCTCCTCTCTGGTGTCGAAGACTGTTTGATATACGAGCTCCTTCTTCAATGACGCCCATAGCGCCTCAGCCATAGCGTTATCGTAGGAATCCCCAACGCTCCCCATCGACTGTGAGAACTGAGAGAGTCGTAGCATCTCCCTGAACTCATTACTTGTGTACCTAAGATCCATGGTCGATGCGAAAAATGGTATCTGACATCAATACCTTTCCCCTGGTAGATCGTGCTTTATCGAGGCAATCGATGAACATCTGGGTGTCCATTGAATCGCTCATCGAGTATCCAAGGATTCGCCGTGAGCACGCATCCATGATGCACACCAGATACAACCAGCCCTCCCTGGTGCCGATGTAGGTCAGGTCGCTCACCCAGAGCTTGTCTGTTTCATCGACGGAGAAGTTTCTCTCAACTAGATCAGAACTCTTCCTGGCGTGTCTATCTGGCCTGGTCGTGATCGTCTTAGCTCTTCCACAAGCGCCAGTGATGGATAACTCTGCCATCAGGCGACTTACGGTCGCTCTTGAGACGTTAATACCGCTATCTCTGAGCTCATGAGTCAATCTCGGTGCTCCGTAGATCCTACGGTTAGCTACAAATGCCTCAAGGAGCCTCTCTTTGAGATTCTCACGAGTGTTATGTAGCTCTTCGAGGTACTTCCTCCTCACCGACCAGCGGTAATAGGCAGAACGCGATACAGCTAAGACCCTACAGAGCACATTGATTGGAAAATCGGCCTTTACGGATATCTATGAACTGGTAAATCAGTTCCCGTCTGTGTCCTTTATCCAGAAGGCCGAAAATCGTTTTAAGATTTCTTTCTCCATTCTGAGCTGCTCGTTCTCCTTGCGGAGACGGTCGATCTCGTCGGCCACAACCGATCCTTCACCGGCATTAGCCTTCTTTGCTCTCCGAGCGTTGTAGACCCAATTATTAAGAGTTGCCTCCGAGATACCCAACTCATTAGCCACCTGCTTAATGGATCGATTTCCAATCTCTACAAGTTTGACTGCGTCACTTTTGAAATCTGAGTCAAACTTTCTACGAGGCGTTGCCTCTTTTGGATGCAATTCTCCCATGACTGCCATTCTCCTTTGATTTAGGGAGAGTCGTGTCGCGTATCGTGAGAAGGTTCACTGTCTTCGCCCTCTTATAAACAAAAATCAAGCTAGGGTGACAACAATCTTGGCAGAGAGGGAGCTAGAGCGCGCAACAAGTTGCTTATATTCTCCCCAACAAGAAATGTCCATAGAAGGACCGAATGAAATATCTACTAAGAACAGAAAAAGACATATCCAGTAAACGCGAGCTGTGGTAAATTATGCAAAAGTGATGGCCGCTCGCGTGCATTTTTCGTGGCCGCTAACTTGCAGTTCCCAATGGCAATTAACAAGATTCTCTGGATACCTTCTCAACTCAATTCCAACTTCGCCCTCTTAGAAACATAAATCAATCTAGGTGGCAACTTTCCCTGCAGACAGGGGAAAGCTTAATGAGCCGTGGTGAAGCTTCGGTGATGTATCGTTCACCGGGAAGCTAAAGCATATTGCAGTCGACTCAGAATACAAAGGAGTGCTATAATGATGTCATGAATACGGTTAAGAGAACGACGACAGTTAGAATGCAGGCCTCTACGGCGGAGGCCCTTGAATTGGTCGCTCGAACCGACAACTTGTCAGTCTCGGAGGCTGTCCGCGTTGCCGTAAATGAATATATCGATTCCCGCCGGGCAGATCCAGAATTTCAAAAACGGCTTACTAATTTATTTGAAGCTGAACGGGATGTTTTCGAGAAGCTTGCTCAAATGTGACTCGATATATCGATCTCGCAGATTTTCTTATAATCGCAGAGGCCGTTCTCGGAATTGATGCAAAAGTCCTAGCTAGGTCTGTACGAATTGATCTTGCCGAGTCTGCTCTTTATTCTCCATCTTCATCGTTCGATGGCATCGAGTTTTATCAGGGATTTGCCCTCAAAGCTGCGGTTCTTGTGATGCACCTCGTCAAAAACCATCCACTACCAGATGGAAACAAGAGATCTAGTTACGTGTGCCTTAGAGAGTTCGTGCACCGAAACAACTATACCTGGAAAACTGGGGCGAACGACGAAATCGTTTCGACCATGATAAAAGTTGCTTCAGATGACATAACGCTGGAAGAATTAACAAAGTGGATATCGAGTCGAATACTTCCTGCATGACGATGCCAGATTATCTGGACCACCGTGCCGGAGTCTCTGGACCACCTTTGTTGGTCCTCGAACCTATTTCTAAATTAGCTTATTCACGATATAGGTTGAAGACCAATTAGGCGATTCAGGCTCAGATTTGTAGATTTATTTACAGATATCATTCTTTGTTTGAATGATATTTTCGCGCAACCCCTCTCAGCTATCGTTCCTGACGGTTATCTGGCACTTCGGATTTAACGGTGGCTAGAGGTTAAAGTTCCATTTTTATGAAGTCGCTTTGGAGGTGGTACAGGGGTTCTGCCAGAATGGGATTTGACAAAACTCACAATGGAGAGCCCCTGTGGAAAAAGATCATAAAGCAATTTCTAAAATCTTGGTTGGTTTAGTTGATATTAATTTGATACGCGTTGAAGATAATCTTGGTGAACCGCTCCATGTTCACATTGAGTGTTCTAATTCACAAAAGCAATGTCCAACCGCTGAAGGCAAAGTTCACCATAATGGCCTCAGAGTTGTTGAGGTTGTAGACCTACCGTCTTTTGGTCGCAAGGTTATTCTTTTTCATACTTATCAAGTTTAGTAAGCAAGAGCCATTTTGGAATCAGATTCGCGGAGTAGCGGATGTGGAGACGCAAACACACATGTATTGAGAAGTCGCTCTACCAAGGACATTTCAAAGTGCCTTCGGTTGAATCGGTATGCGAATTCCTCGAGGTAAAGTTGCTTATGTTCCTCACGTCCGTGGTATGTTCCGTCGATAAATTTCTTGCAGTTCCCTATCAGGATGTTGAGCCATTTGAATGTTACATGTGCTTGTTCGTCTTTGGATAGAGTGAACCAATGCGCTAGTCCAAGGTCTTTCAGCACATACCCCGTAACTTGGGTTACCATCACTTATCAGCTTGGTATCGGAATCTAAACGTCTCACAAAAACATCTTTGAATGATTTAGCAGTGGTATCTTTGATTACTTCCATGAAGCAATGAGTAGGAGCACCATTGCTAATCGACACTCCAATTAGGACATTGGTTTGTTTTGTTCCCTTTCCTCTTCTGCCTTCGCCATGGCTCTCACCACCTAAAAAGAACTCATCTACTCAGGCGTTTTCTCCAAGTTTGTATAAACCATTTCGGTCAGCCATTGCTTTTCGTAGCTTATTTAGCATCAACCAGCCAGTCGAATAAGATACTTGAACGAATTTAGCAATGGTAGTAGCCGAAAGACCACGCTTGTCGTTGGACAATAGATAGATAGCGGAGAACCACTTGGATAAAGAGATATGGCTTCGATGGAAGATGGTTCCGGAGGTAACGCTAGTTTGGCGGTGACAAGATTTACATTGAAAAAGTGGAGCTCGAGATGCTGCATTTCTTCGATGGTTTGGCCTGATTAAGGTAAACTGGTCAGAGTCACACTTTGGGCATCTAAATCCCTCTTTCCACCGCAATTTGATCAAATGATCTTCACATGCTTCCTCTGAAGCGAAGCGTACCATAAAGCCTGAGATATCCACCATGCCATCCTTTCATCGAACATCTGTTCTACTAAAGATTAGCTCCAATCTGGTCTCGGTGGAGGCG
>NZ_JXYS01000102.1 GCF_000949295.1 Acidithrix ferrooxidans
GTTACCAAACGCTACCATGGTAGCCGATCCATTCCACCTGATAAAGCTGGCCAACACTCGCCTTGATGAGGTGAGAAGAAGGGTACAACAGAACATCCTTGGTCACAGAGGCAGGGGTGGGGATCCCCTCTATCGCATCCGGCGACTCCTGACTATGGCCAAGGAGAGACTCACCGAGGGTGCCAACGCCAAACTTACTCACCTACTTGAACTAGGTGACCCAGACAACGAGGTAGCTACCGCATGGAGAGCCAAGGAGTCCTTACGAGAGCTCTATACCTATCGTGACCCAAAACTCGCTAGTGACCACCTCGATGCTCTTATCAGTGACTTCACCGACAACCAACGACCCCCCGAGGTCCAACTACTTGGGAGAACCTTGAAAAGCTGGCATGATGAGATCCTGGCCTGGCACACGTCCTTCGTGACCAATGGACCGACAGAGTCGATGAACAACCTCATTAAGCGGATTAAGCGCATCGCCTTTGGGATGACGAACTTTGCGAACTTTAGAATCAGAGCGCTCTTGGCGGCTGGTAAGCCTGACTGGTCACTACTAGCTACTGTTACCCCGGTGACAACGCAGATCTCTAGCGCACTTGGTTCGTAACAGGAACCAACCAACCCAATAAGTAAGACACCAGGGAGAACCCCCTTGGCCCCTCTTACCCGTTCACGGGTTGTGTAGCCTAGACCTCTCCGAATGACGGCTTCAATCTGGCCAATCACCTCAGAACGCTCAATAACTTGCCGATTCCTGGTCGATCTTGGTACCGGAATACCGCTTATTTCCGAAGATCCACAAAACGGCGCGGGGGTGCTGTCTTGGATTGAATAATTAGAAGGTTTGATCGGAGAACCGAGCGCAAGGGAGGAGTCAATGTCCCTTTTGCATAAATAAAAAGTTGCAGATGTCGATATGTAGCTCGTTATTGCGAGTGGTTTTGAAAAAATGCTATTTAGGAGATGGCGAGGCGGCTTCCCTCCGGTGGACATTTCGATGGATCTGCAATGCAATGCAATGGAATTGATTTTGAAGGATGTTTGCGAGGCCAGTTGGAGTCGCTTGGATTGGAGATCGAATTAGCTCTCGTCTGAAGTTGGATGGGCGCAACCATCAACCATCTCACTTGTTTTAAAGTGAAATCCTCTCCAAAACGTTGTCTTTAAAGCCCAGTTCAAAGGTCACTGCGTTCCGATACCGCGAACCCAGGTGTAACGAATGCTGCCCAAAGACACTACGATGTAGGCAGAGTGGGTCAAGATTTCTCCTTGATGACAACCATTTGCTCATGGCCGGTGCAGTAGGATCAAACGCTGCCTTCTGAGTTCGTTAATCTCTTTATTCAAATAGGCAGTGCTGTATTTAATTAGCACTGATCCTGATCCTTATCGATTGGAATTGAATGCAATTATCCCCTTTTCACGAGAATATGAGTCGAGTCTTGCAGCGTTTAGATGCAATTACTTCGCGAGTCAGTGCCACCGTTGTTATGGTGATCGTATTACTAACTTTCAATGTTATCTTGGCGGTCCAAGGTTTCCCAACGTCGTGGCAGGCAGCCTTTGCCACCATCTCAAACAGTGTGGTGTTGATTTTCCTGTTTTCTTTCAAGCACACCGAACACCGAGGTCTAGCGGCACTCCAGCTCAAGCTTGACGAGGTCATTCGTGCAATACCAACGGCGGACGACCACCTCGTTCAAATTGAACGTGCTGATGAGAACGAATTCGGAGCCCGGGAGAAGGAGCAAATCTCCGTGCATCAATCACTTAGGGGTTTTAGAGACGATACGGAATACTAACTAATATCGCTACTAGGGGTCCAACAGTACTTTGCTTTGAATGGTAAATTGGCTTGGCCCCCATTAAAGCAAAGGATAGATCGGATCGCTTAACGGTGGATTTTATTCATTGAGGTGGCCTGGTGAGCTATAGTGCTTCGACTAAAGACTGAGGCTTGATTGAAGATTGAAGATGGTGCACCATTGCATGGATTTGATTGGTCGGCACCGATTTATTCATTCTTAAGCCTGGTCGGTCGTGCATTTTTCGTTTTACTTGCTGTAATCGTTAGAACCAGATAGATTAAGTTACCAGCTTGCCGACTCTTTTCTGTCGGCCAAGCGAGGTAGTGGTCGAAAGTTTGGTTGGGATAAGCCAGAGCAAAAGAGGTACGCTAGTCTCCATTGCAGAGCGATCAGTGGTCGGTTTTTGGATGGTCGTACTTGTGGGAGACAGGATAGGTCGGCCGTCGATAATTACAGTGGTTGATATTTGACTAGTCGATTTTTTAGTACCGATGAGTCAATTTCCTCGATCGCTGATGAGCAAAATCAACTTATAAAACTAGATTGCAAAGCGTACGCTTGTGGCTAAACAAATGCCACGAAAGGCAAGGGTTGACCTTAGGTCGATCTATATGATTCATTGCGTCTGTAACCACAGCAGCGGGTGAAATTGGCACTCTCGATCCTTTGGTCGCTAGGGAATTCTTTGAAGCAAAATGGTGTGCGTCGGAATTACAACTAGCTCTTTTTGCTTTGGTCACCAGCGAGAGTGAATTGCTTTGCGCAAGAAAGTGTCGTAGATCTCATGTACATCGCGATCGATAGATCTACCCACCTCCAAATGGTTTGCGCTATCAATATTTTGCATCAGCTGTTCAATATTGCGTGCACCAGGAATGACAGTTGACACTTCTTCATGGAAGGCTATCCAGGCGATAGCGGCTTTGGAGGGTGTAATCTCATTCTGAAGCGAGCTAAATTGCGTCGATACTCTTAGACCTACCTCGTAGTCAACGCCTGAAAAGGTCTCGCCGACGTCAAATGCCTCTCCGTGGCGGTTGTAAGTACGATGGTCGTCGGGGGCAAATTGCGTTTTTGAATTGTAACGTCCTGAAAGTAATCCCGATGCTAGCGGTACTCGCGCGATGATTCCAACGCCGTTTTCTTTAGCGGCCGCGAAAACCTCGTCAAGTGGTTTGAGTCGAAACGCATTAAAGATGATCTGGATGGTTTCCACGTTGGGACGAGAGATTGCGCGAAGGGCTTGGGAACAAGTTTCGACACTGACTCCATAGGCGCCAATCCGTCCCTCTTCCACCAGGGAGTCAAGTTCATCGAAGATGTGGTCGCTATCGTAGACGTCATCGGGTGGACAGTGAAGTTGGGTGAGATCTAGTCGATCGACTCCTAGATTTGTTCTAGATCGATCTATCCAATCGACGAAATTCTTCCGATTGAACTCTCCGATTGATTGCGATGCCCTTCTCCCCATCTTTGTTGCGACGGTTATCGTTTCTCTATCGATCTTGGCTAGAAAGTCGCCGATTATAGTTTCGCTTCGACCATCGCCATAGACGTCAGCGGTATCAAAAAAGGTCACCCCACCTTCGTATGCGGCTTCAAGGAGTGCAGTTGCACTTTCCTTGGTGACATCGCCCCAGTCGGCGCCGAGCTGCCACGTTCCAAGGCCGATAATCGATACATTTTTTTTGGTTCGTCCAAGACGGCGTGTTTCCATGACTTTGATTATAGTCCTGCGGAATGAATCCTTTTTAGCTGACTAGGTTCGCTGTGTAATCGTTCCAATTGTGATTCGCCTAAGTTTACAAGCTAAATTTCCTCGCCATCTAATCATTGATGGGTAGCTCTCTAGAATGCTTGATCCGCTCGGGCTTTAGAGAGACTCTAATTTCGTGCGAGTCAATTGGTTCAGTGGGGTAGGTGTCAGTGCGCCGAAAAATGATGCCGAGATCACCAAAGTCAAGATATTTGATGATAGTTGAGCTCTTTGACCAACTGGTGATTTAGGTAATATCTTTAAAATATAATTACTCACGATATGGGTGACTCCCGCCATCGCCAAGCCTCGCCAAGACCAACTTTGTGACACGGTAGCGCCGTATCGATATAGCTGCAACTAAAGGGAGAGCGCAATTGAAATTTTGGCACGCCTAAATGCTGGGAGCAACTTTAGTGGGTTGCCTCTACGCGTCCTGATTACTTGCATGCCTTTAATGTTTAGGCTATAGCATTGTCGTTCATTCCGCTCGGTGATGCGATAGGCATCGCTTTCAGTAGTTTTGGGGCCAAAACAAAGGCGCTAGGCTGTGGCGAAGCCAGCGGTTATATGGCGAAGCGGTTGGCAAATGGCGGCGAGTTTGCCCTAGGCAAACGTTTGCAAAACCGTGTCAAGAGTATCAGAACGTCATGCTTCGCTTCGTTTTTGGAGATATAAAACCCATTACGATAGCTCAGTTGCCTATAGAGAGCTACCGTGAGTTGTGCCAATCTAATAAATAAAGACAGCTGAACTTTATTGCGCGGGTGACTCATCGAGCAGTACCTCGCAAACAAATTAGCACACGTGCAAGCTGCTTCTCTTTTTGGACGTCGGTGTCAGATCTCGACCGTTAAATCCGAAGTGCCGTTAAATGGGAGAGCTGCCTAAATGGAGAGTCGGTTGCTACATGGCTTGGCAATTTTCAATAAAGTATTAAAAATAAACGAGCCTGATTCCAAAACTACTTATTTAAATCAGTATTTCTCCTTAGCCCTACTCTCAGCTCATAGTTAGTCATAATCCTCATTGCAAGACGAAGGTGACTCTCCGATCCAATTGTGAGAATGGCTTTTTTGTTCCAGAAAAGTGCTTTACGGAGGTATCGATTTGGAGGAAACCCTTTCTAGCAAATTCGTTACCGTCGAATGCACCATAACGATCAACTCGCAATTGCCCTTTTGTGGCAGGTTCAAGGTGCATAGTGAGCTATGGGAATGAATGGTAAGAGCACAGCTGAAGTAGGTAATTTAAGTTGATCACCAAGGAAATCACCGGGCTTAGAGTTAGATGCCAGGAGGATCGAGGGCTGTAGGGTTCTCGTGTTACCTTCGGTTGCCATAGGGCTTAGGCGACTGGTAGCTTTTGGCCCAGCCGTAACTGACTATACCTCTTCAAATGGGCAAATCGAGCTTCCTAAATCAAACGACAGGTCAATTTGGAAGATGATGATTGAAACTGATACTGGCAAATTTTCCACCAAAGGCCGCTTGGTGTTTGACTAATTTCATCTCTAGCAGTGTCTGGTTTTCAAAAGCCATTTTATCGATTCCACCGGGTTGGTGTGGATCAGTTCTGAGGGGCAACTATTGGGGATCAACGGTCAGTTTATTCGTTATTGGGCGTTGACGTAGGGGCTTTGATTAGAGCTCTTGAGCTACCGAAAGAGAGCTGATTTGCTAATTGAGCGACCGATGAACTCGTCCTACGGTTCTTATGATGCGATGGTACTGAGGTGCTAATTTCACTCGACCATAATTTCCAATGCTATAAAAACGAGAATAGTTATAGCCCCCATAATTTCGCGGGCGAACTACGTCTCGTGAGCGGAACCCGATACGTAACTCACCGCTGAGACGATCGCAATGATTGTCAGAATTCGGGTACGCCAGTGTGGGTCACCGCTGTATCCTGCAGATCCTAAATGAGCTCTCTTTGAAAATTACAATCTCTTCTGGGGCTTTCTATCACTCCATTTGAAAGTAGCGGCCAGCAATATAGATAGGGTCGCAAGGTAGATAGCTAGGGTTAGGGCCGTGGTGCGACGTTTGATAACAAGTGTTGGAAATTCAGCGAGAATAGATTCGAAAGTAGTCAAGCTCAGGCATGTAATTGTTCCTTTAGCTATATGGCGGTGCTGTATTACTCTAATTTCCTAATTGTTGCCAAGATATCAACCCTTAAAGATGCTAAATCGTTTCCTAAGAAAGATAGATCCTATCGATATTACTTAAATCAATAAAGCCAATCCAGTGGCTACCTCGGATCAGTTGATTCGTCCAACGCCCAATCCATTTGCGCCAGCCTAGCTAAGCGAGAACGATTTCTTTGTATCTATTTACAGGAAAACTAAGGCGCAAGCCGGCTTCTTTTGTGGGTGATATCGTCACCTTGAGTTAATCGAACCCAACATTGATTATTATTTTGATGCCGTGATTGATAACTATGTTTGATAGCGATCAGCTCTGGATACCCGGAGCCGATCGGTAATGATTTATGGCTCTCATACCATTGGTGTTACCCGGAGAAGAACTCCCAGGGTGCGATCAGAAATCGAAAACAAAGGTAGCTTCGTGTGCATTCGCTGCTCAAGGTCGGTTGTCAGTTTTCAATTCCAACCGTAGGTATTTTTAACGGCGTGTCATCCGGAAGTGGCCTATTACTCCACAGGGAGTCTGTGTTAAGTGCTAGATAGACCGAGTTTTTAGGGAACCATCAATCATCTCCTTATAGAGGACCTAAGTTTTGATCCCCTAGGCGCTCTAGGTGGTTTAGTTTCGCACATTGCTCCATCACGAACGTACTTAGCTACAGTATTCCTAGATACACCGTCAAGTTTAGATATTTCGTGATAGCTGTGTCCTTGTGATCTTAATTCAATTAAATTCATTAATGTCCTGCCCTTGAAGCATTTGATTGCACCTGGGTGGTTTTGAATGTGCCACAGACAAGTCTTACTGGAGGGTGGGTCAATTTAATGTTGCTGATCCTGGGTCAATTTAATGTTGCTGGCAACAGAGAAGCAGTCCTGACAAAGACGGGACGAGTTGGTACTACCAGACAGCGCACGATATCCCCATGTCCCATCGATCCCTGAGCTGACAAAGACGGGACGAGTTGGTACTACCAGACAGCGCAGGTCCGGCTAACAAGCCAATGTGGTGTAACGAAAGTGAACCAGTGGTTGAACCCGCTTAAGCATGGAACCGACCCCAAATCTGGTAGATATGGGTCGGGCAGCGGTGCGTATCGTTCTTATGTAATAGGAGGGATAACTCGTGCAATGACTATTGACGCCAGTGTACGAGGTCATGGTGAAGGCCGCCGGCGTAACCATGACGAGGCCGCAGCGGAAGAGCTGGGCACCCATCCTGTCAAAGGAAACATGGTGAACATGGGAACCATTCCGAGGTCGCCCTCGCTCTCGCACATCCAGTGCGAAGACGGGCGGGCCCACCGTCGGCTGATGGCCTTGAGATGGGGCGGAGGATTCGTAGTAGTCAGAGGACGGGAAAGCCGTCTACAAGGGAAGGAATCCAGCGAACCCGTAGTAGAAGTACTGCAATGTCAGGAGGTCGCCGGTGAATACCGACGCATGTTGACCAACGCTAAGGTGAACATACCGGAGTCACAGTGCAGTTTGAACCCAGATCACTACATGGATGAAATCTGCTCTCTCGAGCGGCTCGAGCCGAGTGAACTCCCTGATGTCGGCTCGATTATCTCAAGGATTGCGTCAGTTGGCTAAGAGGCGTTGATATGAATAGCCGTATTGCCTTCCCGAAGAATGCACCGCCTTTCAACAGATAATCCGGGGTCGATTTGGCCCCCATTGGCCTTCACTCTAGGGATGTTTTGTCTTATTTGTGGTGGAGGCCAATGGGCGAAGTACTACATGGTAACTAGTGTGACCGTTATCCATTCCGAATTGAGAAGATGGGACGGGTGATTGTCATTTGCCGAGATCAAACGGACTCAGTGGCGTCTGTTTGGCGTGGCTTTGCCTCCCCGACCTCGTGGGGAACAGCTACGCTCTGTGGGAAACGAAGGCGGCGTAGCCGATTGGCGTTGGTGACAACTGACAGCGATGAGAGCGCCATGGCGGCAGCCGCGATCATCGGAGATAGCACGATCCCAAAGAACGGGTAGAGTAGTCCTGCTGCGATCGGGATACCTATGATATTGTATCCGAAGGCGAGCGTGAGATTCTGTCGGATGTTGCGCATTGTTGCTCTTGACACGCCGATGGCGATGCAGACTCCAGCTAGTGATCCAGACATCAGTGTTACGTCAGCGGCCTCGATAGCGACGTCGGTCCCGGTACCAATGGCTAATCCCACATCGGCTTTAGCGAGTGCCGGGGCGTCATTTATTCCATCGCCTACCATCGCCACTCGTCGACCCTCAGATTGAAGCCGCCCGATCTCTGCGGCCTTGTCCTCAGGGCGCACCTCGGCCAGCACCTTGTCGATCCCGACTTGTCGTGCAACGGCTTGTGCGGTGAGTTGAGCATCGCCAGTGAGCATGATAACTTCAAGGCCAAGTCGTCGCAGTTCTGCGACTGCCTCGATGGAGTCCTCTTTGATAGAGTCGGCGACCCCGAGAAGACCCGCTGGATTGCCGTCAATGGCCACAAGCATGGCGGTCTTGCCATTCGAAGAGAGCGTTCTCGCCTGATCGGCGAAGACAGAGTCGTCGACGCCCGCGCCCTGGAGTAGCCTGGCATTTCCTACGAGAACGACTCGACCGTCGATGATGGCGCGCACGCCTTGGCCGGTTATCGATTCGAAGCTCTGAGCCTTGGTCATCTCGGCATGCCTGTTGGCTGCACCTTCAACTATGGCAGAGGCGAGGGGATGCTCGGAATCGGCTTCAGCAGCAGTGGCGAGGCCCAACATTACCATGGGATTGGTATCACCGAAGGCAACGACATCGGTTAGAGATGGATGGCCGGCAGTTATAGTGCCGGTCTTATCTAGTACGATTGTATCGAGCTTTCCAGCGGTCTCAAGTGCCTCAGCGGAGCGGATTAAAATTCCCGAAGTAGCAGCTTTGCCGGTGCCAACCATTACTGCGAGCGGTGTAGCAAGCCCGAGAGCACATGGACAGGCAATGATCAAGACGGTAACCGCGGTGATTAATGCATATGTAAACACGGGCGTGGGGCCAGCGATGTACCAGATCGCAAAGGCTGCTAGTATGCTAAAGACCACCACGGGAACGAATACCGATGATACCTTATCTACGAGGCGTTGGATAGGAGCACTAGAAGATTGTGCACGGCGCACCATCTCGACAATCTGGGCGAGAACGCTGTCGGCTCCCACACGCGTCGCGCGGATCCGAAGCGACCCTGTGCCATTCATGGTGGCTCCGACTACCATGGCGCCGAGATCCTTTTCGATCGGGATCGGCTCGCCGGTCACCATTGATTCGTCGACCGCTGAGTGACCCTCAACTACTTCGCCATCGACAGGGATCTTTTCGCCTGGGCGTACGAGCACGAGGTCACCAGGGAGCACGTCCTCGATGGGGAGTTCGGCTTCGATCCCGTCGCGAATGACCCGCGCAGTCCGCGCCTGGAGGCCGAGTAATGACCTGATGGCCTGGCCCGTGCCAGCCTTGGCCCGGATCTCAATAAGACGTCCGAAGAGGATCAGGGTTAAGATGAATCCAACTTCCTCGTAGTAGACGCCACGTAGGCGCACTGGTGCGATCGATGGTGCGAGCGTGATTGTAAGGCTGTAGAGGAACGCGGCGAAAGTTCCGAGGGTGATTAGTGAGTTCATATCGGGGCTGCGATGCGCGAGACCAAGCCACCCGGCTCGGTGGATCGGCCATCCAGTGTAGATAAAGACCGGTGTGATTAATACGAGAGCGAACCATGGATTGACAAAGATTCCCGGCAGCCAAGTGGCGTTTAGAAAGTCTTTGGTCATTACGCCAAAGAGCACTGGAACGGTAAGCACGGTTCCGATAACAACTCTGCGTCAGAGGTCGGTGATCTCGGCCAGTCGCTCCGCGTCCTCAGAATCTTCATCGACTTCGGATTCTGAAGCACTTGGGTGCCCTGAGCCGTCGCGAACTACCGGTGGAACGATCACCGGTGTCTGAGATGGTGGAGGGGATGGCTTTTTGACCATGTCCATTTCGACTGGTATCTTCGTGGTGGTCGCTGATTTAAGATCGTCGCGTGTCCAACTGCCATCGTCGTTGATTACCTCGATAGTGGCGTGGAGCATGTTTTCACCGCATGAGATTTCATGGATTCCCACCTCCAGCACGCCCAGATCTACCGTGGTCTTTTCATGTGCTGGGAGCACCAGGTCGATCCCAAGGGAGGCAAGCACAACTCGATCCGAACATGCTCCGTCTTCGCGTCGATCAAAGATCAAACTGAGGGGGAGTCCCCTTAGGGCTCCCACCTTGTCCGGACGATAGCCACCATCAACGATTATGGTGGCTATCTGTTTGTCTTTGTTGGATGCGATTTCGGTTACTACTATTTTTTTGTCGTTCGTGGCGCCATTGTCAGTGTGGGTCGCGTCAATGACGGTGGTCTCTAGGGTATCGCCTTGATCTTGAGTGGCCTGGTCTTCCACGATTAGGAACCCGTGGATCATGTTCATTCCGCATACAAATCCGTATTCGCCAGGTCTAGCCGGGGTAAAGTCGAGGCTCGCCTCACCAAATGTTGGTAGCTCAGCTGAGACTCCAAAGTCAGGGAAGATAACCCTCGACGTGCAATCGCCGGACTCTTGTCTGTCAAAGACTAAGTGCAGAGGTACGCCAGCGTGAGCTAGAATTCGATTCGGGGTGTACCCACCTCGCACGGTGACTCGCACGGTCTGGATTCCGGCGACGACGTCGGTAGCGGTGACATGCTTTGGTCCAAAGAACCACCAACCTAGACCGCCTGCGACCAAGACGTCTGCTGCTAGGACCGTGACATCATTAATATTCATTTGCGGTACCTTTCTGTTTTGAAATAGTCAAATGTTGCCATTGCTTGTGGCCCATGTGCGCATTGTCATCACCATCACTGCGATGCAGGCGAGCGGAACGAATAGGAAGCTGATGCCAAGGGTATCTGTCATCAAGAGCACGACCACTATGAAGAACATGGGGACCCAGCTTGCGATCATCATCCAACTATGGCTACTATGATTTGGGTGGCTGTAGCCTATCGAGGCGCCTGGCTTTCTAATGTCCACGGTAGCTTTAATTGTGACCTTCCAAACGAGGCAGGAACACAACCGCACTTAGCATACAAAGCGCTTTGGCTGAGCGTATCGGCTAAAGCGAAATCGAGCACCATACCGATCGGTAGTACTTTGAGAACTGCGGAGAGCACGCCCCCGGCAGAGGTCAGGAGAACAGCGCTGGAAATGATGGACACAAGGCCGATAGCCACGCGACTGATTTTATCGCCGGGTGTGATGTTGATGCTTCGCGGTCGCAACCAGTTGGCCCCGAGGTCGAGATCTTGGCTTGGCCTCGATGGGGATTGGGTAGTTGTCGCCATTGCTTCATCTCGTCTCTCTTTTCTTGGTTGTAGTTTTTCAAAAATTAACTTTTCATCACATCTGTAATATCTGGGAGGCAATAGGTGAAGATACCCTAGGTGCTCCAGATCCAAGATAAAGAAGGCCTCAGGTAGCTTGGGGATCTCATCGAGCGTTGTAGGACTGTCAGTGTTGAAGTTCATCGTGGTCGGAGCGATCTCTTAGCTCAGGTCGCCTTATCGAGCGGTATCGCTGATACCTCCTGCAGCGATACCTAGTACAGTCGCACCTTTTGTCGCTATTTCCTGTGCAGCCATTACGTGGGTGGAGTAGATTTGAGCGAAAGAGATCCAAATGACGATTTGGAGTCGCCACTCGTCGTTTCTCATCTTTTTTTATCGGTGATAAACGAGTCAGCACCATGATAAGGCTCCTCGAGATCGAAACAAACTCGCTGACCACCTAGCCAGCGAGTTTGCGATCATCTTTTAATTCCGCTACCCATTGAGGTGCGCTCTCTATGGCCGATCGCTTCGTGAAGGCTTTGATACTCCTCAAGGTTGATCTCACCATTAGCAAGGCGTTGATCGATGGTGTGATGTGCTTCGAGGCTATGATCCGCGTGTCCAGGTCCCTGGGTTGCTCGTGCTAACAGGACATAGACTGCCCAAGCAATTAACCCCCAGAAAGCTATCATTGCGACCCACATTAGGCTCGCCTGCCAAAATACCAAATGACCTCCATACCAGAACATCATTACGACCACCTCCTTGGCCCGAAATTTCGGGCTTTCAAGCTAAGTATCGCTATGAAGTTACTAATGGATTAGAGGCTTTTGTCCACGCTCCCATCGATTATCGGCCCTCGTTTCGCGAAGGTCCAATTGTTTTACGGGCTATTTGTCTAAATTCACATGGCCGCCAATATTACATTGGCTGAGGATTTCTACCATTTGTTTGTAGGGTATATGAAAATGAAAACTCTCGACATTTGGAAACAGGTCCGACATTTGAAAACTAGCCCTTTGCGGAAATGGTCTGCCATCTGAAAACCCATACTGACTATGCGAGCTTCATAAAATGTACTAGTGGCCCGTAGTCACCGTTAAATCTGAAGTCCGGATCACTTGATTGAACTAGCCAGATTTGACGATCGATATGGACGGGAGCTGAGTTTGTTGGGTCAATTGCGAGATTGAAAGTCACGGATGAGCTTCCATTGAGTCATCTTTTGAGTCGCTGCGTCACGGTGTATGAGAAGGATGCTGTCTTATTCGCGAAGACAAGGAGGATCTTTTGATTTGAAGTCTCAGCGACAAAGGCCTTTGAACCTTCAATCTTCTCTATGGATCGAGTAGGGATCCGTTGGTCGCTCTGTCGTGGCTACTGGCGTGCGCCTCTATACAATACTGACAATCTGTGCGAAGGCGACTCATTAATTTTACTCCGCACGCTGCAGACCTGTTTCGGTGATAACCGTTATTAGGTTTGGCTCAATATCAGCCTTCCGGGGTTTCAGAAATGAATCGGTTCTGCGTTTTTTGCCAATTGCGACAGTTCGTCGTTACTGTCGATCAATTTGTCCCTCACCTCATTTATTGAGAATGTTTTACCTCTGGCGTTTTTCGCATAGATATGTTCCATCGACCTCAGGGAGAACTTTGAGTCATCCTGGAGGTTTCTCGTCTAAATGAAGATGCCATTTTGTAAAGCACGCCAGGATCAGAATTAGAGCTCGTGTTCATTGTGGGTTTGCGCTAGAGGTAACGCTACGACTGAGATCGTGATCGATAGATCTGTCATTGCGAACGTGTGATCTAATTTTAAGAAGAGATTACGCAGAACCGGGTCTCTCATGGGCTCTAAGTGCTTGCTTTGGCGCAACTTTGATCATCTCTGGAACTTTCATGTCACATCGGGTGAATTGTTTTCTGGTCAGATTGACGACAGGGTAAAGGGTTCACGAGCTAACGATATTGCCGACGATTATCTCAAATTTATAAGGAAGGCGCCCAAAGATCGCTCTTCGAGTCGTTTTTGATCTTTGACCCCTGTTTATTGTATTTATTGCAGAACCTGACCGAGCAGTCATCATCACTTTTAATTGATATCCTCTTGCTTTTGGCGGGAATCAAAAGGCGTTCATACACACAAAAGTGATCATAAAGATGACGCTAAGCCATTCAGCTTCCGCTTTGGAATTTGTTGTTCGGTCTTTTGTATTTTTAGATGGGGTTTCGTAATTATTTGACGAAATAGCGGTTCTAAGTGCAGTTTTTCGGCCATCATGTGGCATGTGCTTCTTAGATTTGAAGTCTCAAATTACAGGTCCATTTTCGAGCCCGCCGAACTGTTCGTGATTGCCGTCGACGAAGATCGTAACGCGGTGCGAAAATTCGAATCTATTTCACAGGTGGTATTGACGACCGCCGAAATCATGGGCCTAATGCATCTGGAAAGTCAAACGTTATCGACGCGCTCTATTGGCTATTCAACGCGGTGCGGGTTTCGCTAAGGTTTTGGGACGACGAAATAGCCTATGAGCCGTTTAGATTTGGAACTGGACCAATAAGTTCGACCAAATTCGAGGTAGAGATGTTGGTGCAAGAAGTTCGATACGTCTATCAAATTGAATTCGATCGCAATGGTATTCGCGCTGAATCTCTGTATAGCTATCCAGAGCGCCGGCGGCGACTCCTTTTTAGGCGTGAGGGTGGTCAATTGGAACTACGGCGTGGGATTACTTCATTATCTGGGATCCGAGAGTTGCTGACTAATACCATGATGGTCCTTTCTATAGCTGCAAAGCTTCAGGTTCGGGAAATTTCTTCGTTCGCTAGTGCACTTTCGGGCTTCGGATTCGTCGGGAACGTTTCATGGAATACGAGCAGATTCTCTAGGCCAACATGGCATCGATCCACTCAGAGAATCTTCGAAGAGGGCGACGGGATCGCAACACAATCCCTATTTGATGACATTGTTCCCGGAAGATTCACGTCTCGAGAGATGGCCATGGCCCTATTGCGCTTTGCGGATCTTGGAATCATCGAGGTGCAAATACCGCAGAATGTGCTTGAGGATCTTCCTAATACGCCACGGCTACGCAGTAATGCCCCCGGGAAGCAATTGAAATTAATTCATGGAGCACCAGGACAGGAGCTTGCTTTTGATTTTGCAGAGGAGTCAGAAGGAACGCGAAGGTGGTTTTCTCTCATTGGTCCAATTTTGAAGACATTTGAGTTTGGTCAGGTTCTAATTATAGATGAGATTGATGCGGGCCTTCACTCGAACTTGTCGGCGCGACTTGTTGAACTATTTCAGGATCCATCTGCTAATCCTAACAATGCACAGTTGATCTTTACGACTCATGACACTAGTTTGTCGAATCATCTAAATCGCGATGAAGTGTGGTTTACCGAGAAGGGTGCAAATGGATCAACGTCTCTGAAAGCTTTGGCTGAATTCAGCGGTGACATGGTTCGAAGGTCGTTAAATCTAGAAAAGGCATATCTCCAAGGGAGATTTGGTGGAATTCCATATCTCGATCAATTGGCGTTTTTTCGTTTACTTGGCCCTGTGGCGTCCTCGGATTAATGGCTAAGGCGGCATCCAATCGAATGAGAGCTGACAAAGGTAGTCTAGGTCGTAAAGTCGGAGATTTGAAGCCGAAAAGGACCTTTGTGGTCTTTTGTGAAGGAGCACGAACCGAACCTATCTATCTCAATGCGCTTAGGAGGTTAGGTAGCAAAACTTCTGTAGTTGATTTGAAGGTAATTTCTGGAACCGGTGATTCTGCACCTTTGAATTTGGTTTCAAAGGCGGTTAAGCTTGCAGAAAGAAACGATTGTGAAATTGATGAGATTTGGTGTGTTTTTGACGTTGATGATCACAAAACGATAAACCAAGCTATCAAGCTTGCGAAAGAAAACAATATTGAACTCGCGATTTCGAATCCTTGCTTCGAACTTTGGTTAATCCTGCACTTTTGTGATCATCGCAGTACGCTGAATTGCTCAAAGGCATCCAATATCCGAATGGTTTTCGATAATTCCAAAGGCAAAGAGGTTAATCCCAACCTGTATCTACCACGCCTTGCTACTGCCATTAAACATAGTGAGAGGCTCGATCAGATGTACGACCAGAATGGTTCAGAGCTCCCCAACAATAACCCATCTTCGGGAATGTATCGGTTGGTATCACGCCTTTAACGTGGTAGAAGTTTAGGATCGATTGCGGGCAATTGCGTGAAGCTATATTATCTAAATTGGTGTCACATGATTCAATTTAATCCAATACAGACGGTCAAGGATCTCATTTTATTGGAATGCGAAGTTTGAGTATCTGCGCCTAATTGCTCATCTAAATCCCAGCTTAAATTCTCATGGATCTGAAATTTCGCACTTGTCTCGCAGGACAGCAACGATGGTGAAATTGATGAGATTTGGTGTATTTTTGACGTTGCCGACCACAAAGCGCTGTTCCAAGCCGCGAAGATTGAAGATTGAAGGGTAGCCAAAAAGGATAGGGCTTAGCTGTCAGCCTTAACTGAGTAGGTGACTACCTTGCGACGTCGCAGCCAATTGAATAATTGGTAGATCGCAATATTTGCTATATCGACCGCATACGATGCGGTGCTGTTGATCTGGCGTTCAATTATGAAGCTCACCACTATTAGGACTGCAACCGTACCTAGCTGAATCCCACGTAGCCAGAATTTTGGCGCGGGATCGAGAGGCTTGTTGGGAACGAAGTCGGGGTGAGCGCGCCCTATGGCGTTTACAACCTGTGAAATGCTTGGATTTACTAGAGTCACATCGTCGATCACAAGCGTCGGGACGGTTTCGTTTCCCCCGGCGGCTTGTCGTACGAATGCCGCTCCCAGAGGGTCTTTCCGGATGTTGACTTCCTTGCTAAGGGAAACGCCAGCTAAAGCGAGTTCTCGTCGCAGGGATGAGCAAAATGGACATCCTTGACGCCAGTAAAGAGTCAATTGAGGTTGTTTAGACATGTCATGCAAAGCCCGGGTTGAGCTTGATTATTCCCTGTATTGGTTTATAGATTTATTTGTTGTACCTAATATGTTGTATTTTAATCGTTTGATTTGGCGCGAAATATTACGCTACGGTTGAAATCGCCTCTATGGGAGTTCCGGATTGCCATTTTTGGCTCGAATTTGAGCTATAGATCGGGTTACGCAATTGTCCCGGCTTGGTCCCCTTGGAACCAATTTCACCTCTGGATGTTTTTTTGAGCGGAATTTGCGAGTTGTCCATGGCGATTGCGATCTAGGGATCTCACTATCATCATAGTTCTTGGTTTTAATGCCCACAATCTAAGCTTGAAGTATGGCTGTTTCGGAATTTGAGCTTTTCAAAATTAATCGGTACTGCGATCAAAGAGTGCCAACTAGGGCGCGTGACCAAGTGCGGGTTGAGTCGTCAGTCAGAGGCAATACGGTTACAATCGTTGAGTGTCGGGCGCCTTGGCGTGAGTCGCTTACGGAGTGGACGAAGCATGAAGTTGCTCGCCTTCGCGTCAATGTTTCTACCGGTAAGTGGTCGCTTTTCTGGCGTGACCGTAATAACAAGTGGAATCCATATGACCTTGTCGATGCCGGTACGCTCGATGAGATGTTGGCGGCAATCGATGAAGACGTTACCTGTATCTTTTGGGGTTGAGAGCGCGCAGTTGGTCAAAATTCGACCCTTCGGGTTTTTGAGGGTACAAAGATGAGCGCTGCGGTAGTTTCTATCCTTCATGGGCGAGGAAGCAAACTTCAATATGTTGAACCATTTTGGTCTCAATGGCCGTAGCGGCCATCTAGCTTGGGGAAGGTTCATTGAACCCACTGGCTGATTTAAGGCGATAGATTCCACTTTGGTTAATATGTGAATTAGCTCTGGATCTTTTTGGATCCTTTAGGATGCAATATCGAAATAATCAGGCATCGACTATTGAGAATCAAAAGCTGACCCAGCCATCTTTGATGGGGACTTTCTCGTGCTTGTAATGGGAAGCTGCAATGATTATCAATTGCGGCCCAATCGATTCAGGCTAGCCTACTTAGAGCATCAGCAATTCTACGCAAATTCTCATGACCCATCTTTCCAAAAATCAACCTATTCTCCCAGCTAGTTGAGTATGTGGTCTTACGTTGGGACACTACAAATGCGTCGCAATGGTCTTGATCCGTTTAAGGGGATCACTAACTCCTAAGAGACGGTAGATCTCTTTGTGAACCGGCTCAGGAACACCACTAGTGCGGATGTGATAGACAACGCCTTTATCTGATGTAAGAACTATGGTGGCTCGGCGGTGACTGTTGAGTTGCTCTTTAATGGTTGACCATCTTCTCTTATCGTTATTTTGCCTCAAGGTCAGCTCAATAGCACTAAGGAGGTGATAGGCAAGTACTGAGATGAAGAGGTGAGCAGCAGTTCGGCTAGCTAGTTGATGATAGACCGGTCGAAGTCCAAGATCACTCTTGAGGGATCTAAAGGCATCTTCTACTTTAGTGAGAGTCGTATAGATATTCCAGATCTCACCTGCATCTAGCTCGCTATGGCTGGTGTCTATTACGTAGGCTCCCAATTGGATGATCCGATACCAATGTGAGCTTTGTATCCATAATGTAGATGGAGGAAATTATTGTGAAGTCGCAAAGGCATACCCCAGAACAGGTGCGCAAGAAGATCGTCGAAGGGGACAAGATGCTCAACGAAGGTGCAACCATAGTGACGTCGTCGCTTTGTTAAAAAAGCCTAAGGTGCTGCAGTTACCGATACGACTCGGCATCTTGGTAAGAGTACCTACGCCGCTATGAAGGGGACTAAAGCGAAGCTTACTCATTGGACTTGAATCTAAAGAACCGTCGCCTAAAGAGCATCGTTGCTGACCTATCTCTTGATATCGCAGTGTTTATGGATCTGGCGATAAGAAACCTCTAACCCTATAATGGCCGTCGTATGGTAGTTGACAAGGCTACAGAGACGATTCGGGATCTACTCCGTTAAGGTCAGCCTTTTGGAGGCCCAGCGTCATATTGCGTGGCGGGTTAGCTACAGCTCATTGCTGAGCCGTGCCTAACCGACAAACTTTTTTCACAGAAGCTCCTTCATCGCGTGACGGTAGGAATCGCCTTTTGATAGAACGCCGTTACCACTGTGAAATCGACTTCGTTAAAAGAACCTTTGACCCCTAGCCACCGTTAAATCCGAACTCCCACATTGTCCGGCCAACAAATCTGGACGCTGAAGGGTGACCGTGGACGTTCTGGAAACACTCTCGACAAGTACTTCAACTTGACGTTCATCGGCGAGCATTGTGTCGACGCCAAAGGTGCGCTCGGCGCTCAATTCCAAGCGTGGTCCGTTCGCGATCTTGGCCGTAGGTCATTGCACTTCGAAAGTCTTGAATGCTGCCGTGGCAGGTCTTGAATGCGCCCCGTGGATCCTTGATCCCCCGATCTCTGAAAAATTCCTTACGTCGACTCCGGTTGTTGGCGATTTGACCCAGGACTGAGCTTGAACTGTGCGGTCTTTCGACCGTAGCGACTCCGCGGTAGGGTAATCGGTCTCAACCGCCTGCACTGGTCCTCAGCACGCTGACGGCATAATCGGACGAAGTTGTCCAAGGGCGAATATCCCAGGTGGCAAAGCGATGCTCTACCGTGAGCCCGGCAAGTGCCAAGTCCATATCGAAGTCATAGATTGAGTAGCCGCGATCCAGGGCAAATCCGACTGCGATAGGAGCGTCCGAGCGAAGGTGCCGTGCTATCCGACCGAGCACCTGAGCGCCGGTGCCCGGCGCTAAGAAGAGCATGACATTTCCGGCGAGAACGGCCCCGTCGAAGGTTTCGGGGTGTTCCATCGCTGCTAGGTCTAGCTCCGCCAGGTCCGCCACCAACCATGTCGGGCCGGGGTGATCTTGCCGTGCAGCATCGATTAGCAGTGGGTCGACATCGACGCCCAGGACCTGGTGGCCCCGCCGAAAGAGAGCTGCGCCTACCCGGCCGGGACCACAGCCGGCGTCGAGGATCCGTGCGTGGGGGGCTACCAGTGCATCTATCAATCTTGCCTCGCCATCCAGGTCGGCGCCGTCGGCCGCCATTTTGCGGAACCGCTCGATGTACCACTCGGAATGGCCTTCCTGGTGGTCGGTAAACCAGCGCGGGACGGAGGACGCTTTTGGTTGATTAGTCATCTCTTTAGGTTAGAGGCCGCGCAGACAGGCAGTGTACCTATGAGCTGATAGTTAGGCGCCGAAGATAACATCTATCGGTAATTGACTTTTTTCTGGGCAAATGTAGGTTATACAAAAACCCAATACCATTGCAGGCGATACCATTATGCATGCACTTGACTCGGAGGCTGCAAATACGATCCGGGTCGCGATCGAAGCTCTCTTGCCAAATAAAAAAGATGTCCACCCACTTGGCTGTCACAGGTATGGCTCAACCGATCGACAAAGCCAAGCCGCGATGAGCGCGCCGACGAACTATGTGCCAATCGGGAACTGGGCGGCTCCTCAGTCGTTGTAGTGTCGACAAGCTCCACATCGATTGGGGAACTGTTAATGAAGGGCCAGGCTCGATGATTGATGGGCTGTTTTCAAATGCGACTAATGCCTTACTGCCGGCGACCTGGGATTAGTTACGATTGGCCTGAGCTAAATAGCGATCTCCCAGCAACTCTGGGTCTTTTGGTATAAATTCCAATTTTTTGGGGGCTCGTTGCTTGATTCAAACTCCGCTGTAGGCCATGAAACCTCCGTCTATCGGTATTGTGACACCGGTGACAAAGCCCGAAAGATTGTCGTCAGCCAGCCATATAAGAGTGCCGAGGAGGTCTTCGGCCAGGCCGAATCGTTTCATAGGGGTGTGATCGATAATCTTTTTAGACCTTTGGGTCAGCGACCCATCCTCTTGCATAAGTAGGTTGCGATTTTGATTTGTTAGGAAAAAACCAGGTGCTATTGCATTTACTCGAATTGAGACCTCTGATAGGTAGACCGCAAGCCAAGCGGTGTAGTTGTTTATCGCCGCTTTGGATGCAGAGTAAGCAGGAATTTTAGTAAGTGGCGTATATGCGCTCATCGATGAGATGTTGATTATGGTGGCGCCATTGAGACCGATCATATTTTTTGAGAAAACCTGAGAAGGTATAATCGTTCCAAGTAGGTTCAAATTGATTACGCGCTCGATCCCTTCGATCTCAAGGTCGTATAATGTTCGAGAATTCACATCGAGAAGGTCAGCTTCACTTAGGACCTCATCCGAGGTAGTGGCATCTTGATGATTGCCTCCCGCTCCATTTATTAAAATGTCACAACAACCAAACATCGATAGAGTCAATGCCTCTGCCGCTTTGACGCTATCTTTATCTAAAACGTCACAGGAGATCGCAATGGCGGTTCCTCCTCTTTGTTCGATCTCCGCCACGATTGACTCGCCTGTAGCTTTGTTTCGATTCAAAATCACAATATTTGTTCCGTGACGTGCAAGCTCTTTGGCCATAGCGCTAGTGAGAACGCCGCTACCACCGGTAATGACCGCGGTTTTGCCTTTTAGATTTTCATTCAGAGGGATCATCGTCGCCTTTATTCATTCCTGGATTATGTAGGATGTATCTGGACTGCCACTGGGCGCCTAAACCTGCTGTGGTCTTCTATGAGGATTATCTTGGGATTATATTGGGCGCCATGATAGAACGATCTGATTAGTCGAAACCCTTGTCAATGTTGTTTTTGTGGCTGCTGGATAAATACTCTTGTTGTCTCGGCGACCGCAATAGCAATTCTGCTAGTCCATTTTTTTTTGGGCCAGTTCTTCACTTTTATTCTCGCTTCATAGTGATCAATTTCTTGATCCCAATTTCGATCGTTGCTAGGTCTATACGACCGCCAGGATAACTTGCAATTTTGACCTATAAAATTTGCCCACTATGAAGTGGCATCGTCATCCAAAGTTGCATCTATATCTTCAACCGCCGCTTTTTCTTCATCGTCTTAGATTTGGTAGTTCAGACGCTATGACAATGATGGCACTGCTGGTTTAGTCTTGTGTGTGGTATTGGCTAGCGCCCAAGGCCAGGCACCATGTCAAAGAGATGATTTTTCATATTTAGTCATTTGAAGAACTTATTTCTTTATAAACCTCCAGAAGTTGTCGGAGAGGAGGTCATTTACATCCCTCTCAACTTCGTCATGGGTGATTTTCCATCCGGTGTCCAGGACCCCTTGGTACTGGTCAACTAGCACATCAGCTATGACCGCCCTAGAGTGTGACCACTTGTAGATAAGTTGTTCTAAGATTCTGGCGTCGGAGTGCTGTGGAACGAAACTCGTTCCAAGGAGTTCAAATCTCATCTGTGTTGTCTCTTTGATTAGGGAGGGTGTGTTCAGGAACCACCAGCATCCAAAGATCATAAGGTTTTTGAATTTTCGTGCAAGGACACTTAGGTGATGCTGATCCTCTCGCGATAGGAATGTTACCAAAAACTTCTGATTGGGAAAGTCGCGACACAGATTTTCAATCGAGGTGACGTCTGCAGATGCCAACATATCTCCAGCGAGCCTGAGGCTTGGGTTGACTCCTCTTTTGACGCCAACCATTATTGAAAGTGGTAACTTAGCCTTAGCACAGATGGGTAGGATGCACTTTTGGATCAAGATGGTTCGAATGTCGGAATTTGGATATTTAAAGTCACTAGGAAGCGAAGCCGCGAGATAGAGCGGATCGATCTTTTGGATCCACTCCCACAAAAAGCGAGTTATCTCACCTAATGATTCATCATCTGTCTCGCCTAGTTGCGCATCTACCCTATAGCCCCATTGGTTTAGTTTTTTAGCGGTCGTCTCCCAATCATTCAACAAGGGATCAAGGCGCAATGCCGAGTGAAACCTGTTGTCGAGGCTACTGCGAACATTGGCCTTTGAATTCCACTTGTCACGTTCGTCTTGATCGAAGGGGTCATTGGTCATTACAACATCTTTTACCTTTGCCAAATCAAAGACGAGATCCACAAGTTCTTGTGGTTGGATTTGATCGTACCAATCTCGATATTGGGAAAGCTTTGGCTCATCACTAACGAGACCCAATTTGTTGATGGTAGTTAGAACCCCTCGGGTGGCCTCGCTTATCGGGGTATGCTCCAAAAAGAGAGTCGACCAAATGTGATCTGCTTGGTGGTGCTTTTCTAATCCCCAAAATTCATCGTAACTAAGGGACGAATGGCGAAAGGTCTCGGCTACTAAGTAGTGATAGGTGAGCAGTTCGTCGATTCCATAGAGCATCAGTTCCGAAAAGCTTGCGGGGTAGAGGTGCGTGTGAACATCGGTTGCTGGCGTATTTTGAACGAGCCTATTCACGGCATTTCGGAGTTCGGTTCCATTTGTGATCAAGATGGACAACTTAGATCCTCCCCTTTGTTTTCAAATGCGACGTTTAATGGTCTTATCAGTGCCTTCTAGTAATTGTAATCATATTATGCACACGATAACATTACTTTTTTTAGATTTGTCACATTCACAGGTCAACTGCTCTATTCCACCTATTGGGATCGTTGGGCTGGATAGTGGGTGTGATGACGTTGAAGGCACGGATCTGACGTAGGGATCCTACTTTGTGCAACCGGCGTTACAGCTCGCACAAATCTATCCCTGCATGCGCCTAGATAGAGGTGGTAAATAGCCTCTGAAGTGGTTAGTTGGACAAGAAAAGATGGCAAGTGTGTACTTTTTCGATTTTGGGTGATCGATACATCTTCAACTATTGGTGCTCGCTATAGCTGTCGTAAGTGTCGCATTTTCGATCTTCGTATTGGTGGGGCTCTGGGCCTGCAATTTCCAGATTTTTAAAATAATTCTACCCAATGTGAACGTGTGCATAAAAAATGTTATACAATCATCCATATTGATGAGTTATTTTTTCAACAATCAATGATTTTGTATGAGCGTGTGCGTAGGAGATTAATCACCTACCGCCGCACTCTTGGGGCTCGAGATAAGAGATAGGGGGTGCTTTGGTTTGTTGTATCCAATAAGTACTGACACCAGAGCTGTCATTGATCTAAGTGGAATTTGGTCTTTTGTGCTTGGCACAAGCGATGAGTTCGATGAGACATTTGTCGACCACCCACTCGTTGGGGCTATGCCTATGGCAGTTCCAGCCTCTTATAACGATTTGGGGGTAACTTCAAAGATACGCAACCATGTTGGGTGGGTCTGTTATGAGTCGACATTTAGCGTACCGAGCGTTCTTCTAAGTGAGAGAGTGGTTCTTCGCTTTGGTTCGGTTACGCACTTTGGGCGAGTATTCATCAACGGTAAATATGTAGGTGAGCACAATGGTGGCTTCACACCATTCGAATTCGAGATAAATAAATTCTTAATTTCGGGCCCAAACCGCTTGAGCGTAATGGTAAATAATGTCGTTGATGAGACAACTCTGCCGGTTGGAACTTATTTTGACCAAGAGATAAGTGGCCTTGGTCGTGTTGTGAAAAACACACCGAACTTTGACTTCTTCAACTACGCAGGCATACATCGACCTGTGAAGATCTATACGACACCGAGGTCTTATATCTCCGATCTTAGTGTTGTGACTTCGACGGTTGGATCTCTTGGTCATGTTCAAGTGGACGTGGAGGTTGTTGGCGGTGCTAATCACCTAAAGATGCGACTGCGCGACGAGGATGGCAATTTGGCTGCTAGCGGCGATGGGCCATCTAAGACCTTGGAGATTGGCGATGTGGTCCTGTGGGAACCTCTAGATGCGTATCTGTATAATCTCGAAGTTGACCTTTGCGAGAACGGTGTCGTTTTGGACACCTATTCGATTCCGGTTGGAGTTCGAACCGTTGATGTGAGAGATGCACAGTTTCTTATAAATGGAAAGCCATTTTACTTTAAGGGTTTTGGTAAGCACGAGGACTCCTCTATTCATGGGCGTGGATTCGACGAAGCCCTAAATGTTGCCGACTTCAATCTGGCTGCGTGGATTGGAGCAAACTCATTTAGAACCGCCCATTATCCATATTCAGAGGAGATACTACGCCTCGCCGATCGCCAAGGCATAGTGGTGATAGATGAAACCCCTGCAGTGGGCCTTCACCTCAACTTCGCCGCTGTGCTATTTGGTTCGCGTGAGCATCGGAATACATGGGAGCACATTGGGACCTTCGCTAATCATCAAAAGGTTATCGAGGAGCTCGTTGCGCGCGATAAAAATCATCCATCAGTGGTCATGTGGTCGATAGCTAATGAGCCAGCTTCTGAGGAGGCTGGCGCTCGGCAATACTTTGCTCCCCTTGTGGAACTCGCTAGAAAGTGTGATCCTCAGAAGCGTCCGGTAACGATCGTTACCCATCAGTGGGCCACGCCGGGGGTGTGCGAAGTTGCAGAGTTAGTCGATGTTCTTGCTCTAAATCGATATTACGGATGGTACGTCGACAGTGGAGATCTAGAGGCCGCTGGCGAGCATCTCCATCAAGAGTTGATCGATTGGCATAATCTGCATCCACAAAAGCCGATCCTAATGACTGAGTATGGAGCCGATACTGTGGCTGGCCTTCACGATGTAGATCCTGTGATGTTTACCGAGGAGTTTCAATCGCTCTTTCTATCTACCTATCACGAGGTCTTTGACAAGTGCTCCTGGGTGGTAGGCGAACAAGTTTGGAACTTTGCAGACTTTGCGACTAGTCAAGGTGTTCTGCGAGTACAGGGTAACAAAAAGGGGGTATTTACGAGAGATAGAAAGCCGAAGGCCGCGGCCCATGAATTGAGGCGCCGATGGAGTTCTATGGCTAACTACAACTACAAGTGATAGATCTTGCCTGGGATGTTGGGGCGATCTGGGGCGTTGCGGGGCACTGTCGAGCACCGTGAAGCACTGTGGGCCACTGTGATTCTTCGGTCTAGGTAGGCATCACAAGACGACCAAGGAGATCTTTCGGAAAGAGAAAGTAACGAAGTCTCTTTTTGATTCTATCGAATCTATGGAATCTATCGAGAGTCATCTGTGGCCTATGTGGATCTCTTTTATGGCGATATTGTGGATTACAAGGTCAACAATATATTCAAATTAGTGTATCGGTTTGATTAAACATAATTGACCTATTCGACACTATAAATTATAAAAATATGGAGATATATCATCTCCTTTAGTTTTCCATGTCATTTTTCATATTGCAGCTAATTGATCCCTTGGAGATGACTGTTCATTTTTGAATATTTTTCATTATTGGCTGGGATAAGAATAGATAAATTAAGTATTTAGTCGAGGGGGTTCTACTATGAAATTAGAAAACGGTCCGGATGCAAAGGCGGACGAGGAAATTGCGGTTGGGACAATCGATGCTGGGGTATCAAAAGCTGAAGATGGCGGGGCCAGCAGTGTGGTTCAGAGGATCTTTAAATTTATTTCGACCTCGTTCGGTCCGCTGATTCCCCTCTTTGCGGGATCAGCAACTATCAAAGCATTGCTTGCAATACTTTTGAAGTTTCATTGGATAGACCCTAAATCTGGCACCTACCTAATTTTGGCGGCAGCCGGGAATGCTATCTTTTACTTTCTACCGATTTTCCTTGGTTACAGCGCGTCAATCGCCCTGGGTGCAAATGGGTATATCGGTAGTGCAATTGGCGCAGCTCTTATGGAGCCGAACTTCACTTCGCTCCTCGCCCACGGAGCCAGCACCTCCTTTATCGGGATTCCAGTGGTGCTTGCTAACTATTCCTCGACGATCTTACCGATCTTTTTTGCCATACCTCTCTATGGCCTCGTTGAGAGATGGTTGAACCGAGTTGTACCGAAGGACTTGAAGATCTTTTTGGTCCCAATGCTGTCGCTCATCGTTTTTGTTCCTCTCGCGGCTATTGTGGTTGGCCCCTTTGGAACTTATGCTGGGAAATTGGTTAGTGACGTTGTAACTGCACTGTTTAGGGGCAATGGACTCATCGCTGGTGGCGTTATGGGGGCAGCATGGACGTTTCTGACGATAATCGGACTGCATATAGCTCTCGTTCCAATTGTCATTTTGGATCTGGCTAAAGGCGGAGATCCCATCCTTGCAACCGCATCAGCTGGCGTATTTGCTCAGATCGGTTTCGCACTTGGTATGGTCATTCGAGGTCGAAAGGGTGATATCAAGGCACTTGCAGGCGCGAGCTTGGTTCCAGCTATCTTCTCGGGTGAAACCCGCCCAATCCTCTACGGTTTCTTTCTTCCTTATTATCGCAGGACGTTCATCTATGTTGCTCTAGCCGGAGCAGTTGGCGGCGCTATCGCTGGTGCTAGTGGCGTCAAGATGGTATCTCTCGCTTTTCCAAGCTTTATGTCAATACCACTCTTTTCGCCTATGGTTCCGTACCTGATTGGCATGGCCGTTGCCTTGACAGGAGCCCTCGCTATGACAGTAATCTTCGGATACGATAGAAAAGAAGCGAAGTCTCAGCTCTAGTAGTTGGCTTGGCCTATCTTTTGCGTTTGGCCACTTTCAATTGATTTTGAACCAACGGGAGCGCAATCGGTTTCCGTAAGGGAGGGGTCAAGCGACCTAATTCTTTCTCGGTCTACCTGATTTACCTCTTGGGAGTTTCTGGTCTTCTATGTACTGTTTCACTTCCTCTAATGGGGCTCCACCACAAGACACTATCGACTAGGAGGGCGACCAAAAGTGCTGCCCCCACAAAGCCTCTCGGACTTCCGGCCAGTTCTTTGCCCTTACTCTCATGGCGATAAGTGTCTTCATAGACATCACCAGTCTCGACAGGGCAACTTTAGCTGCGTAGGTGATCAGTAGGTGGGCATGATCGCCGTCTGTTTCGAAAGCATCGAGGGTGGAATCGAAACGAGTACACACCTCAATGAGGGCAGATCTGATCTCGTCACTAACTCTCTCGGTCATGACATTACGTCGATATCTAGGTATCAAGACGATGTGTGCATGTAATTGATATACCACATGCCTTCCATTGCGCCAATCATCGTCATGTAGTGAAATATAGTCCTTAGTAGATAATGCTATATTAGCCTGAATCCACAGAAATGGACCAGCTTGAGCCCTTCGGTGTGAATCCAAGTCGGTTTTTTGGAACTGATTTAGGTTTGACGGAGGGTCTATGGCTTAAATCTGGTTTCAGAGTGCCAAATATGACCTATTCCCTTTGTGGTTGAGCCTTTTTGGTCATTTTTGAGATTGTGAAATCTCATTTTGGCCATAGTGACCTAATCCCTTGTCTTCTAGAGCAGTTGTTTCAAGTAATATTCAGTGTGTTAGGTAACCAGATGTTCAGGTGATGGCGATCTCAAACTTTCTGATCCGATCAAGAGCCTCTAAGAACTTATCCTTATAGTGCCAGTGTTCTTCAAGATGGAGTATTACTTTTCTAGCTGAACGAGTGATATGTCCTGCGATCTGAAAGTAACACCGTCGAAGCTTTGGTGTGGTTATTACAGTTTGTGTAATAGCGCCTATTCGTGCAGTGAACCGTGCCAGGTTGTGTGCAATTGCACCAAGTTCCAACCAAACGGCATTAGCGTTCATACTTATCAAGTTTCGTAAGTTTCGCCTCCACCGAGACCAGATTGGAGCTAATCTTTAGTAGAACAGATGTTCGATAAAGGAGGCATGGTGGATATCTCAGGCTTTATGGTACGCTTCGCTTCAGAGGAAGCATGTGAAGATCATTTGATCAAATTGCGGTGGAAAGAGGGATTTAGATGCCCAAAGTGTGACTCTGACCAGTTTACCTTAATCAGGCCAAACCATCGAAGAAATGCAGCATCTCGAGCTCCACTTTTTCAATGTAAATCTTGTCACCGTCAAACTAGCGTTACCTCCGGAACCATCTTCCATCGAAGCCATATCTCTTTATCCAAGTGGTTCTCCGCTATCTATCTATTGTCCAACGACAAGCGTGGTCTTTCGGCTACTACCATTGCTAAATTCGTTCAAGTATCTTATTCGACTGGCTGGTTGATGCTAAATAAGCTACGAAAAGCAATGGCTGACCGAAATGGTTTATATAAACTTGGAGGAAACGTCCAGGTAGATGAGTTCTTTTTAGGTGGTGAGAGCCATGGCGAAGGCAGAAGAGGAAAGGGAACAAAACAAACCAATGTCCTAATTGGAGTGTCGATTAGCAATGGTGCTCCTACTCATTGCTTCATGGAAGTAATCAAAGATACCACTGCTAAATCATTCAAAGATGTTTTTATGAGACGTTTAGATTCCGATACCAAGCTGATAAGTGATGGTAACCCAAGTTACGGGGTATGTGCTCGAGACCTTGGACTAGCGCATTCGATCACTCT
>NZ_JXYS01000103.1 GCF_000949295.1 Acidithrix ferrooxidans
ATGTTACATGTGCTTGTTCGTCTTTGGGATAGAGTGATCGAATGCGCTAGTCCAAGGTCTCGAGCACATACCCCGTAACATTTGGGTTACCATCACTTATCANCTTGGTATCGGAATCTAAACGTCTCACAAAAACATCTTTGAATGATTTAGCAGTGGTATCTTTGATTACTTCCATGAAGCAATGAGTAGGAGCACCATTGCTAATCGACACTCCAATTAGGACATTGGTTTGTTTTGTTCCCTTTCCTCTTTAGCCTTCGCCATGGCTCTCACTACCTAAAAAGAACTCATCTACCTGGACGTTTCCTCCAAGTTTATATAAACCATTTCGGTCAGCCATTGCTTTTCGTAGCTTATTTAGCATCAACCAGCCAGTCGAATAAGATACTTGAACGAATTTAGCAATGGTAGTAGCCGAAAGACCACGCTTGTCGTTGGACAATAGATAGATAGCGGAGAACCACTTGGATAAAGAGATATGGCTTCGATGAAAGATAGTCCCGGAGGTAACGCTAGTTTGACGGTGACAAGATTTACATTGAAAAAGTGGAGCTCGAGATGCTGCATTTCTTCGATGGTTTGGCCTGATTAAGGTAAACTGGTCAGAGTCACACTTTGGGCATCTAAATCCCTCTTTCCACCGCAATTTGATCAAATGATCTTCACATGCTTCCTCTGAAGCGAAGCGTACCATAAAGCCTGAGATATCCACCATGCCTCCTTTATCGAACATCTGTTCTACTAAAGATTAGCTCCAATCTGGTCTCGGTGGAGGCGAAACTTACGAAACTTGATAAGTATGATCCGAAGCTTATCGAGGAATTCATCGTCGTCTTTGCCGGGTATTACTTCAAGGCAATTAATGAAACTTTCGATAATAGTGAAACTTTGAGGGTCTCATGGTCCATGATGAATACTATCAAGGGACGGCCTTACCCGGCTATCATATCTCTGTTACTCGGAGCGAATGCCCACATTAACAATGATCTACCTTACGTCTTATCAAAAGTCATGAATAATTCCGTCGCCGAAAACCTGTTGGGCGACTTGGTTAGAATTGATAAATTACTAATGAGAAGCGGCAAACAGATAATTGGCTCGTTTACCGAGCAAAATACGCGTTTGGACTTCCTAAAGCGCCGATTCCAGTTCCTGTATTATCGGCCAGCAATGTACACGATTCTGTACTGGCGTATTATCGCCTGGAGAAACTATCAAAAGCTCCTAGATACAGACGCAACACTGGCCCAAATTGACATTAGAAGTCAGAAAATCGGCAATCGGCTGCTAAGGGCCGCCAGGATATTACTTTTAGTCGCGCCATACTAGTTTGGGGAGCTAGCCTTCCAAAAATCAGTGTCTACTAAATCTGGGTAACCTCAGTTTTATAAATCGAGGAAATGGTAGCACGGCTGAAACCCACTAGCTCTTGCAAGTGGGTTTTGACAATATTTTGAAAGAGATCGCCTCGCAAGTCGAATGACTCTGCTCTCCAATTCACAAGCCCATTTATCGGGGACCCTATTCTGTGAACCAAGAATATCTTCATCCATTCTTTATGATTTAGGATATTTGAGGGAAGCTGAATTTGCCGGTCTACCTCGAGAAATGTGCGAACCTAAATGATCTTCAAACAAAAGCATCTTATTTCGCATATTCTGTTGCGAATCGGCCCTAAATGCGAGTGGAGATTTTTTTTAGCGAATTGAACGCAACGGTCAAGACACCACCTGAATCTACTAATAAGCGCATCGAACTCGTTGCGAAGGCATCGAGGGGTTGGATCAATGAGCTTGTAGACCTTGTCGGCAGAAATAATTTGCTCTATTACCGCGATCCGAAGCAGGGAACCTTGACGCTTGAACCGGTGTCGATCGAAAATGAAACTGCTATCGAAGCTCTTCTTGTGGGAAAAAAGTAATGCTTTCGAATTGGTTTGGTGATACGGCACGCCAAATAGCGGCTCGCCGCGTGCGCACCATCAACGCTAAAGCAAGCGAGAACTTTCAAGAAAAGGGACTCCAGACCTTATACCTAGCTTGGGAAATGGCCACTTGGAACAACCCCAATAGCGAAGCAACTCTGGCGGCGCCGGTGTTGTTACGGCGAGTCGCTCTAAAGCCTAAGAACAGTATTGAGGATGACTTTGAAGTGGAACAAGCAGAAGAATGGAAGATCAACCCTTCGCTTTTGCACATGCTTAAGACTGAATACAAAATAGATACTGCCTCTATCGATCTGCTAAATGTAAACGAAGACAACTCCGATTCGATCGACTCCAATCCTTTATTTGAAGGGCTTTCAAAGGCGTGTGTCGAAATTGCGGGATTCGCCATAAAACCCCGCATCGTGATTGGCAATTTCTCCTATGCCAAGCTTCCCATGGTCCTCGACCTCGAGAGTTCACTTGATGCCTTAGTCGCATCAGACCTTATTTCTTCCCTCGCTGGCGACTCAAACTCGCTAGAGTCTCTCCGAGGTCGACATCCAAAGGTAACGCTCCCTGACCCCGATCGACAACCACCCCAAGATGAATTTCTAGTTCTTGACGCTGACGCTAGTCAATCCTATGTCATCAATGCAGTCGTCGGAGGAGCGGACTAGGTCATTGACGGACCGCCGAGCACCGGAAAATCAAAAACGATACCAAACCTTATAGCCTCTTTGGCTGCTCGGGGTAGAAAAATCCTTTTCATAGCTGAAAGACGCGCTGCAATCGACGCGGTAGTAGATCGTCTATAGAGCGTAGGACTTGAAGATTTGGTGCTTGACATCCATAAAGGAGCGGGGTCGAGACGTAAGCGAGCCGAGAATATCTCCAAATCCTTACCTCTGCCTCGTCTATTGCCCGTCCGGATATGGCTGATGCACATGAAAATCTAACCCGACATAGACGCACTCTAATAGAAGTTACCAACGCACTACATAAGAGTCGCGAACCATGGGGTCTGAGCATTTACGAAACCCAGTCACGGCTCATGGCCTTATCAGATTCAGTAACCTCAATGGTTCGGCTTCGAGGCGACGCACTTGCACGTCTGAGCGGAGATTCACTTAGAAATGCTCGAGCGGATTTAGAAAGTTTTATTGGTTTGGATGAATTGACACTTTCGCCCCAAAGCAGCCCTTGGGGCACGGCTTTCGTTGACGCCACAATTACGCCTCCCGAAGCCGCTTCGAAAGTCCTTGATGTACTTACAACGCTCAACACCGATACGCTGGTATCTGCATTTGAAACTTTCTCAAGGTCAGCCGATGGCTATGGTCCAAGTAGGCCGAACGGTGTAGCGGCATGGGGAGCCATCCTTCAACTCTTTAGAGATACAAAGATTACCCTTGACCTCTTTGAAAAGGAAATATTCGAACTTCCACTTGCGCAGATTACAAGCAAGCTTGCACCGGGCGAAGCGAATGGCATCGCCAGTTCTATTGCAAAAATTACCAATAGCTCCTATCGACAGGCCCGAAGGCAGGCGTTGAGTTTTTGGATTGGATCTAGGCCCTCACCAAACGAACTTTTCGTTGCTGTGAAGAAAGCACGAGACCTTTCGGAAGCCTGGCGTCAAAGCGCCAAGGGCGGTGTGTTCCAAAAATTTCGACTAATTTACTGGACCTCGAGGAAGTCTATCAGCGACTCAGTCTCCAACTAAAAGATCTCGCCAAATTGACAGCACGGCCAGATCTTTTGGATAAGTCTTTCGCCGAGCTTAGCGAGCTGTTAAATCTTCATTCAGTGGACGCAACAACACTATTTAGGATTCCTGAATCAACTCGGTTGAACGCTAAATTCAAAAGTTCCGCATTGGAGGCCTCCTCGCAGATATCCGCTCACAAAGCATAAATCTTGACGGTGTCTTAGTGACCTTGGGGTACGTCTAGCTGATGTCGATCGTAGAAGCAGGTCACTATCTGATTCACTTGTTGGAACCTTCGACGGGACAGCGCATTCGCGAACCGTAATTGAATTTCAACGGGCCGATCACGAACATGTGAAAAGTGCTTCCCTATACGTTCGCTGACGGCTCGGCGAACGTATAGTGAAGCTTGCGACAGCTCCCCAAAGGAGTCTGAAGTCATTGAACGCCAAGGTCAGTTAAAGCGAGACCACCTTCCAGATTGATTCTGGTTGATCTTCTTACGCAACTGCGCTCGCCTTACCATGGGTAAACGGGTAAGCCTTTTGAAAGGCACAATGATTTCCTTCATCTACCTAAATTATGAATAAAAAAACTCACAAGAGTAGCGAATCAATTAATTACGAGCTGCTCTGAGGCAAAGCCGAGGCAACGCTATTTAGTTTTGGAATATCCTGCATCAAACGAATGGTGTATGGATCTTGGGGTCGTTCCAGGACGTCTTGGACAGTTCCGGCTTCGACTACTCGACCATGAGAAACAACTACCACGTTTTGTGCAATACTTCGAACCAGAGCTAAATTATGCGTTATAAAGAGCATTGACAACTGCCGCTCCTTCTGCAACCTTCTGAGTAGTTCCACTATGACAGCCTGAACGCTCACGTCTAGCGCAGAGGTAACCTCGTCACACACAAGAAGTCGTGGCTCCACTATAATTGCGCGTGCTATGGCTACCCTTTGACGTTCCCCGCCAGACAGCTCATCGGGGAAGCGTCTACCAACTGCTGAACCCAAGGAAACTTCGTCCAAAACCCGAGAAATTCGCTCCGCTCGGTCCGAACTGGTCAATCTCATAAAATGTTCTAATGGTTGAGAAAGAATTTGACTTATAGTCTTGCGAGGATTGAGAGAAGTGTACGGATTCTGAAAGACATATTGGATCCGCTGAAGTTGACTTGAGTTACGTCGTCGAGCACTCTTGTTCATCTCATCTCCATCAAAGAGAATCGATCCATCAAAACTACCATGTAGCCCAACCACACAACGAGCGAGCGTAGTCTTACCCGATCCTGATTCACCAACTATTGCAGTGCAGGACTCGTTCGGAACATTCAGATCTACCCCGTGTAGCACTTTAGTTTGACCATAAGCCGTCGATAACGCACGAACTTCCAAAAGAGGTGGCTCTGACGATGGAATAATCTGCGCCCTTGAATTTCGAACACGAACAGAGAACGACTTTCTATCCGTCACGCGGATACATCTAACTTGGCGTTCTCCGATCTCAATCGGTAGCGGGTCTTCCCTTAAGCAGAGTTCTATTGCTTCTGGGCATCGAGCGGCAAACGAACATCCAACAGGGCGACTTCCAGGTCGAGGCGGCTGACCTGGAATACCCCAAAGCACTTCGGCTCGATCAGGCGATGGAATTGCACCTAGCAGTCCCTGACTATAGGGGTGCATAGGCGACGCAAATACCCCCTCGGTCTGGCCGACTTCTACCAAGCGACCTGCATACATGACTCCCACGTGGCTAACAAGACCACCAACGACAGCAAGGTCATGACTTACATATATAGCGGCTACCCCGTATGCAGCACACAAAGTCTTCACCGTCTCCAGAACGTGCCTCTGGGTTGTAACATCAAGACCAGTAGTCGGTTCGTCTAAGACGATCACCGAGGACCTACAGGCGAACGCCATTGCTAGCGCAACACGTTGTTGCTGACCACCTGATAGCTGATGTGGAAAACGCCGAAGTATCCCGGAATCCGGATCAAGATTGACTTCCCTTAGGACCTCTACCATTCGTCCTTCGACGTTATCTGTAACCTCGGGATGGGCACTAAGTAGTTCGCGAATCTGGTGACCAATCCTTAATGCTGGATTCAATGATGCTGAAGGATCCTGGGGAACATAAGCGATCTTAGAACCCCTAACTTCTCGCAGGCCAGCAGCATCGAGTGCTAAAATATCCTTTCCATCTAGATAAATACTTCCCCGAGTAATCTTAAGTCCTCGTCGCGTATACCCCAAAAGTGCCAGTGCTAGGGTAGTTTTACCCGACCCCGACTCACCAACCAAACCGAAGATCTCCCCCGCCCTCACGGAAAATGAGATCTGATCGACTACGTCTCCAGGACGACCCACCAACCGCACCTGCAGATCTCTAACCTCAAGTCGATTTGCACCCTCCATGATTGTCACGACTAGTTCACCCCTGTTCCAAGGCGGACATCGGATGCTTGAACTTCATCCTCTGATGATCCGCTACTGCGTTCAAGACCAATTGCAACCCGAGCAACTGCGTCTGTAAAGGTATTGGTTCCTATGGTAAATAGCGCGATAAGTGCCGCTGGAGCTATTACCGCTAAAGAATTTGCACTAAGACCGATGCGATTTTCCTGGATCATATATCCCCAATTAGGAGATGGAGGTGGTTGTCCAAAGCCTAAAAATGCAAGTCCAGCCATAATAACTATCGAATATGTTAACCGCAAACCTATTTCAACCATCAATGGGCTCACAAGGTTAGGCAAAATCTCTTGGCGCATGATCTTCCATGACTTCACGCCTTGGAGTTCTACAGCACGGACATAGTCGCGCTCCGAAACATCCAACGTAGCAGAGCGGAGAACACGAGCCACCGCTGGCGCATGGACAAGGCCAACTGCCATCATAATCAACCAAAGTTTAGGGCCCACAAGACTGACTAGCAAGAGCACGAAGACAAGTGCTGGAAATGCAAGCATCACGTCGACTGTACGCATGATAATGCTGTCGGATCGACCTCGGAGATAGGCAGCGGCCATACCCGCGACTCCTCCAAGAACGATACCAAAGGCTGTCGCCCCCAGAGCCATCAATAAAAGTAACCATCCGCCGTCAAGAACGCGAGATAAAACGTCCCGCCCTAAGATATCTCCCCCAAGCGGCATAGAGGCCGAAGCTGGAGAAAACGGAATTCCGATGAAACTAAGTGAAGAGTGTGGTGCCACAAGTGGCCCCAGAAAAGCAATAACTGCCACTATTCCAGATATGATCAATCCGATTTTTCCACGCCGCGTATGGGCTGCCCGAACTACTAATTCAATCCATTGAGAGCGCCTAAATCTGGCAATACGGCTATTTGACCCGTGATTTACCGTCGCCATCAGTGCACCAACCTGCGTCTAGGAGTTGCGAGCAGAGCAACTACATCCGTCAATATGTTTACAATTACGTATAATGCAGCAAGGATGAAGACCATGAACTGAATCACTGGAATATCACGATTCGCCACGGCGCTTACGAGACCTTGTCCAACGCCGGGAAAATTGAAGATATCCTCTACTATGACGATTCCTCCAGCTAGATATAGAACCGTTAACCCAATTACCTGTATGGTCGGAGCGATCGCGTTTGGGAGAGCGTGAACTATCACTATCTTCCAACTCTTGATACCTTCTAGACGTGCCAACTGGACGTATTCAGACTCTAGAGCTTCGACCATGGCTCCCCTTGTCATTCGCATGATATAAGGAATTATTACTATCACAAGCGTCAGCACCGGAAGCACGAGGAGTTTCGGGGCACTCCATGCATATGTACCAGGTGGGATTATGGACACCGCGGGAAAGAGGTGGGTAACCACAGTAGCAAAGAGGATGATCATCGCGATTGCGACTACGAATTCGGGAAGCGAAGTTATACCCAACAGGATTACAGATGACACATGATCGAACCAACCGTCTCGCCGTAGCGCAGCAATGGCACCAAGGAGCATTCCGAGGAAGACTCCGATGATTCCCGAAAGCAATACTAGGACTCCAGAGTTGATTAGGCGAGGTTCGACTTGTTGCCAGACGCCTTGACCATTTGCTAAAGACGTCCCGAGGTGACCAGTAAGCATCCCAGAAAACCAGGACCAATATTGAGCAACTAAACTTCGATTCAGATGAAGTTGAACTTCCATGGCGTGCAGCCTTGCCGGTGTCGCAGTATGTCCCAAAACTGCATATGCAGCGTTACCCGGAAGTACCTCTGTAGCCGCAAATACAATTATCGAGACAATCACCAAGGTAACTATTCCAATTCCACCTCGTCTCAGAAGTAGAGCCACCATAGGATGATCGCTCATCCAAGAAGTCGCCTTTACGGACACTCGATCTTGTTTATTATCTATTTCCTCAACTAAAGCCAAAGTCAACCCCCTTATTTCTAACTTTTCGAGCTATTTCAAGCAATCATTCGAACTTTATCCTGACCTTGGACCCCGTTAGGCACCTAGAGATCGTCTAGGCCAAGTTCATCTCGAAGTGAGCGCTTTAGAATCTTTCCCGATTGCCCCCTCGGGAGTTCACCTTCGCGGAACCAATAGCGGTCCGGAACCTTAAACCTCGCCATACGTTCTGAAAGAAACTGACTCAATTCGTCCCCAGTTGCGTCCATTGACTGGCGAAGTACGACGATAGCACCCACTCGCTCACCTAATACCAGATCCGGAACAGCGATGACGGCGGCGTCCAAGACCGAGGGGTGCTCGAGAAGCCTTCCCTCGACCTCCACCGATGAAATATTCTCTCCACCTCGAATAATCACGTCTTTGACACGATCTATCAAGTTGATTCGGCCATTCTTATCGATAACGGCAATATCACCTGTTCGCAACCATCCACCACCGAATACAGCTTCGGTCGCCTTCGGTTCACGCCAATAGCCCAATGCAACTCCTGGTCCGCGAATACACAATTCTCCTGATTCGCCCCATGGCAAATCAGATCCATCGGGTCCAATAACTTTCACATCAGAAACTGGTATCGGAGGACCAACACTTTCTGGGTTGTTCTCGCAATCAGAGCCCGAGATAAACGAGATAGTCGAAGACGCCTCGGTCATACCATACCCGTTCTCTAAGACAACGTCAGGCAGTGCATCTTTAGTATGTGATACGAGTGCCCGAGACAAAGGCGCGCCTCCAACGAGAAGTTCACGTAAGCTCCCTAGATCCGCCTGCCTATTTTCAAGCGCATCTATAATTTGGCGTATCATCGTAGGCGCTCCGCCGAAAGTGGTCACATGGCGCGATTCTATTAAGGTCAAGGCTTTATCTGCATCCCATTTGTGCATCAGCAAGAGCGTTCCTCCGCAAGCAATCGTTCCCAGCAATGCAGAGTGACATCCCATTGCATGAAAGAGCGGTGCGGTCAAAAGATAGACGTCTCCGTCCACATCCACACCAGTTTCACTTGCACCTGAAAGTGCCTCACGACGAACTGCTCGAGCGAACTGCCTGGTCATCATGTTAGAGCAGATATTTCCATGCGTTCCAAGCACACCTTTAGGACGACTAGTAGTACCGGAGGTGTAAAAGATAGTCGCGAGATCTTGAGACGATAGATCAATTGCGGGAAGCGATAGCGGCTGGCTGTGCGAATCCTGATCTGGCCGCTCTAGGAAGACGTTGAAGTCCGCCAATATCTCTATATCAGATTGGTCTACCTCGGACTGGGCGTCTGGATCGACCAAAAAAATACGCTCAACACCGATGGTTCTCAAGCGATCGATCTCTGGCATCAGTCGATTCCAACGCTCCCTATCGACTACCAGCACCTTTACTCCGGCATCAGCTATTCCATAAAGCAGCTCTTCTCCAGTCCACCATGCATTCAGCGACACGATCACTGCACCAACTGCAGCGGCTCCAAAGAAGGCCACGCTCCATTCGGGACAATTCCGCATGGCGATAGCAACCCTGTCTCCGATACCAATATCGAAGTCCTCAAAGAGTGAGCATCCAAAAGCCGTAGCCGCAACTAAGTGGGAATCATACGACATCTGAAGGCCATCTAACTCGAGAAAGGTCCGATCTCCGTAGGCCTGGGTTGACTCAAGTACGGATCGCAAAGATGGTTGCGCGTACTTCCAACTTCTCATAGGCTGACCGTCGATATCCTCAACCATTACTTCAAAGCAGCTTCCTGGCTTCGTTAAACGAGTTTCAATCTCGGAGTATTGAATATGCAATGCTGGCTGGCCTTTCTCCATATCTATCGCCCTATGTCTACAAAGTGCGTCATGGGCTCAGCTAGCAAATTAACTAAGCAGCTGAGCCGACGCTCCTGGGGGAACATATCAAACATCGAGAAGATCATGTAAGGGATATTGAGAGATCCGCACGGCTCCATCGGATGTGATCAGGTATTCGTCTTCCAGCTTTACCCCATCTTGTCTTCCCGGGACGCCCGCATAGCACTCTACGCAAAGAACCATATTAGGTTCAAACTCTTCGTCAGGTCCGTCACCATTGAGATCTGCGAGGCCAACATATGGACTCTCATCTTCCATGCCAAGGCTGTGAACCACCGCAGAATAAGCCTGTTGTCGATATGGTTCGGGCGGCAACTGAACACCTCTTAGGAGTTCTCTATAACCCAATCCTGGGCGAAGAGCCGCTGCAACTCCGGAGATAAAGTCAACCGCAACACGATAGGCTTCCTTCTGATCGGCAGTCGGACGACTTCCACACAGGAACGTTCGAGATATATCACAGGCATAACCCTCGGGACCAATCATGTCTGTATCGACGGCCACTAGGTCGCCAGGTCGCACCAATTTACTAGAGGCCTCTTGGAACCACGGATTTGTCCGACTTCCTGACGCCACTAAGCGCGTGGAAGAATACTCGCCGCCTAATCGCAACATCTCCGCCCACATGACGGCGAGTAGTTCATTCTCGGAGATTCCGGGACGAATGGCTTGCTCAAGCTGATAAAGAGATGCCTCACCTACCGCTACTGATTGCTTCAAAAGTTCAATCTCGTCCCACGTCTTGATCTTTCTTGAAGCCTGTGTCACTTCGTCGGCGTCGCATATCTTCACCCCAGCAGAAGTCAGCGCAAAAAAACCATAGGCATCGAGTCGATCGACTCCGACTCTTTCGCCATGCAACCCTCTTTCTCGCAAGGTTGACAAAAGATCCTCAACGGCCTCTGAAGCCACTTCTTCCGCGGATCTACCTGAAAATCTGTACTGCCAATGCCTCGCCGGCCGCACGTCTTTCCAAAAAACATTGCCACGGTAAAGTGCCTGCGGATATCCATAAACAACCGGTTCTCCAGTTACAGGAATCAATACGTAGCTCGATAGGTGCGACGCGTTCCACAATGGCGAGACAGCCATTCCCGTAGCGTAACGAACATTAACTAAATCTGTCAATACCAATGCGCCAATATCACGCTTGACCATTTCGGATTGGAGTCTTTCATATCTTTGGTAGCGCATTCGTTCCAAATCAACTCCAAGAAACTGCTGTGTAGCGACTTGGCCCAAAACCGAACGATCTAGTGCGACTTTCGACTCTTTCAAATTTGCTTCCCTTCAAAATACATCCAGCTCACTGGATAAAAAACCTCACTAATCAACGACACTAAATGCAGCATTAGCCCTTGGCTACAGATGAAGCAAGGTCCATCAAACTTGGTGCCAGTGCCCTCCAAGCTTCATGGGGCACGTCCCTGCGACCTGGCGCGAGCATCTGAACACAGACATGATCAGCACCGGCATCGAAGTGAGCTTTTACTCGGTCCATGATCTGTTCTTCACTTCCCCAAGCAACTACAGTATCAACCAAACGATCGCTACCTCCATTTTCAAAGTCATCAGCGCCAAAGCCCATTCGCTTGAAATTGTTCTGATAGTTGGGAAGGCCTATGTAAATAGCTGTATGTGCTCTGCCAATTTCGCGCGCACGAATGGGATCACTCTCTAGTAGTACCGCCTGTTCCACGCAGAGTGTACCTCTATTCCCCATCACCGACTTAGCTTCAGCGGTGTGCTCTGGTGGCACAAAATAGGTCAAGATACCATCGGTCTTCTCAGCCGCAAGAGCAATCATTTTAGGACCAAGTGCTGCTAAAACAACTCTTGACGGAGTTGTCGGACGCGACGCAGTGAAGGGTGCTGCCTTCATTGCATCTAAATATTTGCTCATAGCAACCAAAGGAGTCTCGTATGAATGACCCCGAAGATCTTCCACTAAAGTACGGTGGCTCACACCCAGTCCCACAACGACGCGTTCCGGAAACGCCTCAGTCAAGCTCTTGGTCGATGCGGTCATCGAGACGGCGTCACGAGCCCATATATTAGCTATTCCCGTAGCACCTACCAAGTGTTTAGTCTGCGAGAGAAGGAGCGCTAAGTGAACAAACACCTCACGACCAGCTACTTCTGGAAGCCAAATCGATCCATAACCGAGTTCTTCCAGCTCAGCTGCATAAGTCTGAGCCTGACTAGTCGGCACGTAATCAAGCGCCGCCGTCCATAGTCCTATCTTGGGAAGCTTCATTACTTCATCAACCATGATTTCCTACCCTTTTCATAACATTTATTCCCCATCCAGTGGGTCTGCGTCAAATTGACGCAGACCCACTGGATGGTCTTCGAAGCTTATGCTCAATAAAATACAGCGAGATTAAGCGCTACTTGGCCCAATATATCTGCTCGAAGTCAAAATTATTAAGTGGAATCCCAAGGACCGAAGTTTGGAAGCCAGCGAGCTTAGCGTTGAAAGCGTCGTTGACGTCTGTGAAGCAAGGGATAATATACCCGCCTTCGTTAAAATCGATCAGCATCATCTCCTGAGCGATCGCCTTCCTCTTCTGAGTATTCACTTCAGCATTTGCCTGCTGGTAAAGGGAGTTATAATGAGCGTTGGTCCAATGTGTCTCGTTAAAGGGTGAGTTCTTTGCAAGGGATGCTGCAACCTGAGCAAGATAAGGTGTATAGGCATAATAGTCCTGAGAAAATGTCCAAGACAGATAGTTCGGACCGAAGAAAGTCGTCGAATTAACATCGTTTAGTTTCACTTTAATGCCAGCGGCTGAGGCCTGTTGTGCAAAAACCTCTGCCATCTGAACGGTCGCGAGCGCTATCGGTGAAGTAACTAGAGTGACAGCTAGTTCCGGGTAGCCAGCCGCCTTCAGAAGATGCTTCGCTTGTGGAATATCCTGTTGGCGAGTGAGCGAATGATCATAATAAGGATCGAATGGAGACGAGACATCCGCTCCAACAAAACCATAACCACCCAGGGAGCTATTGATCAACTCAGGACGGTTAACTGGCACTTCGGATTTAACGGTGGCTAGAGGTTAAAGTTCCATTTTTATAAAGTCGCTTTGGAGGTGGTACAGGGGTTCTGCCAGAATGGGATTTGACAAAACTCACAATGGAGAGCCCCTGTGGAAAAAGATCATAAAGCAATTTCTAAAATCTTGGTTGGTTTAGTTGATATTAATTTGATAGGCGTTGAAGATAATCTTGGTGAACCGCTCCATGTTCACATTGAGTGTTCTAATTCACAAAAGCAATGTCCAACTTGTGAAGGCAAAGTTCACCATAATGGCCTCAGAGTTGTTGAGGTTGTAGACCTACCGTCTTTTGGTCGCAAGGTTATTCTTTTTTGGTCTAAGCACAGATGGCGATGTGCAAACAAACATCTGCCCCCAACCGTCTTTTAGTGATGATGATCCAAAAATAGCTCAATTTCAAATACCCACAAGGTCGTCTTCGCCTAAGTGATCGGGCGGCTAGATGGGCAACTTATGCTGTTGGAGCCCAGCGTCGTAGCGTTTCTTGTGTGGCTAGGAACTTGG
>NZ_JXYS01000104.1 GCF_000949295.1 Acidithrix ferrooxidans
GTTTCTTCTTGGGGCTGTTCTAGTTTGGCTTCTTGTCGAACGAGCCATTCCAGAGGCATGAGTGAATGATAGCTAGCCATGCTGCTGGTAACCTCATTTGACTTGAATACTCTTGATGGAACACGTAACATCCTCCCTTGAGACTAGCTTGGATATTTCGACGGTAAAGAGTTAGTGGAATGGGTGGTAAAGGGATAGCCAAGGAGGTCAGTTCTCGATCTCGTTATATCCTTTTCGCCAGATTAGGTTCAGGCTCTTGTAAGTCATCACTACTTCGTTGGCCTGATTTTTGAGAGTGTGTGCAAATTGTACCCGACCACTGTCATTCGCCGAAGTCAAGCTTTTTTCAACAATCTCCACGTTAAGTGTCACGGTGTCTCCAGGTCGTACGGGACGTCGCCACCGTAGCTCATCGACACCGATCCCAATTTTCATCGACTCTTCTACCAAGCCTAGCTTTAGAAATAGCCACCAGGCGATACTAAGTGTATGGAACCCTGACGCAATAAGACCCTTAAAGGATCCATCCTCTGCGTGTACGCGATCAATGTGCATCGACTGCGGATCATATGAGTGGGCAAAGGTGATTATTTCAGCTTCAGTGAATGTCCGTCCTGCACCGATAAAAGTTTGGCCCACCTCAAAATCATCAAAATACATTGGCATCGGCTATCTCCGATCTTGTCGAATTTCGTTTTGCGTTGGATTCTGGCATCTCAGTGCAGGTTGTCCGGTCACCGGATTGTCCAGCTAATGAAACATGCGCTGCATTCCTTACTCCGCCGTCGACGGATCTACGGTGGTAACTACCGAGTGGGTGGGTATCTCGTAGTGTTTCTGGGTGAGAGCTACAACCGCTCCAGCAAGAAGCACTCCTACCGACAGAGTGAGCCCGACGCTCAAACCCGCGGATGAATCTGAGAGCACACCGGCGAACAGGGGACCAAGGCACTGGCCCAGGGCACAGGCAACCGTCAGTCCGGCGATCGCCGGTGTCCAGTGATGCGGCGCAAGCGAGCGGCGGGCAACTGCGGTGACCGCAGTGACCATCGACAGGAACGACCCCCCGAACAGCAGCGCGGATCCAATGGCAGCCTCCGGTGATCGCGACACCAGCGGCAGCAGCGCCCCAGCGCTGAGTACAGCAAGCACCATGGCGGGTCCACGCCCTCCACGCAGCCTGGCGATCGGCCGTGCCCAAATAAAGGCACCGACAATCGACGCCACGCCAAGCACCATCCAGAAGACGGTGATTTTCCCTGGGCCCGTACCGTTACCTTTTAGAAAAGCAACGATGAAGGTCATGTAGGCGATATAGCCTGCCCCGAAAAGGCCATAGGAGACGAGCAACGAGCTGAGGTGCCGGGCCCGGCCAGTGTCTGTCGGCCACAGGTGGCACCAGTGGCTCCGTGCTGGCCATAGCCACGGGAGCTACGATAACAAAAGCCACAGCACCAAGCCCCGCTAGCAGGACCCATCCCCATCGCCAACCATCTGCGATACTTGTGTTGGCGAGGAGGTAAGGGATCGCAAGACCAGATGCCACGATCCCCGCCCCGGCACCGGCAAAGTAGACGCCAAGCAGCGTGGCTGCTCGGTGAGGGGACATCGTCGAAACCGCCGACGCTACGATCCCCGCCCCAGTGATAAAAGTGATCGCGCCAGATGTTCCGGCGACGGCACGCAAAGCGACCAATCCGACTGTGTTGCCTGTACCACCTGTAGCAAGAAGTGATAGCACGACAACCCCGAGACTAGCAATGAAGACACGGCGTGTCCCGTAACGACGCGCAACACCTGCGGCCAGAAGTGCTCCAGCGAGATATCCGAGAGCGTTTGCGGTATTCATCGCACCCGCGGTGGCGAATGACCAATGCAGGTCGGCACGCATAGATGGAAGCAGCAGCGCATAGGCAAAGCGGGCCAGGCCGATAGCGACTGTGGGCCCGAGTGCCAGACCGAGAGCGATCGCGAGGCCTGAGGGAAGCCGTGCATCCCTCAGTAGAGATGACCGCGAAGTCGGCGAGCCAGATGAACTCATTGGCCCCACTCCTGGTACGCGTCGATAAGCATGGCAGCCAAACGCCGGGCGTCTGTCGCCGCAGCGAGGTCGCCATCGACAAGTACACGGGCGTTCGCACCGTCGACCAGGAGCATCAGGTCGGAACCCAGACGCTGGGGATCGGAGAACCCGGCTTCGCTAGCGAGCCCGGCTAGGTACTCGCGCATCCAGCGTTTGTGGCGACGAGCCACCTCCTGAGCCGGGTGGCCCGGACCAGCAACCTCAGCAACGGCGTTCACGAAAGCGCATCCCCGTTCTCCCTCGCCTGCATGCCAGCTCGCCAGCCAGTCGAAGACTGCCAGCAGCCGCTCACGTGGACTGTCCGCGTGGGTCCGCACCCAAGCGTCAAGCGTCGCCACTCGCTCGGCATGACGGCGTTCGAGCACCGCGGCAACGAGCTCGTCCTTGGAGTGGAAGTGCGCATACAGTGTCGGCTTGGATATCCCCGAGCGGGCCACAACCTTGTCCACCCCAGTGGCAGCGATACCCTCCGTGTAGAACAGCTCCGTGCCAGTGTCAAGCAGCCGTGCGTGGGTGATACCGGGAAAACTCATATAGCTATACTGACAGGTCAGTAAAGGTATGTCAAATCATCCAGATCAATTTGTACCGCGGCTGGTTTACAGGGATCCTGAACTGGCTCTAAGCCGAAGTTGTCGACTTGAATACGTAAAGAAAGTTCTCACACGCACCCACACAATTGACGTATGCAGGCGACGGGAGACGAAGTCGCCCAGTCGCCTGCTATCACTTCAAAGCATGGTTGACTCTGCAGTCGAAAATACGAACTACGATTCTTCATGAGCGAAAAGTGGCTAGTCAGTCAATATGGTCGGTACAAAACGTGTACACATTGACTCGCGTGGCACCAATGGTCGGAGTACTGTGCAAGAATGTTGATATGACGAATGGCAAAGACCGTGTAGAGAAGAATGCCAAAGCAGAGTGGAAAGTCTTCGGTAAGCGACACATCTATGAAAACCACTGGGTAAATCTAGACCTTGTTGATGTCCAGTCTCCTGATGGAACCCGCTTCGAGCACCACGTGGTCCGGATGCAGCGAGTCGTAGGTGTTGTCATCCCGAACCACGACGGTCGGATTCTTCTGGTACGTCACCATCGATTTATCACTTCCACCTGGGGTTGGGAAATTCCTTGTGGAATTGTCGAGAACAACGAGACAGCTATCGATGCAGCAGCTCGTGAAGTTGAGGAAGAGACTGGATTTCGACCGTTTGGACTAAAGCCATTGCTCGCCTATCAGCCATGCATTGGGATCGCAGATACCCCACACGAGCTCTTCGTCGCTAGCGGTGCAGTATCAGTTGGTGAGCCCACTGACCCCACAGAAGTAGAGCGGATCGGCTGGTTCTCCTTCGACGAGGTGAAGGAACTGATCTCTGATGGCCTTATCCACGATTCGCCAACACTGCTTGGGTTGTTTGCTGCGGCATCACAGTCTGGCGTATACCTAGTTTGACCGACGCTGTCGCGGTCTAGACGAGGCCTGCGGTAGGAGCAACGGCCACTCTTCACGCATTTTCCGCAAACGGTTGAGCTGTCGAATGGATCCGATTCCTCCCGCTGTGAGGTATGCGGCACTGAAGACCTTTGCGGCTGCATCAAGTTCACCCTGTGCAACGTAAGCCTGAGTGAGATCGACGAGCACGCCGCCGAGCGCTCTAGCGAAATCGGGATGAATCTCATCACGTGCCCGTTCAAGGCTATAAATAGCACCACTATCGCCTAGTCTCGCGAGACAGCTTCCAGCCCATCGCTCGAAGTGCAGTTCATCTAATACCACGTATGGGCACTGGCCGCTTGAGCTTGCATAGCTCAGACGCGCAAGCCCTAAATCCAGAGATCTCTTGCATAGATCGATATTTCCATTGGCGGCAGCAGTCTCCGCCTGAGCGCCATAGAGCCAAGCAGCAAGCTCGCTGGGTACAAACCATGCATCAGTCTGAATGACGCCGGCAACAAGTTGCTCGGCCCAATCGAATTTTCCTTGGTCAATGAGCACATACGCTCGTTGTGCAGAAGCAAAAGCAGCAAGGGACCGATCTCCTGCGCGAATGGCCGCATTCATGGAAAGTTGAAACTTATTCCATGATTCTCTGGGATGCGCCCGATCAAGGGCAGCCCAACCAGCAATTGCCGCAGTATCTGCGAGAGTCTTCGCCAGTGAAAGACTCTCTTTCGGTTTGGTACATGCGTTGAATAGGCCTGCAAGGGAATCTACATGTTGTTTCATAATGCCAACCGTTCCCTCCGCATTACCTTGGCGGTCAAGTTGCCGCAGTTCTTCAGTTGCATTTCTTAGTTGATATAGCTCATCAGAACCCAATGAAAAAGCCTGTTCCAATTCCGGTAGGAGCAAGCCCGAAACTATCGGGCTTTCAACGGAAGGCAAGATGAGAAGTTTCTCGTATTCGTTCGATTCTAGTACCAGAATATGGCGTTCCCCGAGTACAGAGTCAAGGAGCCTCTGGTACTGATCCCCTGGCTTATTTCGGCCATTTTCCCAACTGGCAATAGTCTTTGCGACCGAATCCCTAGCGGGAATCTGTTCTCCTAGGTTATGACCTGCATTTTCAAGTTTGAGGGCAAGGACCTTCTGACTCCACCCGCGAATAAAACGCTCACGTTTGATCGATGGCCCATCCCACAGGTGCTTTACCACATTCTCATTTTAGCAGGTCAAGCCTCCTTTAGCTGGACGCCCCCTATGAGTTATGGCAAGTGTTTGAGATTTCCGCACGAAACTCACAGGGTTACCAAGGCAATTTTGAGCGATCAAGATGGTTGAAGCGGACGTGCACAAGGTGCGGACGTTTATCAGAAAAGAGGCAGTCGTGAGACTTCCAATTAACACTCAAAATATGCAATTTATTGTGGCAACACTTCCGGAAGCTGTTATCGACTTCGAGTCGAAGCAGCCTCGGATCGACAGTGATGGTCAGCCAATTTCCGCCGTGGGCCTTATCGCCCTCGGTGCCGATGGTGCGGAAATCCTATCGGTGAAAGTCGCAGGACAGCCAAAAGGACTTACCCAAGGTTCTCTGGTTAAGGTTACTGGGCTTTTGGCCACCACTTGGCAAATGGGCGATCGCCACGGCGTGAGTTTTCGTGCCGAAGGTATCGAACCACTCAATCCGCCGCGCACAGCATCTGCGGCATAGCCAGTGCCGGTCAGCTGATGCCTAGCAGTCCTTACTGCTCCCAGGTGTCGGCTGACCGCTGCATCGTCAGATTCATATCCGTTCATGAAATAGGAGTTCATCATGGTAAATCAGTCACAATCCTCAACTGAGAGATCAGTCTCTGACGAACTATTCGAGCTGGCATTGCAAGCTTGCTGGCGCTGGCGTCTGGAGTTATGCCTCTTGGCCATTACAGCCGGTGCCTTTGCTCTGCTGTATTTCAAGGGTAAGTTCGGCCCAGTTCTATCGGGAATCTCAGTTGGCCTGACACTCGTCGTGATCGTCGCGATACCGACAACTCGCCGACTGCTTGGCCGGATGCTTCACTCAGCACGCGTTCGGCGCAATCTCGATCTCGCATTCACATTCGTACAGGGAAGAATAAGTGAGCGAAAGCCGAAGATCTTGCGCATTGAAAAGACCATCAGTGGAGATATTGCCACATTGCGTCTTCGTCCTGGAACTTCGATCAAAGATCTCGAGGATACCGCAAGAATAATAGCGGTGAACTTAGAAGTCCGAGACGTCAAGGTTACTCAAGACCCTACACGGGCAAATCGGGTCTGGTTATCGATTCTCCGCAGAGATCCATTTGGAGACCAAACAATGTCTCAACCATTGCTCAATAAAACACAGACGGATTTCTGGGATCCTATTCCCATCGGAATAAATGACCAGGGAAAGACTGTCTTTGTGGGCTTGCCTGAGCACAGTCTTCTCATTGGCGGCGAACCAGGCGGTGGCAAGTCCGTGTTACTCTGGTCCCTTCTAACAGCAGCAGCACTCGACCCCTCCATTGTACTCTGGCTTTTTGACGGCAAAATGGTTCAACTTGCTCCCTGGCGCAAATGTGCCCACAGTTTCGTTGGCATGGAAATCGATAAAGCAATCACTGCACTTGAAGCGCTGCGTGCGGAGATGGAACTTCGCTATCAAAAACTACTCGACTACGAAGTTGAAAAAGTCGTCAAAGGTGACGGCTTGCCACTCCATCTGGTGGTTATAGACGAGCTGGCGCTTTATGTTTCTCATCCTGACAAAAAAGCAGCCCAAAGGTTCTCCGATCTGTTGCGTGATCTTTTAGCAAGAGGGCGGGCAGCGGGCGTAATAGTAGTTGCAGCTACTCAAAAGCCCTCGGTTGACGTGGTTCCATCATCGCTGCGAGACCTATTCGGATTCCGCTGGGCCATGAGATGCACCACCAAAGACGCAAGTGACACAATACTCGGATCTGGCTGGGCAACCAGGGGATATTCAGCAGCTGAAATTGATCCGGCTAAGCGTGGAGTGGGTTTCTTGCTGCATGAAGGCGGGATTCCTGTGCTGCTTCGCACCTTTGAACTGAAGTATGAGGACGTAGTTGCAATTGCAAAACGTGCGTTCAATCTGCGGCACAACAATGATGGTCCCGATGAAGGGTCGGACCAGTGACAAACCTTCACAAAGTATCGCTGCCTGACGAAGACGTGTTGGCTGGACTGCTCTACAGGATGCAGAATACAGAGAACTTCGAGCGGTTTCGTGGTCAGGGCGAAAGATGTGGCTGGTGCTTCCATCCAATCCGGCTGGCCGGTATGTCGACTACGGTTGATCTCTCGAATGGAGAAATCACCTCAAGTTATTCGAGTGACACAGAACCCTCTGGAGTGCTTCTAAAAGCATGCGGAACCCGACGAGCGACACTCTGTCCGTCATGCGCCTCTGTTTATGCAGCAGATGCACGAATGTTGATTCGTTCTGGATTGTCCGGGGGAAAAGGCATTCCAAACGCTGTTGCCAATCATCCAATGGTATTTGCAACTTTTACAGCTCCCAGTTTTGGAAAAGTGCACCGGGCCAACAATGGTGCTGGTGCATGTCAGCGAGTAAAAAAACACAATCATTGCCCTCACGGACAAGCACTCGGGTGCAATAAGGCCCACTCCGATGATGACCCGATTGTCGGTGAACCACTTTGCATGAAATGTTACGACTACAGGCGCGCCGTGCTTTGGAATTCGCTGTGTTCAGAGCTGTGGCGGCGCACTACGATCTACACAAAACGAGAGCTGGCACAGCTACTTGGAATGAGCCAAACAGCCTTTTCAAAGCGGTTCAGGCTTTCCTTCGCCAAAGTTGCAGAATACCAGCAGCGCGGTGTAGTCCACCTTCATGCGGTAATCCGCATTGACTCTGCCACTAAAAACCTCGAAAGACTCCCCCGGGCTGTTGACATATCAATGCTCATAAGCGCCATCAGCTCAGCGGTGGCTAAAGTTTCGGTTCCCTACCCTGGTGGCATCTCCGGATTTGTGCGCTGGGGTCCTCAGCTAGATGTACGAGTGATTTCGAATGAACAAGAGTACTTCTCCGAGATTGCTTCCAGGGATACCCACAACACTTCAGAACCAACTTCAGGCATGCGCTCAAGAACAATTGCAAACTACATAGCAAAATACGTAACCAAATCCACAGATGACAATGGTGCGTTGGACCGGAGGTTGCACAGTCTTAGCGATCTTGACCAAAGAGGAGTCACGGGCCATCTGCGCCGAATGGTTGAGACAGCATGGGATCTTGGTGGACGGCCTGAACTGGCCTCGCGACGACTAAGGGCGTGGGCACACACGCTCGGCTTTAGGGGCCACTGTATTACGAAGTCCCGGCATTACTCAGTTACCTTTGGCTACTTGCGAGCCGAACGCCAAGCTTGGCAAATAAGGAGGTCTGCTACACCTGACGTCAACCACCAAAACCGCCAAATAATCAGCAATTGGAAATGGGTTGGAACCGGATGGTGGAATAGCGGAGATCTATGGCTTACAGAACTTAGTGCTCAGCATAAGGCGGAATCTCGAATACTCGCGAGAGAAGCGCAATGTATTGATCTTATGGGGCTGGGTGATGCCAAGATAAGTGACTCAATCGCGGAACCTTCGAGTGAGGAACCTCCATTATGACCAGTAAAGGTTTACCGGGCGATTCAGTTTGTTATGATCCACAAGATTTGAAACAAAACATGTCAGAGCTACAAAGGAAAGAATACCTTTGCACCACAAAGGCTCAAGAGCTGAAGGTGCTATCTCCGGTGCAGCGGCGTTCAACACTCACCGTTGAAGAGGCGGCTGAAATGCTCGGCCTATCAAGAGCCTTCACCTATGAAGCAGTAAATCGAGGCGAGATTCCATCTATCCGCATCGGACGTCGCATTCTTGTTCCCAAGGTGGCGCTGGAGCGGTTGCTAAATAGTGCCGAGGGACAACAAGTACAGTAATGTCAACTCCGGGTATTTCAAGATGATCTTGCCTCACACATCTCTGCCGCTCATCCCGCGGGAAGCTCTGTTGTTGGCTCCTTCTTCGGTGAAAGCACCTGTCCCATAATTGCAGCAGCTGCAACATCTCGCTCTTCAATGAAGTGGCTGTAGACACGGAGAGTAACCGATGGGTCGCTATGTCCTAGCCTTCCCGCCACAGTACGGACATCGACTCCTGCCCCAATAAGTTGCGTAGCTGTAAAATGCCTTAAATCATGGAGGCGTACTCGGGGAGCACCAACTGCATCACGCACCCTAATGAAGAAATTTGTCACGTTATCTGGCCGAAATGGCGTGGTGGACTCAACGAACGGCGAGAATACAAAAGCATCGATTGGCAAAACTACCCCGGCCTCCTTTGCCCAGCCTGTTGTCTTTGCATGATGCTGGGTGAGAAGTGCCACGCCAACGGGATCGAGGGAAACTCGCCGGGAACGATCGGTCTTGGTGGTCTTTTCTGCAAGTCCTCCGGGAACCACAACCAGAGATCGTGAGACCTCTATCTGGCCAAGATCGAGATCGATATCCGACCAACGAAGAGCGCACAACTCGCCACGACGCATACCTGTTAGAGCCGCAAGCATGAGTAGCGGTGCAAGTCTGGGATCACGCATTTCAGCTGTTTCTATCACAGTCCGTACCACCTCAACCGATGGGGCTTCGACCCGTTGCTGAGAGACTTTAGGCGCTTTAGCAAGCTCGGCTACATTTTGTCTAACCCATCCCCACCGGACGGCCTGGTGTAGAGCAGAGGAGATTATGGCGTGATGATTGCGGATGGTCTTTGGCGAGAGTCCATCGGTCTTCATGGTGCCATAGAGGTTGTCTAAGTGTTTGGCGGTAAGTCTCTGTAGCGGAAGCTTTCCAAGGCGAGGACGGACATTGCGGTTAAGCTGTGCTCGATAGGTCCTGAGCGTCGTTGGAGAGAGGTCGAGTCGTTCACACTCTTCCAGCCACTTGTCGAAAAGCTGTCCTACAGTGACACCAAGTCCATCGGTTCGAGAAGGCGCTTGGTCTTGGATCAAGGCTCGAAGGGCATCATCGGCACCACGTGAACCGCCGTAAAAGGTCTTCGAGATTTGGCGTGGCGTTCCTGTGCCTGGATCACGTCCTACGTAGACCCGTAGCTCCCAAACTCCTTCACGCCGCTTGCGTTTGGTTCCCTTCATAAAATCAATCATACACCGTTGTAGGGATGAATGTAGGGATGACTATTTGGAAAACAGAAGAGTCGGCCCCTAAAGACCGACTCTGACCTGCATACTCTTTGGTGGCGGGGATAGGATTTGAACCTATGACCTTCGGGTTATGAGCCCGACGAGCTACCATGCTGCTCCACCCCGCGTTGCAATACTTACAATATAATAGCGGCCATAGATAAATACGGCCGCTATCGCAACATCCCTAGATCTACGCCGACGAGGAAGCCGAAGCCTTAGGAGCTGTGGTCGTTGTCGGAGAGGCCTTCGTTGTTGTGGGCGCAATATGAAGTTGGCTCAATATCGTCCCGATTTCATTTACAGCACTCTGGTAGCCGCCCAAGTTTCCAGCTTTTAGATCGGCTTGAGCCTGTGAATAAAGCTGATTAGCTTGAGCGATCAAGGATGACGCATTGCTACCAGTAATCGGAGATATTTGCGATGTGCCACCGGGCACCGTAGTCGTCGTACCTGAGGCCGCGGCAGCCAGCTGATTGGCTCCCTGAACACCTGGTAGAACCGTACCAAATACGTCCTTTAGTGCTCCGGCTAAAGTAGGCTCCATTGCCGCCTGGGTCCCATAAACAACTATTACCTGCTTTATCTCCGGCAAAGAGTTCTGAACGGATGCAACGTATAGCGGCCTGATATAAAGCAGCGACTGGCCCACCGGAACCATCAATGTTGTTCCAAAACTCACTTGAGATCCATGCTGATCCAAAAGACTAATCTGCTGAGAGATGGCCGGCGTTGCACTTATTCGGGCATTTATCAGAGCGGGACCATCAATCTGCTGCCCTCGTGGGGTTACGAAGTCTGTAAGTTGCCCATAGTTTGAAGGGTCACTGCCTGCAACCAAGAAACCCGATAAGTTTTGTTGAACCCCGGACTGTGAGACAGGGACAAAGGGTTCGAGCAAATTAAAGGTTGGCTTTGTCTGCCCCGGCAATTTAAGCAGCTGATATTCAGGAGCAAATTTCGCCACGGTACCTTGCCCTATCGAGGTGCTCAAAGCTTGAGTTACTGGACCGGTTCCTGGATCTTGGGCCAAAGTCCACGCATCACCAGCATTATAAAACGCCGTTGCATTTGTAATGTGATAGTAACCATACATGGTCGCCTGTACCGTCAACAGATCCTCTGGATATCTGAAATGTCGAACTAGTGCTGCCGGAGCCTGCGAAACTGGTGTAAACATTCCAGGAAAGATGGACTCGTAACTTCTAATGATCGGGTCACGCGGATCGGTAACATAAAACTTCATGGAGCCGTTGTATGCATCGATAACGACCTTTACAGAATTTCTTACGTAGTTAAAGTTTCCAGCAAGTCCACTTGAAGTGCTTAGTGCCGAATTATTTCCCTGTTGGGAGTATGGGAAGTTACTAGTTGTAGTGTAGGCATCTTGAATCCAAACAATCCGTCCATTCACAATCGCTGGATATGGATTTGCATCCAAATGAAGGAATGGGGCCGCCGTGGTGATCATATTCTGAATGTTACGTCGGTAGATAATGCGCGAATTGGGACGAATCAATCCGGAAATCAACAAATTAATATCGTTATATCGCAAAGCATAGGCTGCACGACGAACGATCGAAGATAACCTTACACCACCGGTGCCGTTATAGTGGGTCTCTACTGATGTGCCCGATTGCGTCTGATAATCAATCTCAGGCTGTGCAGTATTACCGACGACATAGCTACTATTTCCCAATCCGTAGTAGACCTGTGGCTGAGTAATTTTCGTCACACCCGGAGCAGAAACTGGAGGTACGTCACTGATTGCAAACTTAGGATTGCCATCGGGCTTAACCGCATTAGCTGGCGAAAGTACCGCTCCATATCCATGGGTAAACTGTAAGTGCAAGTTAACCCAAGACTGAGATGGAAGGTCAGCTTGGTTGAGTTCACGAACTCCCAACAAAACAGGCGTAGTAACGCCTGAAATCTTGTACCTGTCTACCGCCAAAGCATTGAACTGATAGTAAGAACGAATGTCTTGGAGCTTATTAAAGGTGTTGATCGGCGAGATCGGATCCCACAGTCGCACAGCTTGTAGAGTAGCTAGATCCGAAGTCAACGATGCAGAAGTTAGATTTTGCGAATAGGAAAACGGAGACTGTTTGATTTTGGTAAGCCCAAATGCATAACGTGTCGCCGATATATTGCGTGCGATATAGGGTGATTCCTTGGATATCTGAGAGGGCTGGACGATAAACTGCTGCATAACTGCGGGGTAGATTCCACCAAGAATTACCGACATCAACGCCCAAAGACCCACAGCTATAATTGGCAGAACCCAACCTCTGCGCCGAATGTTGTAGATAAGAATTCCGCCAGAAGCTAAAGATATAATCACTAACAATGTCAGAGCTGGCAAAACCGCATGAACATCGGTATAGCCGGCGCCTTCCACAAAGCCTCGAGTGGACGTAACTAGGTGATAGCGTTGAAAATAGTATCCCACGGCCTTCAACAGAGCCATCAGTGCCACGATAAGGGATAGGTGCGCCTTGACCTTTGGACCGACACGCTGCCCCTGGCCTTGAACGCGAATTCCTCCATTGAAATAGTGGAATGCGAGCGAAGCAAGCAATATCACAGTCAGGGCAAGAAAACCCCAACTTACCAAAAAGGTAATGAAAGGTAATTTGAAGACATAAAAGCTTGCATCTTTATGAAAGAGAGGATCTTTCATATTGAACGATACGCTATTTTGGAACAAGAGCCAGTTTCGCCATTGGGATGTCGCGCTCGATCCAACCAAAAGAGCTAGAAGTAACGAAACTCCTGCGCGTCCCAGAATGCGAACTCTTCGCCTTGCAGATTTAAATCGCCTAATCAAATCCTCTTCTGGGCTAATTTGCGACTCTGAGGATGCAACCTTCTCTGCAACGGTAAGACTGGCAAAGCAGCCTAAGAAAAAGATCAAGTCAAAGACTACGGTCAACTCAACCTTCGTAAGAAGAGTCTTTGACCATACGCTAGATAAATTTACAGATCTAAACCAAAGGTAATCTGTGTAAAACATGGCTATTCCCCTCAGGGAAAGCACCACAGCGATTATTACGACTGCAACAATAAGAGCAATCATTTGCCTCTTGGTCAGTCGCTTACGGGTAATTGGAAGGTCAGGTGGTCTTTTCATTTCATAAATACCCTAGGCGAATTCCGGGACTAATAGACATTCACAACCAATATGTGCTGGTGGAGCATTTGTTCCAGTGGGGAAATTCGCTCCTACGTCTATTGGTCCCTCCAATTCATTATCCTCACAGTCCGAACAACCGGGACGAATGGACTTAATCCAACGAACTTTTGAGACATTCGTATGAGTCAGCAACCAGGTGCTTACATAGATCGAAACCAAATCAGAGGTCAGCGCCTCTACGTAGTCAATCTTCAGCTCTCGAAATGCTGCACCAAACTGCGAGGCTAGAGCCATGTCCTCATCGAGATCACTTTTAGCCAATACTCTCTCAATTCTGCCAATTAGTTCTTCAGCTAGTTCACGTGACAGGTCCCGAGCGATAATATACATCTCATCGCTTGGCTCCGTAAGAATGGCGATTGAATTTCGATCCCCGGTCAAGCGTTCAGCAATCAGCGAATAAAAATCGCGCGACTCATTCATCACCGGCATCACAAAAGATCCTAATACCTCAAAGTACCTTGAGGTCAAATGGTCCAATTTGCCCACAAGGTCCTCCGCGGTTCGTAAAGATGAAGTTCTCAACTTGTCCAAGAGCTCATTCTGGTCGTCTTGAAGCACTCGCTTTATCCGCCGGGCAATCTGAGTTTGAATCGGTGCAAAGGCATCGCGGTAAAGCTCATGAAAGACTACAGAAAGATGGATCTTGGGATCGCTGAGAAGCCCTTCGGTTTTGTCGTCCAAGACACTGTCAACAGCAATAAATCCGTCTATTCGACTGTGGGCATCTTTAGAATCCCCTTGACTAAGCTCCTTGTCGGAGATATCCTCCAAGAGTTCATTCGTTCCCTGAGGGGTTTCACTCACTAAAGTAGGATGCGGCTCTTTGACTTTAACGCCGGCAACCTTGCCTTCATCTTCCACTATCTGTGCTGGCTTCACGCCCAACGACCCACTGTCCCCAAGCGAATGTGGACGTTGAAGGTCAGATTTACGATTGATAGTGGTATTGAGATCTGGCTTGGAAAGCGACCCATCCCTAACTCGAGATGTTGAACTCTCCTCGGGATCATCAACCAAAAGGCGCGCAAAGATGTCTTCCACTGTCGTGTGGTCGCGCTTCTTTGATTTATCGCTCACTCGATCTTTAGCTAAGTCACCATCAAAACCTTCACGTTGACTCGATTGAAGTTCGTCGATTTCACCAAGTGTGCTGCGCTCGATTATTCTAGCGACTGTCGCATTAGCAGAATCAACATCATCCAAAGATCGACCCAGAACTCCTAGGCTCTGCGGCAAAGGAACTACCTGGGCTTCAAATCTTTTGCCATCTAGAGTTGATCGCTCTTGGTCGGCTGTCTCCAAATCCAAGTTTGAATCTACATAACTAGTCGATGGATACAAGGCATCTTCATTTGACAAACTCTGCAAACCAGGTGCTCTATCACCTCGAGCATTTCCCCTATTTCTAGAATCGGAGGTTCTAACCGAATCACGGATAATCACTATCTCCGTTTCAAAGTCATCTGCAAAATCGTAGGATCCCCGATCTCGCGCCTCTGTGGTATCTTGTTCATCCACCACTCTTCGTCTTGGCGGAGACTGAAAACCTGCGGACGAAGTTCGTCCACGAGAAGGACCTGAAACACGGGGTTCGGAGATCGACCGCTCTTGTCCCAATTTAGCCCGCATCTCATCTTGATCGGAGATCGCAATCTCAACCGATGAAACTTCGCGATCCACAAAGTGCGCCCCGCGACCATCGTTGCGGCCACCATCGACTGACCGAGCCCCTAAATCAGCAAAATCTGAATCATTTATAGTTGAGGAATTCAAAGTGACATTCTCAGCCCCAGAAGGCTCTCCTTCGGGATCACTCGAGGCTCCTGCCATGGTATAGAGACTATCCCTAAGCGCTTGATCTTTTGTGCGACGCCAATTAGTTGCCGAAGAATCGTTCGTTTCGCTTGGTGCGACAACTGGGACCCCTTCTGGTTGAACAGTTGGTCCTTGGGGATCCGGTCGTGCAACCAAATAGGGATCATTGATAGAGCTAGTCTCTCCGTTCATCAACGACGTCAACGACTGGATAGAGAGCGCGGCTTGGCTCAATAGTGAGACCACCAACTCTTTGTGCTCTTCAAGTTCCAATAACTCAGTTTTCGCGTCTTGAGTTCTACCTCGGATCTCTTCGTACACCTCGCCACGGACAGCTTTTGCTTTTGCAATCATTTGCGCCGCTTCGTTCTGAGCATCAGCAACCAACTCACGAGCCGTTTCCTCGGCTCGTTGAACCTCGGCAGTAATCTTCACGTTTGCATCACGAGTCAATCTATCTATAGTGGCCTCATGCTCTTTTAGCCTTTTAGCGAGCTCATCGCGATGTGAATCATTACTCTTTGAGATATCGTCCTCAGCGCGCTTCCTTAGATCTTCAGCATACGCATTAGCTCGAGCCTTTATCGACTCCGCAGCTGCAGTCGCAGAACGAAGAATCTCGCCTGCCTCTTCGCCTAAAGCAGCCGTAACAGTGGAGATATCTAACTTCGGTGCAACCCCCTGATTGGCCATTGCAACTTTGTAACGATCTTCAAGATCTCTCTTTTCGAGCAAAAGAGCGTCGAATAATTTATGCTGTTCGGCAATGTAAGTCGCCAAAAGGGCGAGATAACGATTAACTTCTTCTGGCTTGAAGCCACGCCTTGCAATCCCAAACGACTTGGAAACGACTTCATTTGGTAAAAGACGTTCTTTTGGGCCACTAAAACTTGAGGAATCGCTCATAATGCCTTTAGCCTAAGTCACAAAAGTAAAAAGATAGGGCAAAATTTTAGATATTTACGCCCTAAATTCATCAGGCTATCAGCTCAAGGCCAAATGAAGTCCGAGCCATGGTCTAGCAATATGTATTTGGGAGTGGGAATGAAATTTGTCGCAGCCCGTCTAGCCCATCCAGCTCGACAAATAAAGCTCTGACTGTCCAAGACTGTCCAAAACTAAGCTAAATTCAACAGTTCCAAATGTGGACAAGAAGTCACTTGCCAGCTATAGATGCGACGTTACCATTTACCAAGGGTCCTTACCATCAAAATCGCACTCAGCTGTCATTTGATTCAAGGTATCTAGATCTGTATGATTACCTGTCGTTGATAAATCTAAAAAAATAAACCCGACCACTTAAATTACTACTTGAGAAGATAAGTGATTGCCAGTCCTTGTCACAAAGCTGTATCAGAATCAGAACCTAGATTTTCTAGCAAAGACCAAGATCACTGAAAATATGAATCACATAATCGTCATAGATCAAAGATCAGCGAGCAACCGTCGCCAAGGAGGCCACCGATAAGTAATGTAGAGCTTGCGCAAGCGTCGCGACCGGAACGATCTTCAATCCAGCGATGTGGTCAGATTTTGCCGCAGCTACTTCTTGTGGTGGAACTAAAAAGACCTTCGCGCCAGCCCTAGCCACCGCAATGGTCTTTTGCCGAACTCCACCTACATCACCGACGGCACCAGTTGGGTCAATCGTTCCAGTGGCAGCAATGACGCCTCCGGCCTTTATATGCAAAACTCCCATTGCCTGAAGCACACCTAAAGTAAATGCGAGACCTGCTGATGGTCCACCTATCTGTCCTGTTGAAATCGTAACCGGTCGCTGGAGCTTCACCGCTTCACCTGCTTGAAGCGAAATCCCCAAGATCTGTCGACCCGAAGCTTTATATTTTACCCCAACGACTGTCAAGGTATTTGGATTCCCAACTTGGGTTGAAGCCCTAACCATGGTGAGCTTGACCTTCTTCCCGGAAGCCACAATAGCCGAGACCACTCCTGAGAGAGTGGTCTCCTTCTGGCCATTTACACCAACGATCAAATCCCCCGGCAATATTGATGGCGTGGTCTTAGGCGTAGTGGCTACCACCGATGCTCCAAGGATCGTAGAGTACTTTATGTGAGCGAAAGAAAGTGCCGCGACAACAGCAGCCGTCTTAGAATCGATCATCTGGCCTAGTTGCTGGGTAGCTAGGTTGGAGGGATTCGAGGCTCCGAAGATATCAGCCGCAGGATAGATACTTATCGTTGAATCGAAGTGATCAAATAGCCAAGTTATAGGGGTTAGCTGAGTTAGGATTACATCCGTCATCAAGACTTTTCCCTGCTTATTCAAATCGGGCTCTGCCGCAATGTGAATCTGATTGGCAACGGCAATCGCATTGCCAGGCGAGAAAGAATAACTCGAAATCGGCAAAAATCCCACAACCAAAATAACGCTAAGCACTAGAGCGATGACCCCAACTACACGTAATTGATTTTTCATGACCCACTACCCACGTTCAAACCAAACAGCCTTTTTCACCAAAGTAAAATAACCTCGGTTGCAAAACTACATGCAAAGTCAAGATAGTCGATAAAAAAGTGAATCCGCTGAAGCAATATATAAGGTTGGCACTGAAAACCGAAGCTCGTCGAAGTTAATTGTATCGCCACAGTGCTTTTCATTCACAAGCCACGCGGCAAATAGTTCCACATGGGCTGAGGCGCTTCGCTAGAAGGCAATGTGTAAAGGGTGATTCCCTTTTTTAGACGTTCTGAGCTTTTGCGGACCGTCACAATTAGGCACTGTAGCCTAAAAGTTTCTAGCTATCAACAAAAAAGTGACCTGAGATCAACCTCAGCCGCTCACAATCAAATTTGTTCAGGGGCGATTTTGAACAAACGTAATCAGAAGCTAGTTCGGCTCAAGAGAACACATATCATCTCAAAGAGAAATTCAAAAAATAACATGACACTGGAGGTCCAGAAAAAACATGGGTTACAAAAGGCCATCCTCGCCCAACCCGCCACCTTGGTATAATCGACCTAGAGCTTCGCTTGAAATTTGCCAATATCAGAGCACAGATATCAACCAAAACCCATAGGTGACCGAACCTAGGTACGTCGTCGATTCAATTTGCCAGATTTTAAAACAAGATCTTTGATCTCAGTAGACCCAATATAGGATTTTGAATGACTTCCAAAAAAGAAGATCTTTTATCTCATCTCGAGCCCATGAATCAGTCCGAATTGTCGGATATGGTTAAAGCGGTAGTGGCTGGATATCAATGCGATGAAAAGATCGCCAGAGGACTCATTGACAGTTCAAATGGTCGAATTCGCGCCGCGGCTTACTCAGCACTCGTCCGCATGGATAGGATTAGCAAGATTGACATTATTCGAGCCCTCGCCGATCCGGCTATTGAGGTTCGTCTTTTTGGAGCTAACGAAGCGATCCGGCATCCTGGGGTAAATCTAGTGGAATGCCTAGAGGCAGAAAAAGATCTAATTGTCCTTGAAGCAATCGTCTTTGCACTTGGAGAACGCGGTGACCCTTCTTGTGCTGAGATAATCTCAAAAATTGCAATCGAACACCCTGACCCGCTCTGTCGCGAAGCCGCTATCGCTGCGCTCGCAAACTTCTCACTCGAGGAGTCTCTCAGTCTATTTCTCCAGGCGATGAGCGACAAGGCGCCAATTCGTCGCCGAGTGGCTATCGCTTTAGCCGGATACGACTCCGAACGGGCTACGCAGGGACTAAGAACGCTCTCCAAAGACCGAGATTGGCAGACTGCAACTATTGCTAGAGAACTACTAGCAATCGAAGATGGCACAATTGCTGAATAGAGACAAGATGGGTCTTTCTCTTTCCAAATCGTTGAGGTAAAGCATCGGCACTCCCATCAAAAGGACTATTTACCGCCATTAGACAGTCAACCCCACCAAAGGGAGAGCCAGTAACTTAAAATAATCCGAACTACGATTTGAAGAAACTTTAGGCCACAGCCCCAAGACAGCGAAGTCGGTCTCTAAATTACTTAGAGGGAACCTGTCCTAGGATACGCGCAGCTCCGACAACTACTGCCCGCTCGACCACCGAAGCATGACGTACCGGAACGCCAGCTAGCGCTTCCAATCTCGACTCAAGTCCTTTTATTTGACTTGACCCACCGACAAGAGCAATGCCCGTTAGCGCTAAATCTTTAGCGATCTCAGCAGGAGCTTCCTTAAGTGTCGCCAAGACTACGTCACAAATTGCAGAGATAGTAGAGTCAACAGCATCAACTAGCTCCTCGCCGCCCATTTGGACAGTGATCTCCTCGCCCGAATCAACATCTCTTCCAATGATCTTGGCGATCAGAGCACTGCCGTTAGCAGCCACGTCGAGCAGAGACACCTTTAACTCTTCAATGTCCGTACTTAACATTGTGACGTTGTAGCGATTTCGAAGAAATTGGGCAATATCTTCAGAGATGCTATCGCCACCTACAAGTTCCGATCTAGATTCCACGACATCGCCCAAAGAGAGGATGCCAGCAAAGGTAGTCTGCGCACCGACACTGGCTACCATTGTGCCCACGGGGCCCTGCATCTCCAAGTTGGCGCCAACACCGGCAGAGACAAGACTATCTATAAAGATGACATTGCTCGCACCCGCCTTGGACATAGCAGCGGCAATTACGCGCTTTTCGGCACCTGTCATAAAGATCGGAGCACAAAGGCCTATGGTGGGTTTTGAAAAGTGGCGTTGCCCCACGCGCCGTAAAATCGCCTTAAAATACTGCTCCGCAAGTGAGACATCTTCAATTCGGCCATTTCTAACCGGTCGAGAGACCCGGAGGTTCCCCTCGACCCGACCCTGCATTGAAGCTGCAGCTTCACCAATCTCAACGATCTTGCCCTTTTTCTGATCAAAGATAATCAAATTGGGCTCTGAAACGACTTCGTCCGTAGAGGTATCACACCAAGAAATAGTCGAACTTCCTAGATCGAGAGCGACCGCCCTAGACAGCCTGCTTCCTCTCATCGGCGTTGTGATCCTGAACGGTAGGCTTCAAATTGGAGATAACCGCCATTCTCGCAGAAAAATTATCGATACTCGAGGTCGGACTCTTTGGCTTTCGCTCAATTAAGGCAATAAGCAACCCAATAACGACTACTGCCGCTATTGGCACAAGCACATACAGTAAATTAGACATCTTTAGTTATAGCTCCTCGAACTGCGTAACAACATTCGCTCCAAGCGCCCAGTCGCTACCATTTGACCAGTGTTCTTTCTTCCAAATCGGCGAAGTCTGCTTCAAAGTATCTATGCAAAATTTGCTAGCAACAAATCCCGATTCTCGGTGCTCGCTCGACACGCCAATAATAACGCTGGATTCCCCTAAAGCACACAGACCTAAGCGATGGTGAATGGCGACTTTTAGGACGCCTTCAAACCTCGACATGGCCTCATTGGCAATCTTCAAAAAAGAAGGTACCAACTGCTCTTCGTATCCTTCGTACTCCAGTGAGTCAACCCCATCACGTCCCTCTGAATGGTTTCGAACATTCCCGGAAAAAAGCACGACGCCGCCAGCGCGATCGTCGCCCAAAAACGAAATCACATCGTCAAAGGAAAGCGCCTTACGCGCTACCTTCAACCAAATAGTTTCGCCCTGAAATTCATCGGGGCCAATCAAATCTGACGAGTTCAATCATCACTCTTTCCGCGCTTGGCTTCTTAGCGAATTCCTACCTTTATAGCCTAACGTACATACCTTTAGTTTCGCTGAGTTAAAGATGGTCAAAATAGGAAAACTTTGGGCATCAACAGCAACTTTTGTGCTTAGGTGCTTTGATCTCCGGCCATCTCTCAGCTATCGTTATTACCTGAAATGGCATTCAACGAAAATGACCCGGAGTGGAATGAGGAAGACGGCGACGACGAACTCGGCCGAGGTGAGATTCTGCCCCCGGACGATCGAATCTGGATGCATCCAAGCGAAATCTCCTTCCTGCATCTAACTTCAAAAAGACAATCAAAACTGAGTAGGTTCAAAGATCGACTTTATAGATTCCCAATTTCGAGTGTCATTGTACTTTTGTTGGTGGGGATAGTTCTTGGAGCCTCAGCGCAATATGGTCTAACCTCAATGGCGTCTGCCTCCCCCAAGGTCCCAAAGCCGACATCCAACACCTACAGTTCTGTAGTATTGCCAAGCGAACTTTCTAAGAAAATTTCCATTGAAGCTTTAGCAGTCACAACAATAAAGACCAGCAGCGGAAGTTTTTGGGAAGCTGCTACTTTCGTCAATTCCTCGCATTACCTGGTAACATCTGCCGCAGCCCTCAAAACCAACGAAAAACTTCTGGTCAAAGGAAAGGGCAACAAATGGTCCATGCTCTCGGTCACCGCACTTGATCCATTGACCAATTCAGCAGTTTTGCAGTCGACAAATAGCTCACCCAACTTCATTCCCCCATACTCAAAAGATCTACCGCCAGTTGGAGCACTCGAAGAGCTGATATCCCCTCAACAAAAGGGCGCCAAAAATAAGGTAATTACGGCCGAGGTCAAAGCGACGTCAACCCCATTAACGCTCTCTAAATCGATCTACATACCAAACAGCATCGAGCTTACGACTCAATCACAGAACGTAACCCTGGGATCGCTGGTGCTCGACCCAGAGGGCGATCCGGTAGGGATAGTCGTAACAACTAAAAAAATAAAGCGCCAAGTAATAATTTATGCCACGCCAATGCCCTCATTGATAAGAATCACGACGATGGTTGCAGAGCACAAGGCAGTAAGTCACGGTTATCTTGGTGTCTCTGGACTAACTACCAATAACCCAGCTCCAAAGAGTTCTGGCTCTGCCGTAAAAGTCACATCAATCGCACCAAATTCCCCAGCACAACTAGCTCACATTGCCATCGGGTCATATATCACTTCCTTGAATGGCTTAGCGATAACGTCGCTTCCGCAACTCCAAGGCATCCTTGAGTCAACAACTCCAGGAACCAAAGTTAAGCTAGGGCTCTATATGGGGTCAAAGCGTGAAACGATAACTATAACAGTCGGCAAACATCCATAAATGTAAAGGACGCGAATCAGTTAATTTCAGCTATCAACCGTTGTGATGCGATTCTTCTTCTAAGCTTTAGCTCATAGCTTTCAAAGCAGACTGTCAGCATCAACTGCAATGATTAAATCAAATTACTAGAACTTTTCAGGGCCAAAATAAATCACAGTTCGGCCAAGTAACGGGGTAAGAGATGACCAATAATCCGTTCGGGAATAACCCGTTCGAAACAGTACTTAAAGACCTAATGAAGGTGATTGGCGGTCAAAACAACTTGGCTTCAACAGTCGCAGGTCAGTTCGCGATTTCTCTATCCTCCCAAGACGGAGGGGATGCAAATATAGATCCAGTTCAAAGAATTCGAGCCGAATCCATCTTCGAAATCGCCAAGCGCGAATTGGCATCCAACTCTTTGATCTCAGATATCGCCTTTACCAATGATGTAAGTGTCGTCTGCGTCTCACGCCTTGAGTACGTTCAACAAGTTTTGGTAAGCTATCAACAGCTCATCTCGCAAGCAGAAGAGCTGTCAAAGACCTCTACACCCGCCTCTTTTGAGGACGAGTCAATGCAAGAGATCGAGATACCAGGACTTCCTTTTGGTCAAATGGCAACCCTAATGGGGCCAATGATGACCGGGGTCAATGTCGGATCTATGCTTGGCCATCTTTCGCAAGAAATCCTAGCTAGCTACGAAGTCACATGGCCCATCGACGGAAACCAGATTTTTATTCTGACTCAAAATCTGGATACTTTTGTTTCCGACTGGAATCTAAAGATCGACGAAGCGACAATGTGGACATCGCTCAATCAAATTGCAATGGGCGCCATCATGAAACAACCAGCAATCAAAGAGAAGCTTTACGCAATAAACCAGGCTCACACTGGTGCTTCAATGAAGCTATTAGAGACGATGTCAAAGCAGATCGGAGAGATGGACCTCAGCGACCCTTCCTCTATCGAGGCTCTAGCATCCAATCCAGCTGCAATCATGAACATCGAACTCTCCCAAGAGCAAGAAAGGTTGATCAGACAGAGCCGTTCAGTCATCGCTGTAGTAGTTGGTTTGGCAGATTATGTCGCATCCAATGCGGCGCGTCACCTATTGGGCACCTTCGATTCCTTGGCAGAGGCGACTCGCCGGAAAAGAATTGATCGTCCTCAGGGTGTGGACCTATTCGAAAAAATCTTCGGCATCGGGGCTGACGCGGGAACTTACGAACTAGGACATAAGTTCATATTTGGAGTTTTAGAGAGAAATGGCGAAGAAGCTCTCGCTAGGATCGTGAACGACTCAATTGCATTTCCGACCGCAAATGAGGTCGAGGCACCAGGACTTTGGCTTGCGAGGCTCGAAACGCTTTGATATTCCAGCAAATATTTGATACGTCAATAACAAATATTTGCATGTAAAGGCCAGATCACTATTTGACGATATGCGAGATATGGAGTGGCCAAATGAAAAATCACCAGATGAAGAGTTTCTAGCCGACTACTTCTCATCTCACCAAGTATACGAATATCCATCTTTCGAAGCATCCCCAAAGGAAGCTATCGAAGACTTCAATGAACCAATTGAGAATCCTCAATCTTTAAAAAATGATTACGAGGGTTTCGAAGCAGCTCTATTGAAGATCGCCAATTTAGACCCATTGGAAAGTGGGAAAGGTTATGGATACTTCAACGAAGATGAAGAGCCTTCAGATCCAAAAGTAATTCCCAAACTTGATACCTTCGTCAGTGAGGGAATCAAATCAGAGTCGATCGATCTCGATCATATCCCGAGCAACGACGACGAATTCATAGAGATACCATTCAACCCCGAACCATCGTACAACTTTCACTACCAGAATCCATTCACTGGCGAAGAAGCCGAATATGTCTTCAAAGGGGACGCGTCTTCGAAAGTTGACCCGGTTGAAGAGCAACCTCTTGCAAGAGAAGTGCCTTCAGAAGCAGGTACCTTCGGCAAGAGCGGAGCAGAGCGGCGTTTCATGGGCGCAAGATCTTACGTAGATCCCTACCCATCAAAAGGAACCGACGAAGGTCGTAAACGAACTCCTGGAATAAGCGCGGATGCATTCAATGCGCTAAGACGTACGGCGCTATTTGCGAATCCTGAGACGTCCGTTCGAAAATCATACTTCGAAGTAATGGATCCAGAGGAAGACGGCAATTCTATAGAAAGCGATTCTGATGGGCTAGGCAACGATCATATGCCCACGAGTTCGATAAAGTTAAAAGTAGGCACGAATAATGCCAACGATACGGTACAACCACCCAAACAAAGGCAAATCATTACCTTCGGCGTCAGTAGTGCAATCTCGCCTCACAGTTCCGAAATCACCGGCTTCTCCTCACGCGTAGGTCGAGGAAAAGCACCTTCGAACTCAGCCGAACATTCAGTGGTAGACAGAGCCAAATCAGCTCCGATAACAGCAAGTCCAGGAAATCCTTCAGACGAATCGCGTGGCAACGAAGAAGGATTCTTCAAAGACCTCGAAACAAAAAATAATATCTTTGGGAATACCATGGAGTTAGATTCGAAAAGAGTAGCCAAGGAGTCGAACCAGGCCCATCCGATCCCATGGTCGAGAGGCGACGACGACCTCTTTAGCACCAACGCCAATATAGATTCATCGTCACATTCAAAGGGTCGACGCGGAAGTCGGAGGAAGAACGAGATCGCCTCCGATCCAATCACCGCAGAAATAACAATAACTCAGCCAGCCAAAAAATCCAAAATTATGGCGATTCTGACCAAAAAGCTCTAAGCACTTTATTAAGTTGTGAACTAATCGTCACCGGTTCCGAGATCCCAGACAAGAGTAACCCTCTCGATCTCAGAGTCCTTGACGATTCGTTCACGATTTCTCTTAAATTGGGGGTCGTGCGGCGGAAGTAGCATCAATCTAGCCAAAACTCTTTGTCGGAAAAGATCAACGACCTTGCGCTCTCCACCCGTGTGATAGACCTCCCAGTGCGGCGCAACGGGACCTAGATAAACTATTCGAGCACTCGCCAGAGGCGGAGAGTCAATCTCATTTTCCACATACGACATAATAGACAACCTGACTTGAACACTTAGGAATCTTCAAATAACAATCTAGGCCGCGACGGCGGAAATCTCGCAACGATCCCAAGAATACGCCAAGCTTGAACACATTCACATAGATCCAGCCCCACAGTTCCAAACCAAAGAGATTCTCATCTCGACCGAACTAAGCGTCTATTGGACGCCACAGAAGTTGAGCCATGGACAATCACCCAGTTCGCCGCAAGACTAGACAGTAGGAAATAGTGCAATAAAAGCCAGATCGCGGAAGTATCAAAGCGCCACCATTATTGCTCTCCGGTGTTATTACCCCAAGAGGTGCCAGGCATCGATCCCAGAAATAAGCCGACAAGGGCTACGTTTGGTCTTTATGTGGAGTGCCCATGGAAACAGATTGTCCTTTAGCATTGGATCCAACGAGTCAAGGATCCCAGGCATATTCCTTAGGGCTTAGATGCTTCTGCCCACTGGGTTTCCACCACTGGGCAGGTAAATGACTAGCATTGTTGCATTGCTAACCTCGGTCATTCTTGGTATGAAGATTGACCAAGGAAGTCTTTTTTGGCCAACTTGGTCGAGGCCCACCAGGACCAAGTTGCAAAATCTTAGCAGGACCTTATCCTGTGGTTGTTTGCTCCGCGCGTTGCGTTGATCATAAAGGCTTCGCTATTTGCATAGCCGATAGCTGCCAACATTGGCAATTGGAGTATCTATTTTTGAATGAAAATTGCCATGACGCCACGAGGCTGAAGAGTCCTTTACATCCTGGAGTGGAAGCTCAGCAGTAAATTGGCCCCAGTTAGCTTGACGAGGTGGCCCCGTTTTTAGAGACAATATTTCCTGCCATTGAGTTTATGATCAACTACTCAAAATCAGAAAAGGAATAATGCCACCAAAATTCACGCCTTTTAGATTAAAACATAAGTGGTTAAAAAAGAACAAGATGTTATTAGCCCTGATGCCTTAGCAATAGAGGCTAGATATTACAAGAATAGCAACTCTCTTTGGGCTCCAAAATCTCAGAGACGCCCCATCTCGTGGCAAGGGAGGCATAGCCGTGACGCAACCATAAAAGCACTAACTCCAAGTCAATGATCGAGCAACCAAGAGCAATAGCCACAGGCATAATAAACGTTTATATGCGGGCGTACCAGAAAACTGCGAACTAGCATCTGGCGAACTTCACGCTTGTCGAGCAAGATTTGAAGAAAAACAACAAACGTGCGGTCCAATCAAGATTTGGACCATTCAAAAAGAGTTAGCATCCTAGATCCTACAACCACAAGGGAATAGCGATACGATCACTAAATGTAGCGGAATTACCCTCAGAATGATCTGGTTTAGCAGTAATCTTAGAGTTAGAAGAACAAGCCAAATAAACAAATCGATCTAAAAATTACACAGGGGTTGCTAACGGGGATAATTTACAAGACTTAAAATCATATAATCGTATCATATAATCAAAAAGGAATACTTTGGTGCTTCTTAGCATTATTTATTTTAACTAGAGGTGATCCGATACTTAAAATGATCCTACTATCATGGCTTTCACGCCATGATGAGTTCGACAAAGAACACTAGGCAAAGAGGTGGGGTGAGCGGCTTGAGGGATACCTCTTGGATGGGAAATGGCAATTGCAGAAATCTGCCACCAGACCTATTTTTTCCAACAGATGGCGCAGGAGTTGAAGTCGCAAAGCGCATTTGCGAAGGATGCCCAGTGTTAGACATTTGCCTGGACTACGCAATTGAAAATCATGTAGACCACGGAGTTTGGGGCGGAGAATCAGAAAGATCTCGTCGTAGAATCGCCAGACAAAGAAGAGTCCATCTACGCTCTAAACAGTCACTTCGAGATCTATAAGTTATCGTGTCGATTGATTCGTCTAGCTTTTTCGGCTTAGAGGTTGTTGCAAACGTCTCCGAAGGTCAGCGACAAAACGTAATTGATGAGATAGCAGTCGCTAGTGGTACGTCCCTTTTAGATCTCCACTCCGATCCTTATCACAATCGATCAGTATTTAGCCTTTATGGTAGAACACTTCGCGACGACCTTAGGTCTCTAGCAATTAAAACAATCGAAAAGATAGATATTGCAAGTCATCACGGCGTACATCCGCGAATTGGCAGTCTAGATGTAGTACCGTTCGTCTGGTTGAATCTGGACCTTGGGATATCAAAATGCACGGAGGACGATGCAAGACAAGCTCGAGACCTCTTTGCAACTTGGTTGTGGGAAGAGCTTTCGGTGCCATCATATCTGTATGGAACAGGCCGAACGCTTCCTCGACTACGATCCGACTTCAACGCCGGACAAGCACCCGACATAGGTGACCTCTCAAAGGTTCAGCGATCTGGGGCAGTGGCAGTTGGTGAGAGAGGACTGCTTGTAGCCTACAATCTCATAGTTGAAGAGACTTTAGAAAGCGCAAAATCGATTGCCGCCCAGCTTCGATCCAAATATGTTCGTACTCTTGCCCTGGAAGTTGGAGGATCCACTCAAATATCAGCCAATTTGATCGAGCCACTCGATTTTGGACCAATCGAATTCTATCGCGCCGTCGCCAAATTGACAAAAATTAGCTCATCGGAACTTGTTGGACTAGTGCCAAGCATAAATCTATCATCAATGACGGATGAATATCTACGTCCGTTCGGTCTCTCAAAAGATAAAACCATCGAGGCAGCCCTCCAGCGACAAGGGCTTATCCAATAAAGCTTTCAGATGATCAAAAATCGTAAACATTCGGCCAACCCGTTAGAGAGTGACCTCCCGGGCCAATCTGATATCCTGTTGCGTTTTCACTCGGGTGAATCAAGGATGCTCCGATAGTTACGGTGCAGCGGGTAGAGATAGACGTCCTTGACAGAGAGAGCGTATTGGTTGTAGCGATCAAGTTTGCCCCGACCTTTGGTTTGCCCGACACGGATCCAGTTCGCCGCCTTGTAGCTCGCTCCGGTGAACCTGGCAGACTCCACGAAGGTCTCCAAGAGTACAGGTTGGTACCCGTAGGCGAGTTGCCAGTCGCCAGGGAGGCGGCGAGCGACACGGGAGAGGATGTATGAGGCGAGGTTCACAACACGTACCTGAGGAAGAATGAGAAACCTCGCGTTGCCAACCACAAGGTGCAGCCGTGCTTCGCGGGTCGCTTTGTCCCAGCCGATATAGTTATCGCGTGGTGCGCAGCTCCATGGCGAGGCAGCGAAGCCGATCGCAGCGATAGTTCCAGAGGAGCTCTCGATGAGATAGCGCCCCTCAGCACCGGCAAAGGTGGTGTAGCCGAGGTAGTGGTAGCTTGCAATGAGGTTTCGCCAGCGCTGCTTTTGGGCTTTGGTATCTGCTATGGCGAACTTGATTGGACAGAGATCGTCGAGCGATTCAGGATAGGCAAAGGGTAGCTCAGCGATTGGCTCTGCGTAGCGGGTGATGCGGCCGTTGCCGTTGCCATGCAGTGGCTTAGGCAAGGTGATGAGTCCGTCTCTGTCCATGCGCAACAATGCAACGCGCGCCGACATGTCCTTCTTTGTTGCCAGCAACATTAAATTGACCCAGGATCGCCAACATTAAATTGACCCACCCTCCAGTAAGACTTGTCTGTGGAACATTCAAAACCACCCAGGTGCAATCAAATGCTTCAAGGGCAGGACATTAATGAATTTAATTGAATTAAGATCACAAGGACACAGCTATCACGAAATATCTAAACTTGCCGGTGTATCTAGGAATACTGTAGCTAAGTACGTTCGTGATGGAGCAATGTGCGAAACTAAACCACCTAGAGCGCCTAGGGGATCAAAACTTAGGTCCTCTATAAGGAGATGATTGATGGTTTTGTCAAAGACGGATTGATCAGTGCTCCAGCGATACTCTCTCGAATAGAACCTTTGGGCTATAGCTCTAAAGAAACGACGATCCGTAATTACGTAAAATCTATCAAACCAAATATTCGACCTCACGCCAAGGCGACCATTCGCTATGAAAGCAAACCGGGAGCTCAGATTCAACTTGATTGGGGACTCTTTGGTTATGACGATCACCGAGGAACAAGGAGAAACATCGCTGGACTTATGGTGACAATGGGTTATAGCTAAAGGGTCTATCTAGAGTTTGCCCTAACAGCTGACATCTATGGCTTTTCTACCTGTTTGATCAATGCTCTTTATTACTTTGGTGGCATAACCGATGCATTTCTTACCGATCACATGAAAACAGTTGTCCTTGGTGGCTCAACCACTCAAGGATGGGACCTAAATAGTCACACGAGCGACTTGGCTAAATATTTAGGTATATCAATCAAGTTAGCTCCAGTGAGAAGACCCCAGACAAAGGGCAAAGTAGAACGAGGAATACGATACGCCAAGGATAAC
>NZ_JXYS01000105.1 GCF_000949295.1 Acidithrix ferrooxidans
ATCCTCATTACAAGGACTTCGTAGCTACTACGGGGATGGTCCGACCCCCAATCCATAGGCATTTGGTACTTTCCCTCTTGTTGATCTGCAACTTGTAGGTTTTTCCTCATCTTTGGGCTTAGCCCATGTGGGCTTAGCCAAGAACGTCTAGGACTGGGTTCTCATGTTCCACATAAACGCCTGATGTTAAGCTCACGCCACCTACACGCCGGATGCCCAAGGAGCACTAATTGGGTTAGTCTCCAAGTTGTCCCGAAAGTTCGACGTCCCTCGGTTTCGACATCATCCATACCAATTTCGAACGCTTCGTCAGTGGTTTGTTTTCACTCGTCTTCTTAACTCATACCTGAAAGAGTCATTGCTCTAACTTTTTTAGTACCGCTTTGGACAACAGTCTTTAGCTAATGCCCCGTACGGTGGTTTGGAATCTCCTCCCAAAAGGCGATCCCGGAGGGCCTACCTCCATCATCTATGTAGCATTGCAGTGTGATTGTTATCAGCTTCTACATGATTTACAACCTCTTTCATTCATGACGCACGTCGAAAGTAGGGATAACTTTCTAGCTGTACTGCCAACACCACTATTGCCCAGCCCTCCTGAATAGTTACAAGTGAGAAAGATTCTCGCTAAGAAGTTCCAAGGCGAACCGGAAGTCCGTAGTATCCAAGTGGATACTACGGCTACAATCCACAGAAGATCTCAAAGTAAACCACGACAGCGCAAGATGTCCATGGGAGATGGGCAACCATCGATTCGTCTTTGTTCGGCATCTATGGATAAGACGCAAAGTACTAGACCGGCCAGAGCGAAAAGAAAAAGAGTACATACGCATGCGTAGGGATTTTGGAGCGGCGCAACGAATGGTTCATCGAGGTCGGGTACTCCACACGGAGGAAGACCCTGATGAAATGCCTTTCCTGCAAGGTCCGTGACGGACTTTGCAGTTACTCAAGGGTGGCGCTTTGGCCTTATCTGCGGACAAATAGACATACGGATATGTCGATGCGACTCATTTATGGAAAAAATTTGTTCGAAGTGAAGGAAAATCACTGCTCACAGGTGAGACTAGAGGTCATGGTTGCTCAACATATCTTTACTACTCGCAATCTCGGTCGCTTCTACCAACCCGATCGCGAGGTCCTCAAGGACATCAATCTATCGTTCTACCCAGGAGCAAAGATTGGCGTAATCGGAGCGAACGGATCAGGCAAGTCCTCACTCCTTCGAATAATGGCTGGACTAGACGACGGTTACAGCGGTGAGGCCCGACTCACTCCCGGGTTCACCGTAGGCTACCTCCCCCAAGAACCGCTCCTTGACCCAACAAAGGACGTCGCGGGCAATGTCGCAGAAGTCCTAAAAGAGCAGCTGGATCTCTTGGCCAGATTCAATGATGTATGTGAAGCATTTTCTGATCCAGAGGCGGATTTCGATTCTCTGCTGGCCGAACAGGGTGATCTTCAGACCAGAATTGACGCATTACAAGGCTGGGATCTTGAACGCACTCTCGAAGTCGCCATGGATGCACTCCGTCTCCCGCCACCGGATGCCGACGTAACAACCCTCTCTGGAGGAGAGCGACGTCGAGTTGCCCTTTGCCGATTACTTCTGGCAAAGCCTGACCTCCTCCTTTTAGACGAGCCAACGAACCATCTCGATGCTGAGTCAGTAGCATGGTTGGAGCGGACGCTGCAGGACTATAGCGGCACAGTGATCGCCATCACGCACGACCGATACTTTCTCGACAACGTTGCTTCTTGGATCCTTGAACTCGATCGTGGTCGAGGCATCCCCTGGGAAGGAAATTACTCCTCATGGCTTGAGCAAAAACAGGCGCGCCTCGCCTCTGAGGAAAAAACGGATCGGGCACGTCAGGCAGCGCTCGCTCGTGAACTCGAGTGGATTCGAATGTCACCTCGAGCCCGCCAGAGCAAGGGTAAAGCTAGAGTCAACGCCTTTAATGAGCTGGTGGCAGAGGCCGAAGCAGCAGATCGACGAGGCGATGTCTTGGAGATCGCAATTCCACCAGGACCCCGCTTGGGCGACAACGTGGTCAACGCAAGCGGGCTCACCAAAGGATTCGGCGACCGCTTGCTCATCGAAGACCTTGAGTTTCGCCTCCCACCAGGGGGAATTGTTGGTGTCATAGGTCCGAATGGTGCAGGGAAGACGACACTGTTCAAATTGGTGGTTGGCCTAGAACAACCTGACAGCGGTACAATCGAAGTTGGCGCAACAGTGGCTCTTGCCTATCTCGACCAATCAAGGGACACGCTTAACCCGGCGGCAACCGTCTTTGACGAAATCACGGGCGGCATCGAGCGAATCATAGTGGGAAGCAGAGAGATCCATGCACGGGCCTACGTGGCGAGCTTTGGCTTCAAAGGAAGTTCACAGCAAAAGCGTGTCGGGGAGATCTCTGGTGGAGAACGAAACCGGGTACAACTCGCCAAGGTACTGCGAACTGGTGGAAACTTACTCCTTTTAGACGAACCAACGAATGATCTCGACGTCGACACGCTCCGGGCACTTGAAGATGGCCTACTGACTTTTCCTGGCTGTGCAGTGGTGATCAGTCACGATCGATGGTTCTTGGATCGGGTTGCGACACACATACTTGCCTTTGAGGGAGAAGCAGAGGTCCGCTGGTTTGAAGGAAACTTCTCGGACTATGAAGCCGATCACCACCGACGCCTTGGCATCGACGCGGATCGACCTCATCGGATGAAGTACAAAAAGCTCACTCGATAAGCCATCGATAACTCACCAAGGTGGTTTCTGGGGCGATGTCGATGATTGTAAGTGCTCGCGCGGGGATCTCCCTAGGGCAACGTCGCAAATATCATTCGCCCTGAGGCACGTAACTGCTAGCTGGGATGTATGCAAAGATAGTTAAAGTACAGCATTGAGCCGATACTGCGACTTTCGTCCCAATCGCATTAGCCTCGCGAGATGGGCGTGAACCTAAACGCCATAGTCCATTACTAGCACTATGCTAACCCTGTCCTAGACCTTATGGGCAACTGATAGATCTAGCGGTTATTTAATCATTGTCCTGGCTATCCCTTTGTGATATCCAAGACAATGAATAGCGTCTGGCGATGGCATTTCAATCTCCACAACTCTAAACTCCCAAGGTGGTATCGAAAGAGCACAAAGAAGAATGCTTGATGAGACAAACAGGAGTTGGAACTCCCCGAGGACAATCATCCTGGATCTCAACGCTAGCAAGATCTCCGACCGCTAAGAGAAAAGAAACCTAGAAACTTTGGCATAAAAATGACTGGTCTTGCCATACCCGCCATTTCAAGCGGTGCAGAAAATCGACTGTTTCCAAACTCTATAACTAATCAAGCGACAAATAACGCCAAACTACAAACAATACCTACCGAGATCTAAGCAAGTCGCATTTGCCAGGTCGTCTCCCACTAAGGGAGCTCGCAAAAAAACGTCGCTCTTGGCCCACGGAATCGACCGTCATCATCATTTCTCTAGCTCCAGTAGTCCCATGTCATTTGTGGATTAAAATAGTAGTCAACCGCCGGAATATCCCAAGCAATTGTTCATCAAGCAACAAAAGCAAGCTTTAAATCAACTAATCACAGTGACGTTTATTTCAGACATCTTACAATTTATCAAAAGCACGATCTCAGCCCAAGGATCCTTGACTCAAATTGAAGGCGCTAAGCTACCGCATGGTAATTTATATAGAAGGTATGTATTTCCAATCATCCCCAACCAACTAGAAGGTCCATTTGGAATCTAAGATCCATGAAGTTGTAGATCAGAATTCAGAGCGACAATTAAGGTTGCCTGGAGACCAAAGAAAGCGACTGCTTCTAAAACACGCCCTATGGCACTTTTCGCAAAAGGGCTTTCATGCGACATCGATGCAAGAGATCGCAACCTCAGCTGGAATAACGAAACCCGTTATCTACCAACACTTTGCCTCAAAACGCGCACTATATCTTGAGCTTTTAAATCTTGTCGGCATAGAACTCTGCAATGTTATTAGAGACGCTACCACCGGCGCTAAGACGGTACACGAGCGAGTGTCGCGTGGGTATATGAGTTACTTTCAGTTCGCTCATGATAACAGAGCCGGATACGAGCTACTCTTTGGCTCAGGCCAGCGTCTAGATGTCGAATTTCAAATGGAAATATCTAGAATTGAAAATGAAATATCAGACCTCGTCACCAGCCAGATAGATGCAGACATCTCTGAGGCTCACCGTCGCTTCCTAGCGCTTGGAGTTATCTCGCTAGCCGAAGGAACAGTGCGGCGATGGCTTCGTGAGATTGAGACAAGTGACCCCGGCGTAACTTCATTTACTGATACCAATGGACCAATGTGGGCTACGCGAGTGGCAGAACTTGCCTGGGCTGGACTAAGGGGTATCCAGCGAGAGCCAGGGAATGACAGCTAAAAGCACTCAATAGTTAAATTTCCCCACCAAAGATCACCGTCGCCATATGGTAAACCTTAAATATTACGCGCCGCTCATAACTACAAAGAGCCAAGATGAGCGGCGCGAATTATCGATTATTTTTCCTAATTGCAAAGACAAAGAAAAAAGCAGTCCTAGCGCGAAAGAAACCTCAGGTTCACACCTAAAATCTCCACAACAGCGGAGCCATTGCAGATACTCTAGAAGAGCGAGGCCTAGCGGATGGTTACACCCGAAATTGCTCTTGAAATTATCAGCCGCTGAATCTCACTTGTACCCTCAAAGATCGTATAGATCTTCGAATCTCGGTGCCAGCGCTCAACTGGGTACTCTCTAACGTAACCATAACCGCCTAAGATTTGAATAGCCTGTTCAGTAACCCAAACGGCTGTCTCACCCGCATAGAGTTTGGACATTGATCCCTCACCTTTAGTAAAGGGAACATGTGTCGCTGCCATATTTGCAGCTCTCCAAACCAATAGACGAGAGGCCTCCACTCGCATAGCCATATCTGCGAGCTTAAAGGCGATACCTTGATTCTCAATGATCGCCTTACCAAATTGCTTGCGTTCCTTGGCGTAATCGAGCGAGTACTCATAGGCAGCTCGGGCAATTCCCACCGCTTGTGCACCCACCATTGGCCTGGATGCCTCAAAAGTAGCCATTGCCGCCTGGGAAGAAGATCTCTTACCTTCACGTGCTCGAGCGAGACGCTCGTCAAGTTTCTCTTTTCCTCCAAGTAGCATCGACGAGGGAATCGTGACATTATCGAGGATAACTTCAGCCGTATGTGAAGCTCGAATTCCCATCTTTTTAAATTTCTGACCCATCGAAAGACCTGGAGTTTTCGGTGGTATTACAAAAGAAGCCTGGCCTCGAGAGCCAAGAGTTGGATCTACAGTAGCCACAACTACATGAATATCAGCTATGCCTCCGTTGGTAATCCAAGTCTTGGTACCGTTTACGGTCCAGGTGTCGTTGGCTTCGTTGTAGGTTGCACGTGTTCGAAGCGACGATACATCAGAACCTGCGTCTGGCTCGGTAACCGCAAAAGCGGCCAGTTGTGGCTTTTCCGGAGTCCCAAAACACTGCGGAACCCATTCGCCTATCTGTTCTGGCGTGCCATTGGCCATGATCCCAGCCACACCCAATGTAGACCCAAAGATCGCTAGAGCAATTCCGGCATCACCCCAGGACATCTCCTCGTTTACCAACGCAAGCATCAGCCCCGTCTTGTCTCCATAACATGTCGCCAAAAAATCAAAAGAGTACAATCCAGCATTAGCCGCCTCTTGAATGATGGGCCACGGAGTCTCCTCGCGCTCATCCCACTCCTGGGCAGCCGGTCGAATAACATTTTCGGCAAAATCATGGACCCATTTCTGAATCGAAATCTGGTCTTCATTTAGTTTTAGGGAAAAATCGCCCATTTAGACCTCACAACATAAAGTATCTATAAATCCACTTACTATGTTACCACTAAGTAACATCGTCAAGCCACTCGAAGAATAAAAATCTCCGATTGTCAACAGCGCAGCTTTTAAAACGAAAAAATCTACGATCATCCAAGCAAATAAAGCGGACTCCAAAACCAACAATTCACCACAGAGAAGCCGATTCAAATTATTGTCCACTAAAGATTGGCTAAAAAGCAGTCAAATTGACGCATCGAAAATCTCCAAAAAAAAGATCTGACGAACTGCATCCATCATTCGAATCTTGCTTTGCCCACCAGTTTTGGATTGAGCGCATTTGTCGCTTAGGACCCATCACCAAACGATCACCCATACATAAAGGCCAGCGCCACACCCCCTTATTTTAAGAATACCTAAAAAAGGGCCCACAGAAAGTTCCCACGTGATGGTCGTTGTTATCTGTCTGCGCCGTATTGCCCCAGAGCTGAGGCTTGGATCGAACCATAGTCGCGAAGGTAGATTTGAATCCGCGACTATCGCGAGTCAGCTGTTAAAGATCAGAATAGGAGTCATATTTATCACGTTGAGCCCTCTTCTGAAAATAATTATTCAAATCTCGAAAATATCTCTAATAAAATGCCGTCGAATTGACGAAATGATACAAAGTAGATTTGCCTAACCAAAATTATTTTGCTCGAAGAAAGCTCAAGAGAAATGCTTATTTTTGGTCTAAAAATAAATACTATCGAGCTTCAAAACGAGCTGGCATCTTTACATTAGGAAAATTCGAGAGGAGACGGGGTGTCTTTAACTGAAGTCCCCACGAGGGAACCTTTTCTGCAAAGTAAAGGCGGCGCCACTTCTAGTTCGCTAGGAAGTGTATTTAGTCCCGAGGTGGCTCTCGCGGCGTTGGAAAAACATATGGCCATGATCGCCTTTGATACGAGAGGCAATGTTCTATGGGTAAATCGACTATTCGCCAATGCTGTCAATTATGAGATATCAGACCTAATCGGCCGTCATCATAGTGAACTATGCACGCGACATTTCGCCTCTTCAAGTGACTACAAGGAACTGTGGCGGCGCCTAAATGATGGAATTTTCTTCTCTGACAAGATCGAACGGGTAACTAAATCTGGATCAAGCATCTACCTCGAAGCTACCTACATGCCCGTTGTTGATCTAGATGGCACATTAATTGGCGTCATAAAAGTAGCAACAGACATTACCCAACGAGAATTAGGGATCTTCGGAAATAAGCGGTATTCCGGTACCAAGATCGACCAGGAATCGGCAAGTTATTGAGCGTTCTGAGGTGATTGGCCAGATTGAAGCCGTCATTCGGAGAGGTCTAGGCTACACAACCCGTGAACGGGTAAGAGGGGCCAAGGGGGTTCTCCCTGGTGTCTTACTTATTGGGTTGGTTGGTTCCTGTTACGAACCAAGTGCGCTAGAGATCTGCGTTGTCACCGGGGTAACAGTAGCTAGTAGTGACCAGTCAGGCTTACCAGCCGCCAAGAGCGCTCTGATTCTAAAGTTCGCAAAGTTCGTCATCCCAAAGGCGATGCGCTTAATCCGCTTAATGAGGTTGTTCATCGACTCTGTCGGTCCATTGGTCACGAAGGACGTGTGCCAGGCCAGGATCTCATCATGCCAGCTTTTCAAGGTTCTCCCAAGTAGTTGGACCTCGGGGGGTCGTTGGTTGTCGGTGAAGTCACTGATAAGAGCATCGAGGTGGTCACTAGCGAGTTTTGGGTCACGATAGGTATAGAGCTCTCGTAAGGACTCCTTGGCTCTCCATGCGGTAGCTACCTCGTTGTCTGGGTCACCTAGTTCAAGTAGGTGAGTAAGTTTGGCGTTGGCACCCTCGGTGAGTCTCTCCTTGGCCATAGTCAGGAGTCGCCGGATGCGATAGAGGGGATCCCCACCCCTGCCTCTGTGACCAAGGATGTTCTGTTGTACCCCTTCTTCTCACCTCATCAAGGCGAGTGTTGGCCAGCTTTATCAGGTGGAATGGC
>NZ_JXYS01000106.1 GCF_000949295.1 Acidithrix ferrooxidans
GGCAATACCAAGGGATTCACCCGATAGACCTGCACTCTCTAGGATCTTATCGAAGCTAAGAGCTTCATAGAACGAGTTTCCTATGAGTTCTGGACCGATACTTCTACTATTGATAGTCTTAGCACTAGAGAGATCCACCATCTCAAGGTCAGCCTCAGTAGTTCTTGTTTCTTTAGCGGCTGCAACTTCGGAACGAATTGCATACTTAGTGATTGCCAGATCGACGTATCTGGCAATAATAGGATCTGATTCAAAGAGTGAGGTTACTCCAGAGAGTCTCTGGGCTATAGCATTGGCCAGAGCTGGCCACAATGACTTATCCAGGTCCAGTTCGGTCAAGGTCATTACTATACGTTGACGGGGACCTTTTTCACAGCGGTAGGACTCAACGAGTTGGTACTTACTGTAGCTAACGCCGGTCTTTTTATTAACTGTTGGAGTTTCACGGATAAACACAACAAGACAATAGCACCATGTCAGAGCTAATGCAAGTCATAATCAAAACTACTCAAAAATTAGGACACTACATTCGCGACCCAAAAAGACCTAATACCCATCTACCAGGGCATCTATAAATCGCCCAAGTCGAAAATCGCCCAAAATCCCCTCAAAAGGGACCAATTGGGGCGATTTTTCGGGAAATCTGCGAAAGAAGGGCTAATGCCGTTTGGTTGGCTCTGGTCTAATTAGCCATTTGTGCAATTGCACACAACCTGGCACGGTTCACTGCACACAACCTGGCACGAATAGGTGCTATTGCAGAAACTGTTATCACCACACCAAAGCTTCGACGGTGTTACTTTCAGATCGCAGGACATATCACTCGTTCAGCTAGAAAAGTAATACTCCATCTTGAAGAACACTGGCACTATAAGGATAAGTTCTTAGAGGCTCTTGATCGGATCAGAAAGTTTGAGATCGCCATCACCTGAACATCTGGTTACCTAACACACTGAATATTACTTGAAGGAACTGCTCTAGAAGACAAGTGATTAGGTCACTATGGCCAAAATGAGATTTCAGAATCTCAAAAATGACCAAAAAGGCTCAATCACAAAGCGAATAGGTCATATTTGGCACTCTGAAACCAGATTTAAGCCATAGACCCTCCGTCAAACCTAAATCAGTTCCAAAAAACCGACTTGGATTCACACCGAGGGGCTCAAGCTGGTCCATTTCTGTGGATTCAGGCTAAACCTTGGAAGACCAAAAGCACCCCTAGGCACTCACATCAATAATTACATCGACAATTCAATCTCGCCACAAAAGAATATGGGATATTTTCTTGGCCCAGTGTCGCCTTTTGGATTAGCGTCTCTAGCTCATGAGAGAATTACTCTCTGTTGACTCGAGTGTCAAAAAGGCATTTTCCCACCCTAGGCTAACCTCTTAAAAGAACCAGAAATAGAGCCAAGAGTAAATTTAGGATGTTTGAGTGTGATCAGTAAAAAGATTTCAATCGTTGGAGGTGGTTTGGCTGGGCTGTCTGCCGGCTTCTACCTCAAACAAAATGGCTTCGATATCTCGATCTTCGAGGCAAGCGACCGGATCGGAGGAATTGTAGCCACAGATTCAGTAGAGGGTTTTTACTTAGATCGCGGCTTTCAAATCCTAATAGATTCATATCCTGACTTTCGCAGAATTGTTGATCCCTCTAAAATCAACCTAAAACCATTTACCAAAGGTGTCCACTTCGTAGATTCGAATGGTTCTCAGGAGTTGATGAAGTTTCCCGAATCATCCCGGGATCTTATCGATGCAGTCAATCTGGTCAAATCCTTTTCGATTGGAGAGTTATATCCCCTTGCGAAAATCGCCTTTGACCTTCTCAAAGGGCGGCGGGACTCTTACTTCTACATGAAAGAGCAGTCTTCGCTTGGTTATCTACAAAAAGCTGGCGTCTCCGCCTCGGTAATCAACCGATATTTCAGACCATTCTTCAAGGGTGTCTTTTTAGAGGACGACCTCAGCACCTCCTACCGAATGTTATTATTCACTCTTTCAAACTTTCTAACTGGCCATAGCGTAATTCCAGATATTGGAATGGCTGAGATACCAAGTCAGATCGCATCAAATATCGAACCAGAAGATATCCATCTCAACTCAAAGGTAAGATCCGTGTCGGACCGATCGATTACCCTAGAAGATGGAAGCGAGCGTCCCCATGACTTTGTGGTAGTCGCTACAAAACCAGATCAAGCAAACCTTCTTCTGGGCAACAACGCCAAGGTGAACTATCGAAGCGTTGCGTGCCACTATTTTGCAACCGAGATAGAACTTTCAAATGAGCCAACCGTAGTAATACCACGAATGCCCGAGATAGATTTGGCAACCGTAGTTCAACTCGATGCGATTTCAAAAAGCTATGCACCAAAAGGTGTCCATCTAATCTCGGCATCTACCCTAAAGCCAGATATGGACCCAGATGTAATAAGTGATCAGATTGCTATAGTCCTAGGAATTGAAAAAAACGAGCTTAGCCACATAAGAAGCTACGAAATCAAAGACGCTTTACCTGTAGTTTTTAGCTCTGGAAACGTTGGCGACCCATACTTTTTGAATGTATCTCAAAGAACTTTTCTAGCTGGCGACTATCTCCAGAATCCATCCATCGATGGAGCATTGAAGTCCGGACGACTTGCCAGTCAAGCAATAATGAGCTCCAAGCTAGCCTGAAGGTCAAAACGGCGATACAAGACTTGATAGACCAATTCAAAATGACAGATTCCGGTTCGCTTCAGATGGCCTAGAATCTCGTTAAATAAGTTTCATTTTTTGAAAACTAAAAGAACAGGCAAGGACAAAGACGAATGATCTTGGATAGAAATGAGACATCTCGGTCCCAACCACAATTCGGATTAGGAATTAGAATTCCCGGAAGCACCGTAACTGGGATCGAAACCATAGCAGGTAGGCCGGCAATGGTTATCTCATCTATTCCAGCGCCAAACAGAGGAGCCCTAACCCAAGAAGACGGCATCAAGATCGCAAACGCAATCAAAGTAGCAGTTAAAAACGAGCTCCCAATTGTTCTTTATCTATCGACATCTGGAGCGTCAATACATGACGGAATTGCTGCACTAAATGGTTGGGGGCGAGCCGCTAGGGAACTCGCGGCAGCCTCTGGCGTTGTGCCAATCTTAGCCGGACTATTTGGCCCTGCAGTTAGCGGACCCGCACTATTGCTTGGTCTGGCTGACATTGTGATCTCCACACCGGACTCCTATGCCTTTGTCTCTGGTCCAGAGATGGTAAAAGGATACACAGGTGTTGAAGTCGCTGCCGTTGACCTTGGTGGCTCCTACACACTAGCCACCAAAACTGGAGTTAGCCATCTTGAAGCCCAGAACATGCAGGAGATGAAAGAACAGGTAGAAGAGATTCTTTCAATTCTTCCACGTTCTACAAACTACGTCTCCCAAGTGATTGAAACGAATGACCCAGTCGGGCGATTATGCGACTCTTTGACATCGTTGATCCCTAACTCGCCCACTGGATCATACGACGTTAGGGACATAATCTCTGAAATCGTTGACGACGAATATTTTCTCGAACTTCGTCCACTTTGGGCACCCCAGCTAGTTACGGGGATAGCTCGAATAGGCGGTCATGCTGTAGGAATACTAGCCAATCAACCACGAGTCCTCGCTGGCACCTTAGACATTCCAGCCTCACAAAAAGGTGCTCGGTTCGTAAGATTCTGCGATGCCTTTAACCTACCGCTAATATCATTGGAGGATACCCCAGGTTTTCTGCCGGGGAAAGACGTCGAATGGCGAGGAATGATTCGCCATGGCGCCGAACTTGCCTTTTCATATGCAGCTTGCGGAGTTCCGAGGATATGCCTGATTTTAAGAAAAGCATATGGGGGTGCTTACATCGTGATGGATTCCAAGGGAATGGGTTCAGACGTAGTGTTCGCATGGCCATCGGCTGAAATCGCCGTTATGGGCGCACAAGGGGCAGCCCAAATACTAATGAGACGAGCAACCGACCAAGAAAGAGCCCAGTATCAGGAGGATTATCAGGCTAGATATCTCACTCCATACATAGCTGCCGAACGGGGCTTTGTCGACGAAGTCATCGAACCCAGAGATACGCGCAAATCCATAGCTTTGGCGCTGGAACTAATTATAGCCAAAAAAGAGAGTATCCGCATGGCAAAACATGCCAACTCACCGATGTAGCTTTAGATGCTCTTCCATGCTCGGGCCGAGAGATAGGGCTTTAGCCTCTGTGCGAGTTCAGCGTCATCGCTAGCATTGCGCGGCTTCTTGAGTTCATAGAGATTGTCAACAGAGACAAACAGACACACCATATCAAGGAGATCGAGAGCCTTTTGACCTTTGGGCGGGGGAAATACGACTGGCCCAAAGAAGGTATGGTCACCATTGAAGGTAATGGTAGGCACGCCAAATGCGCCGTGGGCCTCACGTACAAAATCATGATCTTTTCGCACTATGTCGATTGCCTCTTGAGAATGGATAGATGAAAGCACTAGCTCGGAGTCAATCCCCACCTTCCCTGCGAACCGAGTAGCAGCTTCCAGGGTGTGAATAGGTTCACCCCTGAGATGTATTGCGGAGCCAACCTCAAAGTAAAAGTCATCAGCCAATTTAGGATCTAACTTTTTAGCGAGCGCTGCTACCTTCATCAGGGAGAATCCAAAAGACCAATCACGCTCCCAGGGGTGCTTCTTGTCCTTCTCCAAATTGATCTCTTCTAAAGAAAAAAATCGAAAGTCGATCGAAAATCCATAGTGATGGGCGACCTCCCGCATCCAAAGAGATGTTGCAAAGGCAAATGGGCACATTGGGTCGTAAAAAAATTCGACACGTTCTATCTCCGATGCCTTCACTTTTCTCCTTAGCGTTCTCAATTGACAAAATTTAGGTGAGAACCAAATCTACAAAGGCAATATCACCAAAGCCACCGTCACCAATTGTGGAATGGATCATATCAAAAAACCTAAATTCTGATAGACCGCCGTCCCAAGTTCACTATCGCTACCGATCTTTACGCTTCCATCTTCTAAATAACTATGGGCATTGAGGCGTCCTGCAGCGGCAAAGACAAATGCCTCAAAGGTCATGGTCAACGAGGCGTCATCGATCTCTTTGGCATCATCTCGCGCGACCACAGCGCGACCATCGCGAATCAAAATCCTAATAGTATCAACATTACCAGGGTTAACTTCTATCTCAAAGCGGACTTGAGTGCCCTCTTTGGCCTTGACTTTCTTACCAACCACAAATCCTAGACCCGAGACCAATTGATCATATGAAATCTTTCCTGATCTATCGTGTGCAAGAAAGGATCCGCCACTGGATATTCGAATATCTTGTTCATGGACAAAACAATCCATCACCCGAATGACCATAAAGTCTCGATAGGTACCTTTGCCAATCGGCGTCCAGCTCTCTTTCGAAAACTCCTCCTCGGTCATAGAACCGAGCACCTCTAAGCGTTTGGTGACGCAACTTTCAAACTGATCTAAGATTTCGGCTGAGGACTTAGACCTTAGTGACTTTATCCAGGCCTCATTGGATCTTCCGATCTCATTTTTAACGTGCGACCCAACTTGATCGTCGTCCATCACTGGAGTTTGATCTCCGAGAAGACTCCTTTCGGTACCTACGATATGCGAAAGAATATCCCCTACGCTCCAGCCTGGACAGTTCGACAACGCAATCCATTGTTCTTCACCTAACTCACGGCAATAACCCCCAAGGGAGTTCCAAGTCTCAGCAAGTGCAGAAATTATAAATGAAGATGAATATTGCACAATGAACCCCTAATCGATGTCATCTCTTTAACACTACGACAAGTCAGTCATTACGTCGCCATTTTTAAGAATCTATCACAGTAAAAGTTAGAATACCCCCACTGGACCAAATTGCAATTGCCACCATCACATGATCAGCCTCAAAGTCCAACGATCAAAGGACTTGGCCATCTAGCAGTCAATCGCCACTGATAATCCCTATCAGGAGCCATGTCGAAAAGAAGATCAAGCCACAGATCCAAAATACTTTGCCTTCCGGGCCGTAGGGGCAAAACCGCCAGACAAAACAAAACCACAAGATCCTCCAAATTAAACTATTTTTAGACACATACCCGAAATTAAATAAACGCAAATAAAAATCATCTAGTTCAGGTGAACAAAAACACGAAATTTACAAAGGGATCTAATATATTTAGCTTGATTACTCAAGCAATTCATAGATCAAAATGACAGAAATAAAGATCGAAAATCAGACCGCCCGCTGGCATAGAGACGATTATCCGCCCATCGGGTTATCTGTCTTGGAATTTTGACGATAAAATATCCAGCTGCTAAAAAAGATGCCGACCAATTAAGAATCTTTTGAACAAAACGAGATAGCCACCAGCAAGAATCAGGATTAGATTCAAGGAAAGATCCAACCAAAAAATTACCATCACCCATGGGGATACGTAATTCAAAACAATGTGATTTACACCCTTATGTAAGACAAGACCCGTTAAAAAACCATCTGTAGTGATCAGTGGAATTGGAACTCCATTATCGAAAGCATGCTCACCTGGCATAACCTGATCGAAGAGAACCACGAAACCCTGCCTTTTCGCCACCAACGATTCGACGGTTTGATCTGTATCTTTATGAATCGACGTTAAAATCAGATCTTGATTTGTCTGGCTTTTGGGTAGATGATTTCTTGAGATCTCATTTTGGGTAACATATGCAGTTGTGTCTCCTGAGATAAGCGGATGCGCCTTTGAATTGCCGCTAGGACGAATCTCGGTCGGCACAAAGAGTTGACTACTTAAATTCGATATAGTCGAATAGTAGATAAACTTTCTAACGCCATTGAAGGTCACGGATCCTCCATATTGCCATTGAGAAGCTACGTCAATAGAGGTAAAGAGAGAGATCTTGGGATCGCTCTGTTCTTGGGATAGCACCTTCAAATAGATCTCTCGATTAGGGTGAAGCCGCGAATACGATGAATCGCCACTTGAGATTCCAGTCGCCCATTTCAACAACGAAATAGATCTCGAATCCAAATTAAAAGCCGCGCCCAAATCTGGTCGTGAATAGTAAACCCCTAGAAGCGCACTAAGTGCACTTGTAACCTGTCGATTCTTACCAAAAGGGGCAGGAAGGGAACTATCCACCACTTCATAGGAGGTGGCCATCTTCTGTCCTAGGATCAGACCACCGACGCCCATCAGATTCAAAGACTTCAGCGATCCATAGTCTATTGCCACGTTATATAGCGAAGGCGCCAGTGGCCACAACGGGGATAGCGACGAGTGCGTCGGGGCATTTCCAAACATACTTATCAAGTTTCGTAAGTTTCGCCTCCACCGAGACCAGATTGGAGCTAATCTTTAGTAGAACAGATGTTCGATAAAGGAGGCATGGTGGATATCTCAGGCTTTATGGTACGCTTCGCTTCAGAGGAAGCATGTGAAGATCATTTGATCAAATTGCTTATGCTATGAGGGATTTAGATGCCCAAAGTGTGACTCTGACCAGTTTACCTTAATCAGGCCAAACCATCGAAGAAATGCAGCATCTCGAGCTCCACTTTTTCAATGTAAATCTTGTCACCGTCAAACTAGCGTTACCTCCGGAACCATCTTCCATCGAAGCCATATCTCTTTATCCAAGTGGTTCTCCGCTATCTATCTATTGTCCAACGACAAGCGTGGTCTTTCGGCTACTACCATTGCTAAATTCGTTCAAGTATCTTATTCGACTGGCTGGTTGATGCTAAATAAGCTACGAAAAGCAATGGCTGACCGAAATGGTTTATATAAACTTGGAGGAAACGTCTGAGTAGATGAGTTCTTTTTAGGTGGTGAGAGCCATGGCGAAGGCTAAAGAGGAAAGGGAACAAAACAAACCAATGTCCTAATTGGAGTGTCGATTAGCAATGGTGCTCCTACTCATTGCTTCATGGAAGTAATCAAAGATACCACTGCTAAATCATTCAAAGATGTTTTTGTGAGACGTTTAGATTCCGATACCAAGCTGATAAGTGATGGTAACCCAAGTTACGGGGTATGTGCTCGAGACCTTGGACTAGCGCATTCGATCACTCTATCCAAAGACGAACAAGCACATGTAAACATTTCAAATGGCTCAAACATCCTGATAGGGAA
>NZ_JXYS01000107.1 GCF_000949295.1 Acidithrix ferrooxidans
ATCTTATCGAAGCTAAGAGCTTCATAGAACGAGTTTCCTATGAGTTCTGGACCGATACTTCTACTATTGATAGTCTTAGCACTAGAGAGATCCACCATCTCAAGGTCAGCCTCAGTAGTTCTTGTTTCTTTAGCGGCTGCAACTTCGGAACGAATTGCATACTTAGTGATTGCCAGATCGACGTATCTGGCAATAATAGGATCTGATTCAAAGAGTGAGGTTACTCCAGAGAGTCCTAGGTAATAGCATTGGCAATTGCATTGGCCAGAGCTGGCCACAATGACTTATCCAGGTCCAGTTCGGTCAAGGTCATTACTATACGTTGACGGGGACCTTTTTCACAGCGGTAGGACTCAACGAGTTGGTACTTACTGTAGCTAACGCCGGTCTTTTTATTAACTGTTGGAGTTTCACGGATAAACACAACAAGACAATAGCACCATGTCAGAGCTAATGCAAGTCATAATCAAAACTACTCAAAAATTAGGACACTACATTCGCGACCCAAAAAGACCTAATACCCATCTACCAGGAAATCTATAAATCGCCCAAGCCGAAAATCCTCAAAAATCAACTCAAAAGGGGCCAATTGGGGCGATTTTTCGGGAAATCTGCGAAAGATGGGTTAGAGCAAAATCGAGATCAAAGACCAAGCAGCTGGATCCTCCTGGAAGTACGTGAGCACGGGAGGTTAGGTAGCAAATGCAATTTGAATGGCATTTGATTGGAGCTCTTAAAACCCGACACGACCTACACATTTACTGAGCGATAAATCTGAATCAATTACTATCTGGCCAAAGCCGGGAAGATAATTTACTAAACCGACCAGAGGCATTACCCATCCAGCAAGATCAGCAATACGTCACCAAAGAGTAAACCGCTCTATTTGAGACTGGGCCAAAATGGTCCTTATGGAAATTAGAAAATTGATGCTCGACCAGAGGGTCAATCAAACATATAGGCCACTGCGGACTCCATAAATTCCCAGAGAGGGAGCATCGACCAAGGAAGTCAGAGTGGGATTTTCTAAGGTTAGCCATCACCAATAAATCCAACTGAGCAAAGCGCGAGAGCGCCATCGAACCTTTGAAACAAGCTTTGACCCACTCTGTATGGTCCACTATCATTCTGCGTAAATTAGGTATATAGTCTTAGTGGCGTCCCTTTAGCCTATAGTCGTTCAATTTCGGTGGATTGAGGCTAAGATCGAAAATAAACAAAGCAGAACGAATCGGAAAGGGACCTAACTTGCCAAACGAACTAGAGACCAAAACAACCAATATCGATGAGACCGACCTCATTGAGGCAGAACTAATTATCGAAGAAGTCTCGATCGATGGAATGTGCGGTGTCTACTAACTAGCTTTCGAGCTTCGATCCTCCACAAGAGTTAACCAAAAGTAGGATCTTCCTAAATGAATATCGTCATATCTCCTGACTTTGCCTACCGAGAAGAGTCTTTTGGAGCGCTCTTCTACAGTTTCGCAAAGCGAGACCTCTTTTTAGCCAAATCACCGATCGTCATACCACTCCTTCGCCTAATACCCCTGGGTATGGACACAAATGAAATGGCCGATGAGCTTAGTCAAAGAGGCTATGCCAGATCATCGGTGTTGAATACGATTGATACATTAATTCATCGTGGCGTTCTCGCCTCTATTGCCACAGCTCCCAAAGGCGAAGAATTAGAGTAACTGTGGCGAGCAACTATGTTATGGCGAGCAACTATTTTTAGGAGAAAATAAATGGCCAGCGCTCTCAACGACATCCTATCTAAGGGACTATCGTCACCGATCTGCCTAACTTGGGAGCTGACCTATGGCTGTAATTTAAGTTGCAGCCACTGCCTTAGCGACTCCGGGCCTAAAGCGCCTGGCGAATTAGACACAAACCAGGCAAAGTCGCTAATCGACCAATTTCAAGAGATGTCGATCTTTTATATCAATATCGGCGGCGGCGAGCCCATGATGAGACGGGACTTTTTCGAGATTATCGAATACGCCCAAAACTCTAACATTGGCGTCAAATTCTCCACAAATGGCTACTACCTTACCCCAGCAGCGGCTAAACGCCTTGCCACGATGAATTATGTTGACGTACAAATATCACTCGATGGCCACACCTCTGAGGTAAACGATGCGATTAGAGGTAGAGGGTCCTTCGACAAGGCGCTCGAAGCACTTTCTAACCTATCCGACGCGGGCTTTTTAAACCCCAAGATCTCAGTGGTCGCCACCGCCTATAACGTGGACCACCTCGACGAGATATTGGCCCTCGCAAATAGCTTTGGTGCTGGCCTTAGACTTACACGCCTTCGTCCTTCAGGACGTGGCACTCAAAGCTACAAAGAGCTAAATCCCTCAACGACTCAACAGCAAAAGCTGTATGGGTGGCTAATGAATCATCGCGAAGTTTTAACTGGCGATTCATTTTTCCACCTCTCGCCGCTAGGCGATCCTCTTGAGGGCCTCAATATGTGTGGCGCCGGAAAGGTAGTCTGTCTAATCGACCCAATTGGCGATGTCTACGCGTGTCCATTTACGATACACCCAGATTTTAAAGCTGGAAGTATAAAGGAAAATTCATTCCAGGCGATTTGGAGTGACGCACCGCTCTTTTCGTCGTTGCGCTCTAGCAATGGACCTAGTTCATGTCAATCCTGCAGCGCCTATTCGCAATGCAATGGTGGGTGCATGGCAACAAAGTTCCATACCGGTGGACAAATTGACGACCCAGACCCAGATTGCGTCATGGGAAATGGCCAGGCACCGACTTCCAATCGCATCTCAATTCGTCCTCGACAAAAGATCACAATCAACTCTTAGCCGCTTGGCCCTGATTATCTTATGCTTTTTCGATAAGAGACTCTCTCTGGTCCATGCAAAGGAGGCTCGAGCAGTCAATAAGGCCTTAGTCGTTCCAAAGATTCTTCAGGGCGCTTATTCAGATCGCTGCGTTTGATCGTGCTGTAATTTGTGTCCGATCGAGCTTCAACAAGGAGTTCTAGGGATTTTCATGTAGTCTCGGTGGCATTCTCGGACCATCGAACCAAATACCGATTGCAATAATAAAAGTTACGTTCAGATGACCATTGACTAAATGGATAATTCCACACCCTCTATCGCGCCGCGGATCTCCAAGCTGTGGAATAGTCAGTTGAATTCGTTGCTTAATATCTTTGCACCAGAAACCATTCTCTGTGTAAAAGCAAGGGCGAGAAATTGAGAGCCCATGACTTGTTGTACCACCCGACCACCTCTAGCGCCAATGGCAGTAAAATGGCAACGCCCGACTCAATGAAGGAATAACCATGGAAGTCACGATCAAAGACAACAAGCTGTATATCGAAATCGAACTTCAGGAACCAACACCATCATCCTCAGGAAAGACCCTGGTGGTGGCCAGTTCTCATGGCAACATGGTCACCAGCGCCATGATCGACGGCAAACCCGTCATTATCGGGCTAAATGCCTATATCAAGCCGTGAGATCAGACGCCACACATGTGGCTCTAGAACCGCGCCATCATACTTATGGTAGTAGTACTGGTCTTTGCACTCTCCCAGCGCACCTGCTATTTCCCCAAATGCGACGTCCTCTGATACGCTTCATAAATGGTCCGGTCATCAACGTCGAGATTGTCCAGGCTGCTGGATACTGTCAAGTGGATTGTTCCGAGAGGTCCTATCAACGAATAACAGCACGAAACCCAGATTAACCACAGCGGTTATAGAGGACTCGTTGGAATGAGGTGAGAATTACGGTTGGCATCAATAGCTGATATTGACATGGTGAGATTTCATGACAATATGAATTTCACTTTATCATCCATGGGAACGTTGGGTTTGGTCTTTGCCGTCCTTTACGCGGTTCAAAAAGGCTCATACCTTTTGATGGCTCTCTAGCTTCCCGTGATAATCGCTCTCGTTATTTTTCGAAAGCTACAAATGATCAGGACTAACTAATACTAATCAGGAAACGCGCAACCACCAAGGTATTACCCTGGCAATGTTGATTCCAAGCCGTCTACTACCTATAACGCGTTGCGGCAATCAGTGCAAGTTTACTTCGATTATGCTGATGCTTACTCGTTGCTAGTTAGCCCGAGCAGTCGAACCGCAGATAATATTGCGAAAATGGGTAGCATCACTGGGTTTTATTACTGCTCTGCAACGGGTACGCACGCCTTGATATTCTGTAGCTAACTTTGGTATTTAAGATACCGGCCGATGGACCTAGTGAACCAGAACCTCGCCAGATCCGAGGCTGACATGCTGGCGAGACTTCCCAGCTGAGGTGGCGCGCGCTGAATCGAAGGGAATACTGATGTGAGGAATCTCCACGAAGTGTAGCTTAGGGTTGATCACAGAAATCGAGGGATCTAAGATTGGCCATCGTTTGAATCATCTGAGGCGAGCCAGTGGATCAAGTTATTATTCCGTAATCCCTTATACTTCCCGCGCCCAAGCCCATAGTTCGGCAGTATTTCGCAAAGGAGGCTTTTTATAGATCGGTAGTTGATCTTTCCAAATATGAGCCTCAAGACTCCCCGTCACCATCCCAGAATGTTTGCGTGCCACATCGACAAAAACTCCCTTACCTTGATCAGCTCGTAAAATAAGGCAGTAAATCAATTCAATATGGTTATGTATTCGCTCAATAAGCCTAAGTTCCGTAATAAACGGAGCCTCGGAGGTGGTGGTAAGAGAAAAATTGTTAAATGATGATCTGATTCCGACGAGTTGATTCAAAACCACGTCTTCAACGATTACACCTTATAGTTATGCCAGGCTCATTAAGATTCTTTGAGATGCCCTTTGGGATACATCTCTTGTTGTCTGTTTTTGGTCCCTTCTCCCTGGATCCAACCTCCAACCAAAACAAATAACCCACCGAGGATCGCGCTACCAAATGCAGTTCACACTTGTGACAATTCACTAGGCTGCACCGGCTGTAAAGCCATAAACTGACCTCCTAAGCCGTCGACTTTGTGGAACACTCTACGAACAACTCACCAGAATGAATATAAGCACTTAGTCAATCCCCAACTTTTCTGACAACCGTTTAAGCATGTCAATACTTGGAGTTTGATCTCCCTCCTCGAACCGAGAAATTGCAGGCTGATGCATTCCCAGTTTTCGACCTAGCTCGGTCCGGGAGATACCCTGTTCCATCCGGTATTTGATTACCTCAATGGCCACGGCACGCGCTAGCGCTATTCGTTCCCACTCCTTGCAAAACTCTGGACCTATGAGATCCTCTCTGAATGACTCTCCTGCGGCAACAGTTGCAACCCCGTAATGATCAATATGCTCATTATCCTCCGTAGCCTTCATATTTACCAAGCAGCTCCTCAGCTGCCTTCACACACCGCCGAAACCCTCGAGGATCTACCTGAGCCTCTGGCCCGATGGCCTCAATTACGAATTAGGAAGGGCATGTAGGCTCATATAAACTTCAATATCGACTACGTCCTACCCTGAGCCTCAACTCTCTCAGGCCATTAACATTAGAAGTGGCATGTTGCAAAATGTCAAGGTGTCTGCGGCTATAGGTTCAATTTATCTACTCGCTGAAAAGCCAACAATCTGATCTGCCCTCCAAAGCTAGATCGGCTGACTGGTACCCTATTTGTTCTACCTACTCTCCAATACCTGGAGCACTTACGTGCGACCTTAGACACTGATACCGGCTTGGCGGTGAAAATGACAAAGGGCACAGATAGTTGCCTTGCAAGAAGAGAAACACGACTCAATTGGCCTAGTAGTGCCAAGGTTATTGCTTTGAATTCTAGGTTGACACGTACTACCTACCTACATGATGCAAACATAGTGGTACAATAAGTGGTACCGCTTTTAGGAGACATCAGCATGGCTATAACCGCTAGTGAGGCACGCAAAAACCTATTCCCGCTTATAGAACAAGTAAACAATGATCGAAAACCGATTGAGATCACCTCAATGCGAGGTGACGCCGTTCTACTCTCGAAGGCGGACTATGACGCATTGACCGAGACGGGGTTTCTTCTACGCGTACCAGCCAATGCGATGCGTCTACTCGAAAGCTTGAATCAAGCTCGCCAAGGACAACGAAGAGAGCACGAACTTAGCTGATGCGCCTCTGTTTCAGCCCCAACGGTTGGGACGATTACCTCTATTGGCAATCAGTGGACAAGGCGATACTCAATCGAATTAACCGGCTAATCAAGGATGCTCTCAGAGATCCGGGGACCGGTATCGGCAAGCCCGAACAACTACGTCACGTTCTTGCAGGTTGCTGGTCGAGACGTATCGACGAGGAGCATCGTCTGGTTTACCTAATTGATGGGGACGACCTAGTGGTACTTCAGGCCCGTTACAACTACGAAAACTGAATACCGCCGCACGTCACTATAGGCACCGCAGTCGAGTTAGATTCCCGCCTTGAAGACAAAAATTTAATCAATGTTCTTACCATAGAAAAGCTTATCCGTAATGAATCGAGCATTCCGTTGCGCATGGCATCGAGGCAAAAGTCGGAACGTTAAAAGCGTTGTTTGCTTCGGCTGTCACTCCTTTAGATGTCACTACGAGCAGAAGGTCGAGATCGGATTAGGGCGGCGATTTGCCAAGTCCCAAATAGTCGTAGATTCATCAGTTGGGATCGATGTTTATAGAGCTCACACTCTGACTTGCTCCTTGAAATCAAGCAAAGAGTATGGGAATGTCGTCGTGTTGAGATAGTCGACTAATTCCTTTGTGACTGGTTCAATCTTGGGAATGAAGCGATTGTGGGTTACAGCAGAGCGCCCTTGCTTCCAAACGTGTTCCTGGGGATTGAGTTGCGGAGAATACGGAGGGAAATGGACTGCTTCGATGTGATGCTCCCTAATTGCCTCTTGAGCGACGCTCCCTCTGTGCCATCCTGCCCCATCCCATATAAGCAGAATCTTCTCTCTTGGGTAGATCTTGCGGATCGCCAGCAGTATGGCCGCTGTTTCATGCATAGTCTGGCGCTCTGTTGCAAATGCATGCTCCTTGCCTGTCTTGAGGTTTAAAAACCCATAGATGCTCCGGTTCATTCTGGTTCCATTGGTCTCAATTACAGCTGGTGTGGTTCCTTTCGGTATCCACACTTTCTGAGTAGTTGTCGCCTGAGTGAGAACCATCTCGTCTTCACAGAGAATCACCGTATCTGGATCAGAGAATGCCTCTTTCAGACGTTCTTGCTGCTCGTCTTTCCATTCAGCTACCGCTTGTGGATCAGCCTTCTCGTACTGTTTGCCCGGCAGATGGAAGCTGAACTTACTTTCCCGAAACAGAACGTAATAGCTAGTCCTAGAGGCATAGAGAACACCGTATCTGCGCTTGAGTACTGTAGCCAGGATCCGTGTTGACCAAAACGGGGAACTGCTATAGCCGTGGTCATTGGGAGTTGTAGTCGTGAGCATGATTGCCACTTCATCTCTTTGAGACTTTTGAGAGAAGTACCGGAGCGTTGTTATGGCGCTGTC
>NZ_JXYS01000108.1 GCF_000949295.1 Acidithrix ferrooxidans
AGATGATGCGTTGTGTTCGCGGATCGCATCCGCAAGCGGAGCGAGGAGCGGGCCTAGGCTACGCAGCGCTCCCACCAGAGTCGAAGGAGCGAAGTTGGCCCCTTGCATCGCAAGTGCTGCACATACCCGGTTGATCGGGAGCCCAAGGAGAAACTTCGCCACCACGATATGGGCGAGGAACCCAGCCGACAGCCCTACCTTTTGGAACTACCTTCGCTGGTGGTGCGCCAGCTACGACCCCCTTGGTCGCCTTGCAGTTACATCCTCTCCGGTACGTCGGACGGATATGGTCGATGACCCGGACTATCACCTCGACGTCGATCTCCTCGCAGCGTTCCTCTCCGAAAGGCGCATAAGGCGCACCACAGCTCCCACAGACCAACAGCTTGGAATCGGGCTCATGGATCTGTTGTACGCGTGGTAGGTGGTCATAGCTGCGTCGACCATGGCCGCGGTGCCCGAGTTGTTGACCTCTCTTGCGCCTTGGCACCTCATCAGGCTCAGGGTCGCTACTTTCTTCCAAGGCGCCTATTGGTTCTGCGTTCACATCCTGAGCCATCTTCGCCCGTTCGGAGCGACGCCCGAAAGCCTGTTTGGTTAGCTCGACGATCTTGGCTGTGAGTGCATCCACTTTGGCAGACAACTCGTCACGCTCGGACCTAAGGACGACGTTCTCGGCCTCCAGCGAAGCGATCCGCTCGTTGTCGTATTGGCGCACTGTTTTTGCCACGTAACTATAACTATCACAATTAAAGCGCCGTGTCCAGCCACCCTAGGCCACAGAGGATAGGCCAGCTACCCCAACCTTACGCCATCATCGAGTGTCTACAGCACCGCTTGTTTGACGGGATCACCGAATGTGTACGTCCCATTGGGATAAGGAGGAGATTTCAACACTTCTTTTTTATCTAACTCGCCTTATTGAAGAGCTCGAAAATGACGCCTAACCTTGGCTCATCCATAGAGTGATTAGGAAATTCATCAACTTTAACCATTTACCATTTGCTAGCGATGTTCTGCCAATATCTATCTTTTTAAAGAAATCTATCACCGGCCGTTTAACTACTCAGAAATAGCCATACCCGCGGGTTCACGTTGTTATCCATATCGTTATCTCTGATATTATGGTAAAAATACCTATAGAATATTTTTCAAAATATAGAAAACCGCACATCATAATGATTAGTCCTAATAGTGAAGTTATCGTCGGATTAATTCCTTTTATCTTGAAAAATTAACGCAATCAATCAAACGGATATGCTGAACAAGGGGCCGCTTTGGTGGATCACTATTGTGTAGCTAAATCGGCCACTGCCTAGGTCGAGTTACCTAATCAAAGACCTCACGATAGAATGTCCCCTCAATGGATCGTAAAGCAAAGCTAAGGCGTACAACGGAATATGAGCGACTGGGATCTGAATATGTAGATGTCTCGCAATGGAGAAAGTGGGGACCATACCTAGCGGAGCGCGCCTGGGGAACCGTCAGAGAAGACTACTCATCAAATGGTGACTCCTGGAACTATTTTCCATTCGAAGAAGCACTCTCCCGTGCCTATCGTTGGAACGAAGACGGTCTAGGGGGAATCTGCGACATAGAGCAAAACCTATGTTTAGGATTGGCCTTTTGGAACGAAAAGGACCCATTTCTAAAAGAACGCCTCTTTGGATTAACTAATAGCCAAGGCAACCACGGCGAAGACGTCAAGGAGCGCTACTGGTATATAGACTCGACTCCGAGCCACTCATGGATGCACTTTCGCTACCACTATCCCCAACAACCCTTCCCGTATCAAGAATTACTCGAAGAAAATCAAAGACGCTCACGGGATGAGGCAGAATACGAGATCGAAGATACCCATATCTTTGATGACGATAAATTCTGGGAAATCGACGTCGTCTACGCCAAAGAGTCTCCGGGAATTATTGCCTTTGAAATTTCGGCTCGCAACTGTTCTAGCGAATCAGCCACGCTACACATTCTTCCTAGCATCTGGTTTCGCGATACTTGGAGCTGGAGGGTTGAGGCACAAAAACCATCGCTGAGCTTAGATGGTGACACCATCGTCTCTAGCCACCCCCGCCTTGGAACTAGTTATCTTAAGGGCGATGGCGAATACAAGGCTCTATTTTGCGACAATGAGAGCAACAATGAGCGCCTCTTTGGCAGTGCCAGCACGACCCAATATCCCAAAGATGCAATAAACGACTATGTGGTCACGGGTGCCACAACCACTAATCCGGCCAATACTGGAACAAAGGCAGCACTGCATTATCTCCGAGAGGTCGAAGCGGGCCAGACTACGGTGGTCAGAGTCGTCTTTTCCCACGGAGAAGAGTCACCCATAGACCTGTCGGACGACTTTAGCGATCTCTTGGTAAAACGAAGAGCTGAAGCCGATGAGTTTTATGGGGCACTTTCACCCAAAGCTACTTCGAGTGAGGAAGCTTCCATTATGCGTCAAGCATTCGCCGGCATGTTATGGTCTAAGCAATTTTATCATTTTGACGTAGAGAGATGGATAGACGGCGATCCAGGACAGCCATCTCCTCCCGATGAACGAAGCTCGGGTCGCAATGCTTCGTGGCGACACTTTCACGCACTTGACGTCATCTCAATGCCAGACACCTGGGAATATCCCTGGTTTGCCGCTTGGGATCTGGCTTTTCACTGCATTACCCTTTCACATGTCGATGCAGCCTTTGCGAAGCGACAACTGATTCTCATGTGTCGCGAGTGGTATATGCATCCCTCGGGTGCACTGCCCGCCTATGAATGGGCCTTTGACGACGCGAACCCACCCGTACATGCTTGGGCAGCCCTTAGAGTCTTTGAGATCGACGGTGACGACGACTACGACTTCCTAGAACGTGTCTTTCACAAACTGCTCATCAATTTCACCTGGTGGGTCAATCGCAAAGACACAGAGGGCAACAACGTCTTCCAAGGTGGCTTTCTGGGCTTGGACAACATTGGTCCCTTCAATCGTTCGGATTTACCTCCTACACTTGGCAGACTTGAGCAATCCGATGGCACAGCTTGGATGGCTTTTTACTCCCTTTCCATGTTGGATATCGCTCTAGTACTGGCCGAACACGATGACACCTATGAAGACGTCGCTACTAAATTCTTCGAGCACTTTGCCTACATAGCTGCTGCCATGGATGCGCAAGGACTTTGGAACGAGGAGGATGGCTTCTACTTCGACATAGTTCGATTTGCAGATGGTGGATCTCAGCCTCTCAGAGCATTTTCAATGGTTGGCCTCATCGCCATGTGTGCCGTTACGATCCTAGAGCCCGAGGTCTCATCCTTAGTGCCGCAGTTCACGCGACGACTCAATTGGTTCATAAATAACAAACCTCAGTATTCCGGGGCGATCTCATATTCAATCAACGATGACGACCAAAAAAGGATCCTTCTATCAGTAGTTAGCCCCGAGAGGCTGTGTCGCATTCTTGGCCGAGTCCTAGACGAAGATGAATTTCTCTCACCCCATGGAATCAGAGCTCTATCTAAATATCACAAAGATAACCCTCTGCATCTAAACCTCGGAAACGTTGAAGCCAGATTGGACTATGAGCCCGGTGAATCATCGTCTCCTCTATTTGGCGGAAACTCGAACTGGCGCGGTCCAGTTTGGTTTCCCCTCAACTATCTAGTCATTGAGGCGCTTTCGCGTTTTGGATCTTTCTGTGGCGACCAAGTAAAGATCGAGTACCCGAGTGGCTCTGGAAATAACGCAACCTTGGCACAGGTCTCTAACGCACTTACCAAACGATTGACTTCACTCTTTCAGATAGACGAATCAGGATCACGACCAGCCATGCCAAAGATCAAGAGTCAATATCTCTATTTTCATGAATACTTCAATGGAGATACCGGTGAGGGCCTTGGCGCCTCGCACCAGACCGGATGGACCGGACTGATTGGCGATCTGATCATCCGCTCTGGGGACTCTAACAACTCTCAAATCTAGTTACCCAGCGATGATAATTTTACAAACTATTCGAGAGTAACTGGGTGATCAAACTAGAGAGATTACCAGCAAAAGATGACCTAACAGAAAGGGCGGAACGGGCCAAGGATACAAGCGGCAACTCAATGAAAACCCCTATCAAAAGCATCCAACGTACTAGAACCTAATATTGGGTCAAGATGCCTTTGTGTCTGCCTTGTCCAAGGTCCATTAGCTTTGGCGGGCAAAAGAGTTCGAAAGACTCTCAATCTCATGGCCTTTGTTGACGACGTGGATAGATAAAGGGTAGCGGTGATCTCGAAAAGGACTCATTTCGCTTAGAAACGATAGGCAATGCAGCACAATCCCCCAAATGCAAACGAAACAATGAATACTTGGCCCAACGGAGCTTCAAATCTAAGACGACGGCCATCAAACCCTCACGACATATTTTTAGGAAATCCTAAAATATCCAGCGAGCCTTGGTGGAAATCGATCTTGAGTGGCCATCAAGATAAGACCGGCTATACAGCCTTCATCCTCTCCGGCGGAGGAAATAGAGGAGCGGCACAGGTTGGGATGTTGAGTGCCCTTCTTGAACATTCAATCTTTCCAGACTTCATAATTGGCGCCTCTGCTGGGGCTCTCAATGGAACTTCATTTGCCATTTCGCCCTCACGCCAAACCCTAAGTGAACTCTTTGATCTTTGGACGAAGATGACCAAAAACAGCCTCTTTCCACCGAGGAGATTTGGTTCCACTTGGCGATATGCCCAGCGGGGAAGTTACGTCTACTCAAATGACGCCCTGGAGAACATCATCAGGGAACATATCCACATCTCAGATCTAAAAGATACACAGATACCTGTCGAGATCGTAGTTACTGACCTTCTAAATGGTGAACCACATAGATTTCACAGCGGAGATCCAACGCCTATATTGTTGGCGTCCTCTGCGCTTCCCGGTACCTTTTCGCCGATCGAAATCAACGGGAAGTTATATATTGATGGCGGAATCGCCGATGACGTCCCAATACGCAGAGCATTGACGCTGGGCGCCAACAAGATCTACGTACTCTATTGCTCTAGTCTCGATCGAACGCACAAAACATTCACTCGTCCAATTGAGGCGGTGCTGGATTCATTTACCCTCGCAAAGATGGCACGCCTCAAGGCCGATATCGCCGACGTAGATGCAAATGCCCAAATAACAGTCTTTGAAAGTCGGCTAGCCCAAGGCGTTGCGTGGCTCGACTTCAGTCATGCACACGCACTCATCGAAGATGGATACAAAAGCGCACTTGAAGCACTCAAAGGCCACGAGACAGCTGGCCTAACCCCAACCAAGAGCTACTTTAGCACCCACCCACCAAAGCGAGATCGCTTTGGCGAAGTCGGCTATAAACCAATTTCAAAGTAAGTCGAGCAATGGCCTAAATAAGAACCAGTCGGGCAAGCTGCGGCCGACGACTACCTCTATAGCAGATATCGAATATTTTCTGCGACAAGTAGTGATAGTCACGAATCCTTGGGGTACCGATCTCAAAGATGACACTTCGAAGGTGACGGTGCAACTCAAGCGGGAAGCTTATCTCTCATTTGAAAAATTATTGGGCAAATCCAGCTATATATTGACCAATGTCCAATAGCGCCTGGGCTCCGCCTGGGGCAAAGCCTGCCATTGAAATAAACCCATGGATCATTCCCAAATAACGATGGCTTGTAACACAGACGCCGGATTCAACCAGTGCCTTTGCATACAATTCCCCACCATCTCGAAGTGGATCATACTCGGCCGTTACTATCAAAGATGGCGGCGACTTCCTTAGATTCTCATCGATATAGGCATTCAAAAGCGGGTTTTTTAGATCCGTCTCATCCTTTAAATAACTTCGATTGAAGAAATCCATCTGACTTGCAGTTAAAAAGTATCCCTCTGAAAAAGCGGTCAGCGAATATGTCTCATCCCAATATACAGCAGGATAAATTAGCGCCTGGGCACATATTACAAAGTCAGACTGCGAATTCAAGTAGTTCGAAGAGACAGCTGCAAGGTTGCCTCCGGCTGAATCACCTAAAAGAAAAATTAAACTCTCATCGCAATCAAATTCTGAGATTTTGCTTCGAATCCATTTAATCGAATCAATAGCATCTAAAGCGGCGGCTGGGAACTTATTCTCAGGAGCAAGTCGATAGTCGACCGAGATCATCATAGTTTTAGCAGCAACAGCCAGCTGTCCAACAGTTCCATCATGAGATTCGATCGAACCTAAGACAAAGCCACCTCCGTGAAAATAGACTCCGAGACCCCTTCCAATTCGATTTGCCGGTACATAGACTCTGGCCCTAAGAGTTCGACCCACTAGGCCAATTTCGATATCGTAACTCTTCTCTAGACCATCGCTCTGGCCGCTGCCGAGCTGAGAGAGGTTGTCAAAGTTTCTGCGCTGTTCCTCTAGTGATATCTCACCTGGTGAAACTTCCTCAAGAGCACCAAGTTGGTCGAGCACGAATTGAATTCCGGGATCTAAGGTCAAGGTTTCCTCCTAATTACACTCTAAATAAATCTAGAACACCTTTTAATCCAATAACAATACCGGGGTTTCTCAGAGCCTAATTGCCCTGCACTCAAGAGACAAACCACCAAATTTATCAGCCGATGCCGAAATAACTAAGAACCTATAGAGCTCACACTCTGACTTGCTCCTTGAAATCAAGCAAAGAGTATGGGAATGTCGTCGTGTTGAGATAGTCGACTAATTCCTTTGTGACTGGTTCAATCTTGGGAATGAAGCGATTGTGGGTTACAGCAGAGCGCCCTTGCTTCCAAACGTGTTCCTGGGGATTGAGTTGCGGAGAATACGGAGGGAAATGGACTGCTTCGATGTGATGCTCCCTAATTGCCTCTTGAGCGACGCTCCCTCTGTGCCATCCTGCCCCATCCCATATAAGCAGAATCTTCTCTCTTGGGTAGATCTTGCGGATCGCCAGCAGTATGGCCGCTGTTTCATGCATAGTCTGGCGCTCTGTTGCAAATGCATGCTCCTTGCCTGTCTTGAGGTTCAAAAACCCATAGATGCTCCGGTTCTTTCTGGTTCCATTGGTCTCAATTACAGCTGGTGTGGTTCCTTTCGGTATCCACACTTTCTGAGTAGTTGTCGCCTGAGTGAGAACCATCTCGTCTTCACAGAGAATCACCGTATCTGGATCAGAGAATGCCTCTTTCAGACGTTCTTGCTGCTCGTCTTTCCATTCAGCTACTGCTTGTGGATCAGCCTTCTCGTACTGTTTGCCCGGCAGATGGAAGCTGAACTTACTTTCCCGAAACAGAACGTAATAGCTAGTCCTAGAGGCATAGAGAACACCGTATCTGCGCTTGAGTACTGTAGCCAGGATCCGTGTTGACCAAAATCGGGGAACCTTGCCTATAGCCGTGGTCATTGGGAGTTGTAGTCGTGAGCATGATT
>NZ_JXYS01000109.1 GCF_000949295.1 Acidithrix ferrooxidans
CTATCTATCTATTGTCCAACGACAAGCGTGGTCTTTCGGCTACTACCATTGCTAAATTCGTTCAAGTATCTTATTCGACTGGCTGGTTGATGCTAAATAAGCTACGAAAAGCAATGGCTGACCGAAATGGTTTATATAAACTTGGAGGAAACGTCCAGGTAGATGAGTTCTTTTTAGGTGGTGAGAGCCATGGCGAAGGCAGAAGAGGAAAGGGAACAAAACAAACCAATGTCCTAATTGGAGTGTCGATTAGCAATGGTGCTCCTACTCATTGCTTCATGGAAGTAATCAAAGATACCACTGCTAAATCATTCAAAGATGTTTTTGTGAGACGTTTAGATTCCGATACCAAGCTGATAAGTGATGGTAACCCAAGTTACGGGGTATGTGCTCGAGACCTTGGACTAGCGCACTGGTTCACTCTATCCAAAGACGAACAAGCACATGTAACATTCAAATGGCTCAACATCCTGATAGGGAACTGCAAGAAATTTATCGACGGAACATACCACGGACGTGAGGAACATAAGCAACTTTACCTCGAGGAATTCGCATACCGATTCAACCGAAGGCACTTTGAAATGTCCTTGGTAGAGCGACTTCTCAATACATGTGTGTTTGCGTCTCCACATCCGCTACTCCGCGAATCTGATTCCAAAATGGCTCTTGCTTACGAAACTTGATAAGTATGATTTAATAGTTGTCTAAGTTGCCGTAGTGGGGGATTCAGTGTTGGCTTCTTTCGTTTGAATTCATGAGTTTCTAATAGATTTTATATGCATCCTATGGACTGGCTAAGTCGCTCCGATGGCAATAGCTTCAAGCGTAAGTTGTAAGATTTGTTGCGGGGAGCTTGCCCTGGTCCTTTTGCTTTTTTGGATGCAACTCATTCCTTACCCCTAGAGGTTAGCTACGAAAAAACGGTGTCACTATTTATTAGAAATCGAAGGTGACAAGCCTTCCTGAACCCACAAATATGGCTCTCAATTGTCAGATTAATGGCCAATAAAGGGCACAAAGAGCCCTTTATTGAGTCACTCAATTATTCAAATGTCAGTCAAATAAGACCCTGTCCCAAGTCATATTTGGCTGGTACTTTTGTCTTGTCTGGTGAGGTCGTCGTGTTAGCTGTGTCTTTGACCATAATCGTTTGGCGACGTTGGGGGTATTTGGCAGCAGTTCGTCCGACATTGCAGGGCTGGGCGATCAAAGCCCTCGATATGGGGCGCTGGTCTTTGGGAGGTTACCTCCTCGATTAGGTCGACGATTAAGTCGCTGAACGCAGGATCGTCTGAGGGCGTCACTACTCTCTCAAAAGATGCTCCGAGTTCTTTGGCACTGCTATTGGCCAAGGTGTCTAAATCGTAGATGACTTCCATGTGGTCGGAGATAAAACCGATAGGAATTGTCACGAAAGCCCTCTTTTGATCTATCTGGCAGAGGTTGGCGATTTCGTTAGAGATATCTGGCTCGAGCCAGGGCTGACTGGGTGGGCCTGAGCGTGATTGATAGACACGTCTTGCTTCAAATTTAAAGTCAAAGTGATGGTTTACACGACTGAGAATATGATTTTGGACTACGTCAAGCTGTTGGACATAGTCTGAGGTTGATGCCATCGACAGTGGGATCGAATGGGCACTAAACAGGAGAGCGATCTCATCTAGGGGATGCATCTTGGACAGCTTGTCTATTTTTAGGATGGTGTCATTGATAAAGGGATTCACAAAGGTTGGGTGATCCCAGAATTGACGAAGTTTGGTCAACTTGATTGGAGCATTTAGCTTCTCTAGGACGTCGGCTACTTCCGTTTTATATTGTCGACATCCAGAAAAAGAGCTATAGGCCGACGTGACGAAGTAGAGTGCCTCTTTAATCCCATCGTCTATCATCTGTTGGATTGCTTGTTCTAGGTATGGTTCCCAGTTGCGATTGCCAAAGTAGACGGGCAGATCAATCCCCCTAAGCGCGAGCGATCCCTCGAGGCGCTCGATGAGGTTGAGATTGATCTCATTAATAGGACTTTTCCCCGCAAACATGTAATAGTGCTTTGAGACTTCTACAAGGCGCTCGCGGGGTATCGGTCGATTTCTCGTAACGTTCTCCATAAATGGAAGTACGTCATCGGGTCCATTGGGCCCGCCGAAGGATAAAAATAAGATCGCTTGGTTAGTCACCTAACCAATAATAGCTAGACGGCTTTGGTAACTTTGTCAGAACGAATGCAAGAGGTACATACATTGATTCGCTTGTTGGTTCCATTGACGACTGCGCGGACTCTTTGTATATTTGGATTCCAACGCTTCTTATTTCTTCTATGGGAGTGGCTTAGAGACATTCCAAAGTGAGGACTCTTGCCACATAATTCGCAAACTGATGCCAACGCACTATCTCCTCGCGCTTTTTATTTTAAATCAAAACAGCTGTATCAGCATAGTAGATAACTGGGCGAATTAGCCCCTAAGTTCCCTATTCTCTTATAGCATTGGCTCAGGGAGTTGTTTGAATATGGAAGACAAAGGGCACGTGCTCTTGAAGTTGTTGAGCACTTATGCACGGATTCTTGAAGCATATCGGGATCGAATAGACCGATTGAATGTATTTCCAGTTCCCGATGGGGATACTGGAACAAATATGTTTTTCACGATTCGCTCGGCTGTGGATGTGATCGACGCGCAAAGCGGCTCCGAGCAAAGTCAGTCGGGGAGCGCCGGAAGGTTTAAAGAGATCTCAAAAGGAGCACTCCTAGGAGCTCGAGGCAACTCCGGGGTCATCATGTCCCAGGTCGTAGCCGCCTTTTGTAGTGTCTTTGGGGCTCATTCGGATCAACCGGTCACAGCCAAAGACGTTGAGAGTGCGTTGGAAGAGGCCAACACTCGTTCTCGAGGCGCAGTATTGCGCCCCGTAGAGGGAACCATTCTGACGGTTATCTCTGACGTTGCCAAAAGGGCTAAATCGTTGGGCGAAAACCTCGATCTGGGCGACTTCGTCCGGGGCCTCTTTGACGAAGCACAGGCATCCCTTGAGCGGACTCCTTCTCTTTTGGCTCCTCTTGCTCGTGCGAATGTGGTCGATTCAGGCGGCGCCGGATTTGTTCTATTTGTTGCTGGGCTTTGTCGAATTCTCTCCAATGGCGACTTTGATTGGGGCACCGATCGTCCTTTTCTCTTTGAGAGTCGAGTTCCAGGTCCAACTAGATCGAAAGAAGATGACTTTGTAGCCCCTAGCGAGAGCCATGAGCTGGGTCCGCGGTACGAAGTCATGTTCATCCTTGAGTCCCACGATGAGAACGTCATGGTGAACTTTCGTGAGGTTTGGGCAGGACTTGGAGATTCGATCGTGGTCGTTGGCCAAGATGGAACTTATAACTGCCATATCCATACTGACGACATTGGTGGATCGATCGAGGCAGGCATTGCTGGTGGTTTGCTATCGCGAATTCGAGTCACTGACCTCTTTGAAGAGATCGCCGAAGAGCGTTGGGTTGTTGAAGCCCACGGAGCTGGAGCTCCAGACCCTTTTAGCGCCGAGACCGACGTCATACCAAATACAGCAGTCGTGGTGATTGCCAATGGGGACGGTATAAGGCGCATCTTTCGCTCAATGGGGGTTCATCGGATCGTACAAGGCGGCCAATCGATGAACCCGTCAACGGAGGAGATTCTCTTGGCTATAGAGGAAGTTCCCGGTGACAATGTCATTGTATTGCCAAATAATACCAACGTCACTCCTGTTGCCCAGATAGCCGCTGAAATCTCAAAGAAGTGTGTCAGAGTCATTCCTACCAGAGGCGTGGTAGAAGGCCTCTCTGCACTTGTCGAGTTCGACCCGATGGTTTCCATTGACGAAAACTTTGAGTCCATGAGTGAATGTGCCAAGAGGGTAACTGTTGCAGAGATCACTCAAGCCGTTCGGGATTATTCCGACGAATCCGGGTTAGTCCACGCTGGTGATTTTATCGGCCTATCGCGCCAAGGATTGGTTGCAGTTTCTAAGTCGCTTGAAGATACAGTTGTGGATACTATTGGGAAGTTGCTTGAAGATGACTCAGAGATCGTAACCATAATTGAAGGCGAAGGGTCAACTTCGGCGATAACCCGGGAGATTACGCAATGGTTGAATATAAACTTTCCCGAAATAGAAGTTGAATTGCACCACGGTGCTCAGCCGCTCTATCCATATCTTATAGGGATAGAATAGGCGTATCCATAGTTGTTTGAGATGGTCAAATGCGACCGTGACTTTGACATAGTTGTTATGTAGTCGACTTTTTAAATCGAGTTCAAAAGGCTCCTTGGTTACTTGGTGGCTGTACCCGTAGCCGGGTCGATTCAAGCATTGGCAGCGAATCCCCGTGGGTCTTTCCTGGTAGGTTAAGATAACATGAACACGTGTTCGAATTATTTGGATCTGGTCAACCTTCCGATCTCCTCGGTTGATGGAATTACCCCAGCTAAGGCGAAAGCTTTGGCCGAGGGGGGATTCCTAACGGCCTACGATTTGGCCACCTATTTCCCTCGACGTTATGTAGATCGACGCTATAGAAGCGGGATATCTACTGCTTCTCTTGGCCAAGATGTTCTATTGCTCGTGAAAATTAGTGAAGTGAGAGCTAAGTTTCACGGTAAAGGCCGTGAGATAATTGAGGCAATTGCAGCTGATGAAACAGGAACTATCAAAGTTGTATTCTTCAATCAGTCTTGGAGAAAGCACCAGCTCAAAGCCAATATAGAGGTTGCTCTCTATGGAAAAGTAGAGAAGTTTGGCCGTTTTTTACAGATGGTAAACCCTATCGTTGATCTCATAGGAGATCGAACGGGGCGGATAGTACCTATCTATCCTCACTCTGAAAAGTTTGGCTTCCGCTCTGATGAGATGCCCAAGTTCATTGGAAAAGTGTTAAATTACACAGCTGGTTTGATCGATCCACTTCCCCGGAATATGCTTCAGGGGCTCGGTTTGATCTCGCGATCCAAAGCGCTTAGGGCGATCCATCAACCTCAGGACCCTATCGACCATAAGGATGCTCGGAACCGCTTGGCTTTCGATGAATTTTTGCGACTTCAAACCCATTTGGTCGCCAAGAAGGTTTCGTTGGAGTTGGCGGCCGGGGGAATCTCCCATAATTCAAATGGTGTGCAGTATCTAACTTCGATGAGGATCGCTCCGAAAGCATCTTTTAGTGCGCGCGCGCAGGGAAGCTACCAACCGACCCTAGGGGACTATAGCTCTGATAACCTTTTGGTGAGATTTCTCTCTTCGCTCCCGTTTGCGCCAACTCAGGCTCAGATAAGAGTGATCTTTGAGATTAGTAACGATATGGCATCGCGGGTTCCAATGCATCGACTATTACAAGGCGATGTCGGAGCCGGTAAGACATTTGTAGCGGTGGTGGCTGCTTTGATAGCTGTGCAATCGGGGTACCAGGTTACTATTATGGCTCCGACCGAGGTCTTGGCGGATCAGCACTACATAGGGATCTCAAGACTGCTAAGTGGCCTTGATGTTCCAAATTCTGGCGACGGCGGGCTCTTTGGAGATAAGGAAAGACCACTAAGCGTTGCTCTTTTGACCAACAAGGTCACCGCTTCGAATCGGCGTCGACTCTTAGACGAGCTCTCAAAAGGGGAGTGCGACATCTTGATTGGTACCCATGCGCTATTGAGCGAGGGTGTTAGATTTTTAAATCTGGGTTTGATCGTCGTAGACGAACAGCATCGCTTTGGTGTAGAACAGCGTGCGATCTTAAAGGAACGATCGATCTCTTCCGGAAGCTTCGAGCCCGATACTTTGATTATGACGGCGACACCAATTCCACGTACCGCAGCCATGACCATTTTTGGTGATCTTGACTATTCGGTCCTCGATGAGCTTCCACCAGGTCGAAGTCCGATCATTACCAAGTGGGCAAAGAATGAGGAACAGCTCCATGGGACTTGGGTTCGGGTTCGTAGAGAGGTAGCCCAAGGTAGGCAGTGCTATGTAGTTTGTCCGCTGGTGGAAGATTCAGAGAAGATTATGGCAAAGTCGGCGACTGCGATCTACGAGGAACTCTCTGTCGGTGAGCTCTCGGGTCTACGTCTGGGTCTTCTCCATGGTCAGATGGCTACTAACGATAAAGCTCTCGTCATGGAGCGCTTTCGAAACCATGAGATCGATGTCCTGGTGGCAACCACGGTGATTGAAGTTGGTGTGGACGTTGCCAATGCTACGGTGATGGTCATCATGGATGCAGGACGTTTTGGCATCGCACAGATCCATCAACTCCGAGGCCGTGTCGGACGAGGCGCCCATCAGTCTTATTGCTATTTAGTTCAATTGGGTGAAGTGGAAGAGACTACGATCTCTCGCCTTTCGGCTTGTGTAGATTCTAGTGATGGTTTTGTCCTAGCCGAGGCTGACTTGGAATTACGTGGCGAGGGAACGCTACTCAACGCTAGACAAAAGGGACGTAGTGACCTGCGGATCGCCTCTCTCTTTCGCGACCGGGACCTTTTAAACCAGGCGAGGTCGGTCTCAAGGACGATCGTTGGAAATGATCCAACCCTCTCAAACTACCCAGCGCTAAGCGCTGAAATAGAACTCTTTGTTGGTAATGATCAAGGCGACTTTATTACGCGTAATTGAATTATTCTTGCTCAAATGACACTAGATTATGCACCTGGTTTCATAGCTACAACTTCATCCTTGACCACTTCTTTGATGACGTGTTCTTTGATGGGCCTATCTTAGATGGTGAAATTAGGAACTATAAATCTTCACTAAAGGCCTAGAGCTGTGGCTGATCTGGGGTCTTTTAGGTGGCGCTGGCGGAGGGATAAAAGAAGTTGGGCACCTTGGATGCCCCCCTGTACTTGGCCTTATTCGATTCTTCCTTACTATTTGCCTCCTTAGCGAGTGGGACGATCTATTATCACTCTATTTTCACTCTATTTTCACTTCGCCCTGGGAGGTTCCTTGTAGTTGAATCAAATCGTCAAATTGCACAACACCCCAACTATAACGAGGTTACGCTAAAGGTGTATGGTGATACCTATGTCTCGTTTCGCACGTTAGCGCAAAGCTAGATACGATTGATCGAGATAAGAGTTATCTCTTTAGCAATATTGGCATAAACAAAGATTTATCAGTTGGGTGGGATAGCAAAAGTTGAGAGTTGCACTATTTCCTGGATCATTTGATCCCTTTCACAACGGCCATATGGAAGTCGTCGAGCGAGGATCTCGTCTCTTTGACAAAGTGGTAGTTGCGGCTATGAGAAACCCTCAAAAGGCATCTGCTCTATTTAACCTTTCAGAGCGACAGGAACTCATAGAGGCATCAGTCTCTCACCTTGACAATGTAGAGATCGTCGCGCTCTCTACATTGGTTGTAAATCTTGCCGAAGAAATTGGAGCTAACGTTATCATTCGAGGACTCAGGGCAGTCTCTGACTTTGAAAATGAACTTCAAATGGCTCAGATGAACCGACAACTCTCCGGGATAGATACAATCTTTATTCCAACGTCATCTGAATATTCATTTTTAGCGTCGCGACTGCTCCGAGAGGTGGCATCCTATGGGGGTAATGTATCAAAGATGGTACCAGAGCCTATAGCTAACGCGATACTTGCTAAATTTAGAGAGTGAGTTCAATAGGAGACCGGGGATTATGACGCGTTTTGACCAAGATCCCGAAAGACAAGATGTTGCTCTAAGTGGCATCTTGGACCGCATGGAAGAGATTGTCTCCAGCGCCAAGGCTATGCCCTTGTCGGCTTCTGTTTTGGTGTCGCGCGATGAGATGCTGTATCTGATTTCTCTCGCCAAGGACCGCTTTCCTGCTGAGATGCGCGAGGCGCAATGGATTATCAAGGAGAAGGCGGAATATCTCGATCGGGTTTCCCTCGAAGCCCAAGAGATAATGGATCAAGCTAGAAATCGCGCAGAGGCGATGGTCTCAAAGCAAGAGGTCGTTCGCCAAGCCCAAGCAAGCGCTAACCGAATAGTGATGATGGCTAGAGAAGATGCCGCTCGACTGCGATTTGATGCCGAGGACTATGCCGACCAGAAGCTAGCTGAGTTTGAGATTGCACTCTCTAGGGTCATGAAGGCTATAAAGGCCGGACGTGAAAAGCTAGCCCACACTATGGCGCCGGTTGATCCGCTACCTCTTGAGGTCGAGGTTGGATTTGGAGAGGGAGAGATACCCTTTGATCAAGATTTGAGTTGATACGTTATGAGCAATAGAGATTTTAAGGTTTCGGTTACCAAGCTGCTGAGCCATCCAGGAGAACCTCTAGAGGTAGAACTTGCAGGGCTAATAGGGGATCAGTTCGTATCCTCTGCGTGGGTCGAGGAGGGTTCTACTACGCATTTATCGGGTTCATTGGAAGCAGTGCATTCGGGAGTGATGTTTAGCGGCGTGGCAAAGGTGAATATCGTAACGGAATGTCGTCGATGTCTTTGTCATAGCAAAGCGGACCTCGTCGTAGAGATTCGAGAGCTCTTTGAATCTGACTATAAAGAGGACGAGGGGGACACCTATCCAATCCACGGTGAATTTGTCGATCTTGAAGAGATGGTCAGAGATGCCGTAGTTTTGGCCCTTCCACCGGCACCTCTATGTAAGGAGGAGTGCGCGGGCCTTTGTGTTACCTGTGGGGTCGACAAGAATTTAGTTAGCTGTGGCCATGATAATCAGGGGCGAGATCCTCGATTTTCTATCCTTGATCAGCTTCGTTAAGGCCGGATGTGTCGGAGCACCATTGTAAGGGTGTTAGAATCTTTTGGGCAAAGTTCAAGTAATGAGCTTTGGTGATATTTTCTAGCAGCCTTACTTGTTTGCTAGTGATTCGAAAGAGATGTTAAGATGGCAGTTCCAAAGCGTAAGGTATCCAAGCAAAAAGGCAGAAGCCGAAAGGCGAGTGCATGGGTCCTAAAGGCTCCTTCTAAGAGCACTTGTCCTCAATGTAACTTTGCCAAGAGGCCTCATATCATTTGCGCTAACTGTGGCTGGTACCATGGCCGTCAGGCTGTTGAGGTTCGATAGTATTGCTTCCAGTTGCTATTGACATGATGGGTGGGGATAATGCCCCCTCGGCAGTTATCGAAGGCGCTAAGAGGGCCATCGATGAACTTCATGCACCGCTGATTTTGGTCGGTACTCAAGAGGTAGTTGGTCCGCTTGCGAAAGAGGGATTTGAGGTCGTTGTTGCATCCGAGGTTATTGAGATGCACGACGATCCGGCTTCGTCCGTTCGAAACAAGCGAGATTCATCTCTGGTGCGATGTGCCGAGCTTGTAAAGACCGGTATGGCTTCTGGAATGATATCAGCCGGGAACACCGGGGCCGCGATGGCCTCTGCCCTTTTGAAGATCGGACGCCTTCCTAAGGTCGCTCGTCCGGCAATAGCGACTGTGATACCGGTGCCAGGTTCGACCCCGACTGTAGTGATTGACTCGGGAGCAAATTCAGAGGTAATGGCACCTTGGTTGGTGCAATTTGCTCAAATGGGTACCGTCTATTCGCGTGAGCTTTTAGGTATCGAAAAGCCCCGCGTTGGAATCCTGTCAATTGGCGAAGAACGGGGCAAGGGAAATCAGCTCGTCAAAGAAGCCTTCCCCCTCCTAGAGGTCGCGAATTCAATCAACTTTATTGGAAATGTTGAAGGTCGCGACGTGATGAGCGAGAACGTCGACGTTATAGTTTGCGATGGTTTTGTGGGCAATGTTGTTCTAAAGACCCTCGAAGGCTCCATGAAGACCTTGGCCAAGGCGATATTTGGGGCACTTGGTAGTGGTGAAGATGGATCCAAGATCCTCGACCTAGCCCTTCCTAAACTTTTCCCAATTTTAGATCAATTGGACCCTGATACCCATGGTGGCGCTATGTTGCTCGGTGTAAATGGAATTTGTATTATCTCACACGGCTCATCGTCTCCTAAGGCGATTTATAACGCGATTGTTACCTCAATGCGATTAGCAGAGCATGATTTGGCTGCTAAGTTGGCCAAATCCGTACTTCTTTAGATTTGAACTGTAAAAGATCAAGACACCCTAGTGACCCCGGAGGTCAATGTGACTGGAAAAGCAACCTACTCCACAAAAGATGAGATCTTTGAATCGATCAAGAATAATCTTGCAGATATTCTGGAGATAGACCCTTCTGGTATTTTAATCAATCAGTCATTTACTGAGGATCTCAGCGCTGACTCACTCGCGCTAATTGAACTTGTTGAGGCGATGGAAGAGGAATTTTCCGGCGGTGATCATACTTTTAGAATCGAAGACGAAGACCTTGAGGACCTCAAGACTGTCTTCGACGCCGTTGAGTATGTTGCAGCAAAGCTTGAAATCCTAAAGTAGGCCCTAAAAGTTGGGTAAAGGTAGAGATAATCTAGAGTCATCTTCAGAGCGTTTTTCTCCGATTAAGGCTTTTTTGCCCACTCTTTTGAACCTTATCTCTGCTGTGGGACCGCCAGAGATAAAAGGTAGTTCTTTATTCATAGACCTTGGAAGTAGCGACCTTGCGTTAATTGATAGTGGTGAGGTGGCTCTGATCCTTCGTGAAATCGTTCCTCTCCTAGAAGTTGCGCTTACTCATCGATCAGCCTCTTTGGAAGATCCATCCTTATTAGACAATGAGAGACTTGAGTTCTTAGGTGACGCAATCATCGAGGCTCGGGTCTCATGGTCGCTATACCTTCATTACTTAGATCGTGATGAAGGGTTTTTAACGCTAGCACGCTCTTCTTTGGTCAATACTGATGCTTTGGCTTCGATCGCTATCATGTTGGGATTGGATGACTTTGTAATTTTGGGTCTTGGAGAACGAGCAACTGGTGGCACAGGGAAGCGTACAATTTTGGCTGGCCTCTTTGAAGCAGTTGTTGGTGCTATCTATCTGGATCTAGGTGCTGCTTGTGCTTGGGAGTTGATCGATCGTACCGTTTTGATAGATGTTGAGAATATATCTCTAAGTGAGACGCTCTTAGATCCAAAGAGTCAGTTGCAGATCTACTTTGCCAAGGCTAGCCTAGCCATGCCGGTCTATGAGTCCACTAAGACCGGACCTGATCACGCTCCATTATTTGTCACAGATGTGATCTTGGCCGATGGACGCCGTCTAAGAGGTGAAGGTACCTCCAAGAAGGAAGCAGAACAAAGAGCGGCTCGAAGGGCGCTAGTGGATTTAGAGATCTTAGGTTAGACAGTGCAATGCCAGAGTTACCTGAGGTTGAGACCTTACTCCAAGGACTATCCCCTTTAGTTTTGGGCCGTAGAATTGAACGTGTAGAGGCACTTCGTGATCGAACGGTGCGCAAGATCGCCTCATTCGAAGAGTTTGAGGCTTCGGTTGTCTCAACGCAAGTAGTGGCGCTAAGGCGATATGCTAAACATCTGATTGTCGATTTAGCTCGCAATCATGAATTCATCGGTCATTTGATTCTTCACATGGGAATGAGTGGTCAACTGCGCTCATCTGGCCTTACGGGAGAGGAGTCAGTCTATGTTCGTCACTCCAACTTTAGAGTTCACCTAGATGATGGCACGATTGTGGCCTTTATAGATCCACGAACCTTTGGTTGGATTGCATTTGACAGCTATGACGGTGATCCAATGCCTATTAGTTTGCGGAGGTTGGGACCCGATGCAATTTTATCTTCTGACCCCTTGGCGCTAATTAAAGCTCGTGCCACTTCGAGTTCGATTGGGATTAAATGGCAGCTTTTGGATCAGGCTCTAATTGGTGGAATTGGCAACATGTATGGCGATGAGATCTTGTTTGATGCCGCGATTGCGCCCTTTAGGACGCCCTCTACCTTTTCAGAGGAAGAATTTATCACTTTGATCACTTCGATAAGAAAGATTCTCACCAGAGCTATAGAGCTGCGCGGGTCGAGCTTATTCGATCGGACCTATCGTGATATCGCCGGAGAGATTGGTGCGGCACAGAAGTTCCATATGGCATACGCTAGAGAAGGCGAGCCGTGCCTACGATGCGGTGATCAAATCGTAAGAGTCGTATCCAAGGGCCGCTCCTCTTTTTTTTGTCGGATCTGTCAGATCTGATCGATCAGGAGCTGCTTTTGTGTTTGGTGTAAATGTATCTTTGCTCTGGAAGTTAGATAAATAGATGTATCTGAAGTCTCTCTCGCTACGCGGCTTTAAGTCTTTTGCAGACAGCTCTACCATTGAGTTTGCCCCAGGGATCAACGTTGTGGTTGGGCCAAATGGATCGGGCAAGTCCAATATCGTAGATGCCATCTCCTGGGTTCTTGGCACACAGACACCAAAGGCGCTTCGTAGTGCCAAGATGGAAGATGTCATCTTTGCGGGTGGCCAAAGCCGGGGAGCGGCTAAGTCTTCGAAAGTTACAATAGTCCTAGATAATGCGGAGCGACGCCTTTCTTTAGAATTGGCCGAGGTGGCAATAACACGTCATCTATCGCGTTCGGGCGAGTCAGGGTATGAATTAAACGGTAGGGACTGTCGTTTGATCGATCTGAGTGAACTACTACTAGATGCCTCAATCGGACGTGGCCAACACACCATCATCTCTCAGGGAAACCTAGATGTAATATTAGATGCTAAGGCTAGCGATCGTCGCTTGACCATAGAAGACGCCAGCGGTATCGCTAAATATCGAAGGCGCCAAGACCGCACGGCGCGGCGCCTCGGGGTCGTCGAAGAGGAGTCAGCCCGCGCACAGGAACTTTTGCGAGATATCAACCGGAGGATAAAGCCGCTAGAGCGTCAAGCAAAGGCGGCCAAGCGTCACATCGATTTGGGTGATGAGATCGCTCAATTGAAGGCATATATCCTAGGGTCACAATATCGTGAGCATCTATCGCTCTCACAAGGTGGCGATGAAGCCGAGGCGGTACTCAAAGAGAAGATCGATTCGCTAGGTGCTTTAGTGTTTACCTATCGCCAACGCCTCCAAGAGCTAGAGGCTAAGGCTCTCTTGATCGATGATTCCAAACTGATTGATGAGATGAGGCGACTAGATGCACTTTTGGCCCGAGGATCACTTACACTAGCGCTTGGGCGAGAGCGTGAGAAGCAAAATTTAGCCAGGATAGCGCTGCTTTCTAATCGATCGGGCATTATTGCCCTGGAGGAAAAGAGTAAAGCGCTCACTCTGACTAAAGAGGAGTTGCATGCATCGATTCTTCGAATGGGTCCCGAATTGGACGACCTCGAAGAAAAAGAGGCGGAGCTAAAGAAGCGGTCCTCACTCGTTAATATGGAGTCAGTTGCAACCTTAGAATCCAAAGAGCGAGAGATCTCGTCAGCTCAACGCAGCCTTTTCGCTAAAAAGAGTGAGCTGACAAGTGAGCTAAACGCCACCAAGAGGGAGTTCGATAGTGCTTCGCGCGCTATAGAGACAATGGACTCCCAGGGCACCAAGACGACCTCTCGCCTTGGTGAACTAGATAGCGCAATCTTGGCAAGTAGCGAACTTCTTGAGCGCGCAAAACTGCGTCTTGAAGAGATCGTCCCTGTGCTGAGTGCATTGGACCAAGAGATCGATGCTCGTGAAGGCTCCCTTTCACTTTTGCGGGAGGCTGGGGCCGAAGCGAATGCAATTTGGAGCACCCTTGAATCTGCACTGTCCAAGCTTCACTCTAAGTCGCAGCTAGAGACTGCTTCAACTGTGGATACACCTATAGGCGTGGTTACAGAGCTAATTGAGGTAAAAGAGGGCTACGGCGAGGTCGTAGAGGCAGCTTTAGGCTCTTATGGCTTGGGAGTGGTCGCCTCCAATCGTCAAAAGGGAGTTCTTGGCTTTCAAAAGATTAAGGAGTACTCCGATAGAGCGTTGATCGTTGCTGGCTTTGAGGGCGCGCAATGGCAAAGTCTTTCGTTCCGTGAGCTACCTCGATTGGTCTCAATCGGTTCGCTGATACTTGATGTTCATCCAGCAATTGCAGCTATTGTTGCAAGATGGATTGGCGATATTTACCTCTTTGAGGGTTCAATGGATGAGGCCGAAGAGATTGTGAAGGCGCATCCAGAGATAACATTGGTTACATCCAATAGGGATCGAGTTACCTCCTTTGGTTTTGAGGCTCCTGAGAATGCAGCCGTCGTCTCTCGGCGCGCGATCAATGAGGCGCGCGACCGAAAGGATCAGCTGCGCAGTGAGGTATCGACTCTTACCGGCGAAGTCAGCCTTCTAAAGACGAAGAGGCGTGGTATCTCAGAGGAGGTCTCTTCAAACCAGGCGGTCGTTCGTCGGTCGTCGATGGAGATTGAGCGACTTAGGGGAGAGCGCAATCGAATAAATGATGCTAAAGGACGTTTTGACCAAGATCAAGAGGCCTCGCGCCACTCCTTAGCTCGAGCTTTGATTCGTATAGATGAGCTAAATCTTGCCCTAGTTCCCATCGCCGAGGAATTAAAGGCGGTGGAGGAGGAGTTTGGGATGGTTCGAGGTGACTTAGATGACCATCGCGTTGAGCTTGCCAATCTATCTCGTTCGCGAGCAGCGCTTCGCCAATTGCGATCCCAATTGGAGGTCAAATTGGCTCGTTTGGGAGAGAGGTTGGCCGGTGTAGATGCGGAGCTAGCCCGAAATGAAATCGAAATCATACAGATGCAGGAGAAGTACGCCAGCGATGAGATCGAAGTCAAACGTTTGAATCGTTATGAGATCGGCTACCAGGGCGTAATTACAGAGGTCTTGCGGATTGAATCGTTGGTGAAGACGATCTCAACTGACACTTCTAGAGAACTCGATGAGGTCAATATCTCCAAGGCCCAACTATCCAAGGAGATCTCGATGTTGCGAAGCGAGATCGAAAGACTCTCTTTCGAGCGTTCTACTGCATCCGAAGAATTAGTGGCTTTGCACGATTCGATCCGTGAAGCCTCAATTCGTAGCGCCGTAGTCTCCGAACGAATTTGGCGGGAGCTTGAAATTGCCCCTGAGATAGCGATGCAGATTCCTATTTTGGCAGGGATCGAGCCGACTCAAGCAGCTTCAACTCTTCAAGCAAGACAAGATGAACTTGTTAGTTTGGGACCAATCAACCAGTTGGCTAAGGTTGAACTTGAAGAACTCTATGAGCGTCATAAATTTATTACAGACCAGTTGGCTGATATAAATTCGTCTCGTTCTGAACTAAGGAGCATCTCCCGTCAGATAGACAAGGAGATGAAAGAGGTCTTTTTGAGTGCCTATCGAGATATCGATAATAACTTCAGGGAGACATTTGAGCTGCTATTCCCAGGAGGAAGAGGTTCTTTGGTCTTGACCGATCAGGATAATCCTCTCGAAGCTGGCCTTGAATTCGATATCTCTATCCCCGGCAAGACACTTAGGCGACTACCGCTTCTATCAGGTGGAGAGCGGTCTTTGGTGGCTCTTGGCTTTTTATTTGCGGTCTTTAGATCGAGGCCCTCTCCCTTTTACGTCTTAGACGAGGTGGAGGCGGCGTTAGATGATCTCAATCTGTCCCGACTATTGGTACTTTTGGAGAGTTTTGGTAGTCATGCACAACTTATTGTGATCTCTCACCAAAAGAGAACGATGGAGATAGCTAACCGACTTATTGGAGTGTCGATGGCCGAGAGCGGCTCTTCTAAGGTTGTGATTGAGAATCTAAAAGCGCGACAACTGACCTTGTCGAGCCAAGATTGAACCAACGGAAGCGCAATCCCCTTCCGTAAGGGAGGGGGTCAAGCGACCCCATCCCTTCTTGGTCCTCCTTCTTTACGTCTAGGGAGTTTCTGGTTTTCTATGTACTTTCTCACCGTACTTTCTCACCGTACTTCTTCACAGTCTCTAATGGTGCTCCACCACAAGACACTATCGACCATGAGGGTGACCAGAAGTGGTTCCCCCACAAAGCATCTCGGACTTCCGGCCAGTTCTTTGGCTTGCTCTCATGGCTGCGAGCGTATTCATCAACATCACCAGCCTTGATAAAGCAACTTTAGCTGCGTTGGTTATCGACAGGTGAGCATGATCACCGTCTGTCTCAAAAGCATCGGAGATGGAATCAAAACGAGTACACACTTCAATGAGAGCGGATTTGATCTCGTTACTTACTCTGTTCGTCATCACATAACGGCGATATTTAGGAACCACTACAATGTGGGCATGAAATTGATATAGACCACATGCCTTGGGTTACGCCAATCATCGGTCATATAGTGCGCTATATCTTGCATTAATTGCTGCATTAATTACTGCATTAATTACTGCTACAGTAGTGATATATGGTGTTCAAGTCTACGCCGGATAATGAAGGTGCATCCTATAGGGCCGCTGTCATCTCGGTCACCTTGACAGGCGTATCGTATCGCCTAGTTCACGACTCATGCCACAGTCATGCCATAATCAAGACATAGCGCAGCACTGTCATGGAACCACGGCGTCGATTGGGTTCATGGACCTAGGCGTCAAGGAGAGTGAAAAGCCAAGCGCTCTGCGAACAAGTACGACATCCAAAGGTTTCTCAACTCGCTAGACCGCCAAACCCATCTTTCCGAAAATCAAACCATTCTCCCAGCTAGTTGAGTATGTGGTCTTACGTTGGGACACTACAAATGCGTCGCAATGGTCTTGATCCGTTTAAGGGGATCACTAACTCCTAAGAGACGGTAGATCTCTTTGTGAACCGGCTCAGAAACACCACTAGTGCGGATGTGATAGACGACACCTTTATCTGATGTAAGAACTATGGTGGCTCGGCGGTGACTGTTGAGTTGCTCTTTGATGGTTGACCATCTTCTCTTATCGTTATTTTGCCTCAAGGTCAGCTCAATAGCACTAAGGAGGTGATAGGCAAGTACCGAGATGAAGAGGTGAGCAGCAGCTTCTGCTAGCGCCTTTTCTTTCCGTCGAAGTTCAGCTTCAATTCGTACTCTTGCTTTACGCTCTTTATCAAGCTCTACCTGGTGAGCCCTATTAGCAGCACTCTTATTGTCAAAGGCTGACTCTAAGGTATTTCGCCACTCCTCTAAATCTTCTGCTAGAACACCATTAGCTCTCAACCATGAACCGAGTTCGTGCTCATTCATAGCAGCTGTGTCAACAACAGCTTTGATCTTGTTGATCTTATCGCTAACTGCATTTGCACTGATCTTGCGCTCTGAGTTCCACTGGTAGACAACGTTTGCATTGATACCGTGATCTTTTGCGATCTTTGCAATAGCGCCAGCCTTCGCTGGCTCTGAGTTATCGAGCTCATATAGAGCCGCTACTACTTTATTCTTTAGTTCCGCAGGATACCTTTTCATGTCAATTCCATCTTCGCCCTCTTAGAAACAAAAATCAAGCTAGGTGACAACAATCTTGGCAGAGAGGGTCTTGATGCGTCCGATACGCTCTGAGACAACTGTGGTCTTAGATATAGAACCCTTTGTGATTGAGGTACTCAACGAAGTGATATCTACTAAGAATCTCTCATTAGCTTGACTAGAGATCGCTGATTCCTTCTTGGATCTCCCCAAAGAACGACACAACACCACGGTTGTGGTGTTGTTGTTGGTGGAAGAGGTGGAGATGGAGGTGGAAGAGGAGGAGATGGAGGTGGAGATGGAGGTGGAAGAGGAGGAGATGGAGGTGGAGGTGGCGTTAGTATCAGTGTCGGTGCTGTCGCTCCTGGTGATTTTGGTGTCATCGGTGTCGGTATTCTTGCCGGTGGCACCATTACGGATATAGTCGTCAGTGTCGGTGCTGCTGTCGCTCTTGATGATTTTGGTGTCGGTGCTGCTGTCGCCCTTGCTGCTGCTGTCGCCGTTGCTGCTGTCGCCGGTATTCTTGCTGGTGGCACCATTACTGTTATTGTCGTCAGTGCCGGTGTCTTCTTCTAGCGTTTTCACTAGCCCTTGTACTTGTGTTCTCACTCGTCGTACACATTCGGTGATCCCGTCAAACAAGCGGTGCTGTAGACACTCGATGATGGCGTAAGGTTGGGGTAGCTGGCCTATCCTCTGTGGCCTAGGGTGGCTGGACACGGCGCTTTAATTGTGATAGTTATAGTTACGTGGCAAAAACAGTGCGCCAATACGACAACGAGCGGATCGCTTCGCTGGAGGCCGAGAACGTCGTCCTTAGGTCCGAGCGTGACGAGTTGTCTGCCAAAGTGGATGCACTCACAGCCAAGATCGTCGAGCTAACCAAACAGGCTTTCGGGCGTCGCTCCGAACGGGCGAAGATGGCTCAGGATGTGAACGCAGAACCAATAGGCGCCTTGGAAGAAAGTAGCGACCCTGAGCCTGATGAGGTGCCAAGGCGCAAGAGAGGTCAACAACTCGGGCACCGCGGCCATGGTCGACGCAGCTATGACCACCTACCACGCGTACAACAGATCCATGAGCCCGATTCCAAGCTGTTGGTCTGTGGGAGCTGTGGTGCGCCTTATGCGCCTTTCGGAGAGGAACGCTGCGAGGAGATCGACGTCGAGGTGATAGTCCGGGTCATCGACCATATCCGTCCGACGTACCGGAGAGGATGTAACTGCAAGGCGACCAAGGGGGTCGTAGCTGGCGCACCACCAGCGAAGGTAGTTCCAAAAGGTAGGCTGTCGGCTGGGTTCCTCGCCCATATCGTGGTGGCGAAGTTTCTCCTTG
>NZ_JXYS01000110.1 GCF_000949295.1 Acidithrix ferrooxidans
GTTGTTCATTTGCCAATTACAACTAGATCTGCTGTTTTACTCCATCTCTTTGGCTTACATCCTCATTACAAGGACTTCGTAGCTACTACGGGATGGTCCGCCCCCAATCCATAGGCATTTGGTACTTTCCCTCTTGTTGATCTGCAACTTGTAGGTTTTTCCTCATCTTTGGGCTTAGCCCATGTGGGCTTAGCCAAGAACGTCTAGGACTGGGTTCTCATGTTCCACATAAACGCCTGATGTTAAGCTCACGCCACCTACACGCCGGATGCCCCCATATAGCCAAGGGGAGCACTAATTGGGTTAGTCTCCAAGTTGTCCCGAAAGTTCGACGTCCCTCGGTTTCGACATCAGCCATACCAATTTCGAACGCTTCGTCAGTGGTTTGTTTTCACTCGTCTTCTTAACTCATACCTGAAAGAGTCATTGCTCTAACTTTTTTAGTACCGCTTTGGACAACGCTCTTTGAACAACGCTCTTTAGCTAATGCCCCGTGCCATTATCGATAAGGTGGTTTGGAATCTCCTCCCAAAAGGCGATCCCGGAGGGCCTACCTCCATCATCTATGTAGCATTGCAGTGTGATTGTTATCAGCTTGTAGGCGATTTACAACCTCTTTCATTCATGACGCACGCCGAAAGTAGGGATAGGCCAAGTTCAAATTGTTCCCAAATGGTGATGAATCGATAGCCTCTAGGGTAATGTGACAGTGAAGGGTAGCTTCTGCTTCAGGTAGAGTCTCGGCACCAAAACAAAAACCGATATCAAAATCGACTATAGGCTCTTCAATTTTCTTAATCGTCCAAAGAGATTGCCAGCTAGCAGGCCCAAATCAGATAAACCGAACCTGCTAAATCCGCCATAATTATGCCCAGAGAGAGATAGCGTCATCCAGTTGATCTAGATCGAACTAGAGATCTTATTATCACCCAAAAGTTGAGCCACTACATCAAGATGATCTTGCGTCTCTGTTCTTTGGGTATTAGCCCCACAAGAAGTTATTGTCCACCTTTTTGAACGTAGTTGCGGACAAACTCCTCCGCATTGTCTTCTAGAACTTCATCAATTTCATCGAGCAAATCATCAAGCTCAGCCTTAAGCTTGTCTGACTTATCAGCCGTGCCTGGCGTGACCTCCTCTTCTACCGTCTCTTCTGTTCGAGTCGACGCAGTTTTTCGAATCATCTCACGTTCAGCCATCGTTAACTCCCGTTCTAAGAACCCAACCGTTTTATCAGCTCAGCAGCTGTGGCGCATTCTCTAATTAATTCATCGACGTGCTCAGCACTACCTCTTAGCGGATCCATCATAGGAACCCTACGCAAAGGATCCTCACCAAGATCAAAAATCATAGAATCCCAGTTAGCAGCCGCCACCGAAGGTCCATATTTTTCTAAACATTTACCTCGAAAATATGCCCTAGTTCGTTTTGGTGGCTCATATACCGCATCCGCTATTTCAGTTGGACTAACCACATTTTCCATATTCAATCTATAGAACAAAGATTTTGCCGGTCTTATGTCATGATATTGCAAATCAATCGCTGCAAGCTTTGGGTCATCCCATAGAAGGCCATGTCGTTGCTGATAGCCCTGGACCAACCTATATTTGGCAACCCAATCGAGACGATCAGCGGCCAACATAGGGTCCCGCTCAAGAAGTCCAAGAGTCTCTTCCCAAGCGCCAAGGAGTTGCTTGGCCTCAACCTCGTCACCCAAAGCCAAAAGGCCGTGGCTCTGAGAATATCGTTTAGCTCGCTCTAGGTATCTATGTTGAAGATCCAAGGCGGTAATCGTCTTACCAGAGGCAAGCCTTAGAACCTTTTTGAGAGTGACGTCATAGGATATCGTTCTAAGCGTTGTAACAGGGTGCTCCAACGATGCTTCTATCCCATCCAAGGCTCCATCTTCTATCATCGCCAAGATAAGGGCCGTTACGCCCACCTTCAACCACGTTGAGAATTCAGACATATTTGCATCCCCAAGAATTACATGCAACCTACGATATCTCGTAGCATCGGCATGAGGTTCATCTCGGGTATTTACAATGGGCCGCTTGAGAGTCGTTTCGAGACCGACCTCTTCTTCAAAAAAATCAGCTCGCTGTGAGATCTGAAATGGAACCTGCTCCTTCGGAACGTAGCTCATCTCAGTACCGACTTTTCCAGCACCTGCGAAGATTTGTCGCGTTACAAAATAAGGGGTAACTTGCTCTACGATCCTGGCGAATGGAACGTTGCGGTCCATCATGTAATTCTCATGAGTCCCATAAGAATTACCCTTTCGATCAGAATTGTTCTTATAGACCACTATGGATTGGCCCTGAGGCAAGACCTTGGAAGCCGCAATCATTGAGCGTCGAAGGATCTCCTCGCCTGCCTTATCAAAGACAACAGCTTCGCGCGGCGTCAAGCACTCAGGAGAGGAGTATTCAGGGTGGGCGTGATCTACGTAATATCTAGCACCATTTGTCAAAACCGTGTTGACCAAATGAGTTTCGACCTCGGGGCCCAACAAGAACTCCCGCTGAAAGCCCCGAGCATCTACCATTGGAGACTCGTCGTCAAAGTCCCATCCAACGCGTTTTGAGATCTGCGTCACGTAAGAGTTGACAAGCATCGATGAAGAGGTTATTGGATTGGCATCCGCCACACCAACTGTTTGAATTCCATACTCAGTCTCAACTCCACACACTTTTGCAACTGCCATACTTAGCACATATCCTTAATAAACATCATCTTCGGGAAGTGACCTAGTGATCGTAACCAATAATTTATAGATATTGGCCAGTTCCCACCTTCTCAATCGCTCGACCACCCTTTGCCTCTTTACCTTCAGCAACTAGGGTTCGCACATAGACGATACGCTCGCCCTTCTTGCCCGAGATCTTGGCCCAATCATCAGGATTGGTAGTATTGGGCAAGTCTTCGTGCTCTTTGTATTCCTTGGCGATCGACCAAATCAAATCCTGAGTACAAATTCCGCCATCCGACCCAGCAATTGCTCGCTTGATCGCTAATTTCTTAGCTCGACGCACGATATTCTCAATCATGGCACCAGAAGAAAAATCCTTGTAATAGAGGATCTCCTTGTCTCCATTTTGATAAGTCACCTCGAGGAAACGATTCTCTTCGTCTGTACGATACATCTCTTCGACAGTTCGCTCAATTATCAAACGAACTGTCTTTTCTCGATCTCCGCCGCCGAGGTTTTTCACCTCTGACGGATCAAGCGGAAGGTCAGAGGTGAAATATCGACCAAAGATCTGTGTCGCTGCTGTCTCATTAGGACGCTCAATTTTAATTTTCACGTCAAGGCGTCCTGGGCGCAAAATTGCTGGATCTATCAGATCTTCTCGGTTAGAGGCGCCGATAACAATAACGTTCCTAAGCGTCTCTACACCGTCAATTTCGGCCAAGAGTTGTGGGACTATGGTTGACTCCATATCTGAGCTGATACCGGTACCTCTGGTTCTAAAGAGTGAATCCATCTCATCAAAGAAGATTATGACTGGATTGCCCTCTTCAGACTTTTCACGAGCTCGCTGAAAGATCAGTCGAATTTGACGCTCCGTCTCTCCAACGTACTTATTTAGAAGTTCCGGCCCTTTGATATTCATAAAGTAACTACGCCCAGTAGCTTCGCCTTTTATCGCCGCTACCTTCTTAGCCAACGAATTGGCTACCGCTTTTGCAATTAATGTCTTTCCGCAACCTGGAGGACCATATAACAATATTCCTTTTGGAGCCGGAAGTCGATAATCCAAAAAGAGTGCTCGGTGCAAGAATGGTAATTCGACTGCATCGGTAATCTCTTCGATTTGAGTGTCGAGACCACCCACATCCTCATAGGAGACGTCTGGGACTTCTTCTAGGACCAACTCATCCACCTCAGGCCTTGGGAGCTTTTCTAGGATCAGATTCGTCCGGGTGTCCAATAGAACCGAATCCCCCGAGCGCAGCTTTTCATAGCGTGCATCTCCAGCGACTTCTACCACTCGTTCCTCATCCGCTCGAGCCGAGACTAAGAGCCTCTTACCAGGCTCTAACACATCCTTGACAGTTACAACCTCGCCGACCCGCTCTGGGGATCGTGCAAAAATTACAGCAAAAGAATCATTAAGTGCGACCTCTTGGCCAATGGTTATCTCTTCATCCAACAGATCTGGATGCATAGAGACTCGCATCTTCCGCCCCGATGTGATGATATCGGCGCTGCCATCATCATTCAACGATAAAAAAATGCCATAGGCGCTTGGTGGCTGAGTTAGCTTCTCAACCTCTTCCCTCAGTGTGGCGATATGCTCTCTTGCCTGCTGAAGGGTAACAGTCAGCTTCTCATTACGTGTAACTGTCTGAGATAGCTGTCCATTAACCTCAAGAAGTTTCTCTTCGAGGGCCCGCATCCTAAGTGGCGAATCCTGCAAACGTTGCCTAAGTTCTGCCACCTGCTCAGTAAGCACGGCCACCAACTCTTCCGGCGTTGCATTTCCATTCAATGATTCACTGTTAAAATCGTCATTGCTAGTCGTAGAGACCACCTCCCTAAGCCATACGCTACACCCTATGTCGACACTTTTGACACAGACAAAAGGCGTTTTGATGAACTAGTTACCTCGATTGCATCGTAATTGTCAAAATGTGCCCAATAAAGGACGCTGTCCTTCTAAATTTATATCTTGCGTAATCAACGTTGAATTAAAAAGTAAGTCAAAACGAGCCAAACGAATCACGTGATATAAGAAGGACCAAAGAATGAAAGTCTGGATTGACCAAGATCTATGTACTGGGGATGGACTCTGTGAAGAGATCTGCCCTTCCGTATTTACCCTTCAAGACGATGGCCTTGCATACGTAAAGGATGAGACCACAGTCTTCAACTCTCCCGGCGGAGCCCAGCAGATGGCACTGGTTCCATCATCCAAAGAGAGCGAAGTTATCGAAGCTTCCGAAGAATGCCCGGGTGAATGTATATTTGTGGAGATGGAAGCTTAGATATCGCACCAGGTTGTAAAGACCCTAGGGCCATGGACATCTAAATTTAAAAACAGTTCCAAAAGACTCCAATTAACTCCTTAGCGCTAAATATGGAAAGATCTTTTAGCAGGTGGCTACAGCACAGAGTCACCTGCTACTTGCTTTCGAGGATAGTTTCAATCCCAGAGCCATCGGAATCGCATGGCCGCAGAAGAATTTGCAATGTCTAATAATTCACATTTACCCAGGAGCCTATCGCTAGAAGGTTTTGGACCTTGATTCATGGCAGGTCTTGGTCTTTTTATTTGCCCCGCACTTTCAAAAGAAGACAAGCAGATAGGCACGCTCATCCTAAAACCAGCAAAAACTTAGTCATCGTTTTTTTGGAGGAGGCTGGGCCATTGCCAAGGAGTACCCTGGGCCGACACTTTGGCTTAGACACTTTGGCTTAGACACTTTGGCTTAAAGTAGAAATATACGCGATTCAAAGGGGTGCATCTTTGGTGTAATCAATGATCTGATGGTATTCGTATCGATAATCAGACTACCTAGTCGTTTCCTAGGCGAAGATTAAGCGTGGCCTTAACAATCCAGCAATATTGAGTTTTGATAAGTTATCGAGAGTCAGCGCTGAGAGTTACCAAAGTGCCGATGCTGAACAAAATGCCACTAGCACGACCACTAGCAACGCGACCTTCGTCGAAAGGAGTCTTGCTCAAATGATCAGCGGTTCCCTATAGCAGACAACCCAAGATCACAGGCTAGCCCCCCACTTCTATTGATCGCACGATCTGCCTTGTCTTAAAAGTTGCAGTATGCACTAGCAACCCAAAGCATAAAACCAGCGTCTTTTTGTCGTTGACCATGGCAAACCTACAAGCCTTGCTTGGAATGTGGGTCCTCAGAGACGATGTCCATGGAAATCGTGGCAATGGGGTCTTTACTGATCAAAACTTACATACCACAGCGGTTAAATTAAATAAGAATACTGGCGCAATCACCAGGCGTGCGTCTAAATTCTCTGGCCCATAACCACCGGTCTTGGATCGAATTTGCGACCCATCCTGAAAATACGACGGAGCGTCCTCGGCCTCCTTGGACCTTACTTTAGATCCATGGGTTTCCCACAACGAAATCGTGGGTGTCTCGACTTCAAATTCATTTCACCAATCAAGTTGCCTCTAGCATTCCTTTCTGATAGTGTGCAAGTTTATGGACTGGCGATGGAGTTCGCCATAACTGCCACAATGGCTAATAACTCCTACATAGCGTAAGTATCAATACCGTATCGACTTACTTATGGAGGAAATTTTGGTCGTCAGCCCAGTTCTAATTCAAGTATGTCAAGTTCTAACCGTCATACTTGGAGCACCCCTTTTACATGGTTTTATCGTGAAGCTGGAAGAGAAAATTCAGAGAGGCCAAGGACCATCGGTGTTCCAGCCTTATCGTGACTTGATAAAACTTCTGAATAAGGAACTAGTGATACCAGAAACCGCATCATGGGTATTTTGGGTCGCGCCAGTGGTCGCATTCACCTGCATGTTGATTGTACCGATTCTTATTCCAGTGCTGACAAATTATCCTCTCCCGCTGTCCAATATGGGTGACATTTTGGGAGGCGGATTAATTTTAACATTGGGGAGTTTCGCAATCCTCTTAGCCGGACTAGATTCAGGACAACCATTCGGGGGGTTAGGTTCTTCTCGAGCTGTAATGCTGACCATACTGGCTGAACCTACCTTGATTCTCATCTTTGTTGGCGTATCCTTTTTGGACCATTCAATGCTCCCCTTCGTCGCAAACCATTTACTAGTCAGAAACCCCTCCACCTACTGGAGCCCCGCCCATCTATTTTTAGTCTTCGGGTTCTTGATACTTTTAACAGTTGAGACTGATCGACTACCTATTCATTCGTCAATACATTACGAAATCTATATGATTGACGATGCCAGGATTCTTGAATATTCAGGACCATTATTGGCGGTCATCAAATGGTCTACATGGATGAAGCAGTTCATTTTGTACACCATTTTCCTAAATGTATTTTTCTTTCCGTGGGGACTTTCCACGAGCGGATCCATTCCATCATTGCTTTTAGCAATGGGCTTTATTGTCCTAAAATATGGGGCAATTGCCGTGGTTATGTCAGTTACAGACACGATTCAGTCTCGACTACGGTTTTATCGATATCAAGAACCGTTGGCGTTATCATTTTTGTTCGCCGTGGTCGCCTTGATCGCAAATCAGATCTAGAGGTAATGGTATGTTAATAGCTCATTTAAGCTCTCTTGCGACTTCAATTTTCAGCTTTCTGATAACCATTGCATTAGTTTTATCCTTTGTAATGATTGGATCACATTGGCTGAGAAACCACATCTTGGCATTTGCGGCCGAATCTTGGGTCATTGCAATTTTGTCAGCCTCGGTAGCATATTACGGACACTACAAAGAGCTGTATTTAATTGCTATCCTAACGGCGCTATTCAGAGGCAGTTTACTACCCTATCTCCTATTGCGATTGGCAAAAAGGCTTGATATAAAGAGAGAATTTACGCCCATATTTCGGCCGGCCTCTGGCATGGTAATCGGCTCTGTTTTGGTAGTTTTCGCCTTCGTAATAAGTAGATCCCTTGGAGGAACATTAGGTTTAGCGAACAACATCGCACTAACGGCGCTGACAGCAATGTTCGGGCTAAAGCTCATTGGGTTTTTGCTAATGATTCTTCGATCAGAAGCAATTAGCCATATTCTTGGACTTTTAGTAATCGAAAACGGTATTTTCCTAGGATCTCAAATTTTAGTACCTGGACTTCCGCTCCTCTTGGAGCTAGTGATCTTGTTCGATCTGCTAATCATCGTTATGACTTTTGGAATCCTAGTCCGATACCTCAAGCTTGACGTAGGAACAACGTCATCTCGGGATCTCCAAAAGTTGGTTGGTTGAGACGATGAACCTAATATGGATATTATGGACAATTCCCATGGTGGCAATTTTGCTAGGCTTCCTGAGAGGGAAAAGTCTTAGGGACGAGTATGTAAATCTCATATCTTCCCTTGGTGTTTTTGTCGTGTCACTTGTCTTGCTGATTGCAGACGGTAGCAGCCAGAAGGTATACCTATCTGGGTACGTCCTCGTCTCGCCACTTGGAAATTGGGTAACATTCTGCGTAGGAATTGTATATCTCCTCGCATCTATCTATTCAGTTGGCTATATGAAACTCTTAAACGTATCGCCTAGACAGTTGTCGAAGTTCTACAGTTTAATGGAAGGATTTGCCGTTTCGATGCTAGTAGCGGCCTTTATGAACAACCCGGGCCTCTATTGGATCGTTATAGATGTCACCACAATAATAAGCGCCTTTTTAGTTGGGTTTGAGCGGGGACCTGAGAGCATCGAGGCTTCTTGGAAGTACCTAATCATTGTTTCCTCAGGTCTATCACTAGCACTATTGGGAATTGTTCTATTCTATTGGGGGGGCACCTTTCACCTGGGCCAGGTGTATTCAATGAGCTGGGAAACTTTGCATTCCGTTGCGGCACAGGTCCCGACGCCCCTCTTGTTGACGTCTTTCTTTTTAGTTCTAGTTGGCTTCGGGACAAAAGCTGGATTAGCACCAATGCACACTTGGCTTCCTGACGCTCATAGCGAGGGGCCTGCTCCTGTTTCAGCCATGCTATCTGGTGCCCTTCTCAATACAGCGATCTTGGGAATTGTACGTTTTCTTGCCATCTTAAAGGGCACTAAGTCCTCGGGTCCAGCTCATTTAGCAGTAATAATTCTCGGAGTGTTTTCTCTATTTGTTGCAGCTACTTTCATAGTACGTCAACAAGGCATCAAGCGACTAATGGCCTATTCGAGTATTGAACATATTGGCATCATCGCGATTGGCTTTGGCTTTGGAGGGGCCCTGGGTGTCGCAGGGGCTATGTACAACATGCTCAACCACTCCCTAAATAAATCGCTAATGTTTTTCGGTTCCGGGAATGCAATGCGAAATTACAGATCTAAAGAAATCGATAAGATTCGGCGAGTGCTCACCTATTTCCCCGTGACAGGCTCCCTGTGGCTATTGGGCGCCATTGCAATTACGGGCGCTCCTCCGTTCGGATTATTCCAAGGTGAGGTATCTATCCTTCGCGCTGGGATGCAAAGCAAAAATGTTTGGGCGGTTTGGGTGGTGGCAATTCTTCTAATTGTTATCTTTATTGGTTTCCTAAATCACTTCCGAGCAATGTATTTCGGTTTAGATGTTGAACCAGGAAATGCACCAACAATAACAATGAACACTTGGCTGTCACTCCCAATGTGGTTGAGTTTACTAGCGATTGTAGTGTTAGGGCTCTGGTGGCCATCAGGGTTAGTGCATTTCTTCATAAACGCAGGGAAGTCACTTTAATGAGTAAATCAGTTCGAAGATACGTTGCGCCAACGGAACTAATCGATGTAGCGAGGGAACTTCTCGCCCTCGGATGTCGATTTCAGATGGCCTATCACCGCCACAGCGGACGATCCCTAGAGATTGTTTACTTGGTTGATCAAGGCCCCAACCTTGAATTCTTGGAGATAATCGTGCGCTCAGAAGGGGAACTACCTTCCCTTTCTGAGGTCGCCCCGTTACTTAGCTGGTACGAACGAGAGATCATGGATCTCTCGGAAATTACATTCATAGGTAATCCAGAATCTTTTCCACTGGTTGTGCTAAACGGAATGACGCTAGATGGCTCACCATTTGACCCCAACTGCGACGTTCAACCCCTTTTATCAGGAACTCCAGCGTCGCCAAGCCTTCCTGAAATTGAAGCAAGTCAGGTCCAAGACCTTTTTTGGGGTCCAATTCGCGCAGACATCGTTGAAACGGGCGAGTTCCATTTTGCATATATCGGTGAGGAAATCTTGCACTACACTCCGCGATTATTTTACAAGCACCGTGGAATTGAACACGGCCTTCAAAATCGTGATCCCGCAGCTGGACTCATATTAGCAGAGCGAGTGTCTGGAGTTGGAACAATCAGTCACGGCTTGGCATACTGCCTTGCCGTCGAAAATGCGTTTGGGTTTGAAGTTCCCCAACGTGCACAATTATTGAGAATAGTATTGGCGGAGCTTGAGCGTATCTACAACAATCTTCACTTCTTTGCAATGTTAGCCAAAACGACGACCTTGAAAGTTGGTGAAGCCTTCGGACTACTGCTGGAGGAAGAGGCAAAGCAGATCAATGCCAAGTTGAGTGGTCACCGTCTACTTAGAAATCTTCTGTCCACCGGAGGTTTGCGCAGAGATCTCAACGTTGGGTTTCTCGCCTTTGAGCTTCGGTCCCTCAAAGCAAAGGTTCAAGACTATTTAGATTCGCTTGCCAACACGCAAAGCTACCTAGATCGTCTTATGGAAACCGGCATTCTTTCAGCTGATGCTGCATTCGATTTCGGCGCAACAGGTCCCATCGCGAATGCCTCAGGGCTTCAAAGAGACTTACGTGTCCATCATCCATATTCAGGATATGACGCACTTTCTATGAAAATTCCGCTTCGAACAAAAGGGGATGCCCTTGCCAGAGCCGAAGTTCGTGCCGAATCGCTCATTGGGGCATTTGATTTGATCGATCAAGCTATTCAGACCTTAGAACCAGGTGATATAAACCTATACAAACCAATCGTCCCTGTCGGGACTGTAGATGGACTCGGCTGGACTGAAGGGCCGAGAGGCTCATGTTTTTATGCAGTTCGTTTGAATGATGGAATCTTTGAACGGGTGAAGATAAAGTCACCTTCCTTTTCAAACTGGAAGGCGTTTCCCCTTACGGTTCACTCCTCCAACATGATGGATTACGCGATCAACGAGGCAAGTTTTGGGCTAACAATTGCTGGCGCAGACAGGTAGACAATAATGAAAAATTGGACCCTAAAAGGATTAGTCGCTGGTAAGGCGACAACGAACTGGCCGAACTCAGGTGACAACGATGGTCAAGATGGAGTAGCTGGAATGCCAATCTTTGACCCCAAACAATGCTCCTTGGGGTGCCAAACGTGCGTACAAGTATGTCCCACTAAGGCTTTTAGTGTAGAAAAAAATAATCTAGATGAGGTATCTGTCTCACTCGATTACGGACGATGTATCAACTGTCAAATATGCGTGGAGACTTGCCCAAGCGAAGCCTTGAAAAGTTCTCCCCAACGGGCCATGGTTTCAAGATCGAAAAGTGACCTTGTATCTTCAGACCTGGAGGGCGAACCGGAGGTCAATCGACTTCAAAGTCGAATAAGTTCTATCTTTAGGGGTAGCCTTCACCTCCGGCATGTCGATGCCGGATCGTGCAACGGTTGTGAATCTGAGCTCGGCGCCCTGAACAGCCCATTTTACAATCTTCATCGCCTCGGAATATTCTTTACGCCGTCACCTCGATTCGCCGATGTCCTGCTTGTTACAGGCCCAGTAGTTCCCCAAATGAAAGAGCCGCTCCTGCGAACTTGGGAGGCAATGCCCAGACCACGTTTCGTAGTTGCCGCTGGGACATGCGCAATTTCGGGTGCACCTTTCGATTTTGGATATTCAGGCGGATATGGCTTAAGCGATCTTCTGCCCATAGATATTTTTATACCAGGTTGTCCGCCCACTCCCGCAGAACTAATCCATGGTCTGCTTCTACTCACAGATCGAATCGACCAAAAAATACACGGTGGTAGAAATGAGCCTTGAACTAATTTCAATTGGCGCCGTATTATTGGCTGCCACCGTGGTGGCGGCTGGCCTCAAGCAATCCTTTTTCATTACCAGATCTTTTTTCTCCCTAGGAGTGCTATTCCTCCTAATAGGAAGCATGTTTGCATTGCCTCACGGTACCAGAGGCGTCGAACTCTTCCCAAGTGGAGGTCTTGCCGTTACCTTCTCACTTGATGCTTCAGCTAGCTGGCTTGTGGCGTGGGGATTGGCCCCAGCCCTCTTTGCAGGGATTACCATCTCCCGTAGCCGTATCTCCCAGGGCTGGTATGGGGGCGCCGCTCTTACCATTCTCGGAGCAATTGGAGTCGCTGGCTTACAAGACGGGATCTCATTTCTAATCGCCTGGGAAGTAATGAGCTTGGGCGGGGCATTCCTGTTGCTAAACGATCGGCGCGCTTCTACCGCTGATGCGGGTCAATCGAACCTATTCATGCTCTCATTACTTGAAGTAGGCAGCGTCTCATTGCTAATTGGCATGCTGGTGCTTGGATCGCGGGATCCTAGCTTTTCAGTCTGGCACGGCTTATGGCTTGGACTGTCACCACTAGAGACCTTCGGCATCGGAGTGCTGTTCCTGATTGGTTTCGGAGCAAAACTCGGGGTTTTGCCTTTCTATGAGTGGTATCCGTCTGCCTATTCAAGTGGCAGTGGTGCAACCGGGGCAATACTCTCGGGTGTGGTATTAAATGTCGCATGGTATTCTCTAGGTCGTGCACTTCTTCATTGGATGCCAGCCTCAAAAACGCCTCTGCTTTTTGGGGTGTTGGTTCTAGCCGCTGGCGTCATCTCGGCTATTCTAAGCATTTTGTACGGCTTCCAGCAAGGTGATTGGAGAAAACTACTTTCATTTTCGACAGCTGAAAATGGGGGCCTTGCCACAGCAGCACTTGGCGCTGCAATTATGTTCAGAGTTGCCGGACTCCCTGACCTTTCAACCCTGGCTTGGGTTGTTGGCCTTTTGCATCTGGGAGGACACTCACTTGCTAAGGGTTCGCTTATGATCACGGCGGATCAGATTTACGAGACAGGCGGAACCTACGAAATCAGTCAGCATGACGCCTTATCTAGAGCGCCTTGGACCCTAGGCGTTGGTGCCGTAATGGGTGGAATGAGCCTTTCCGCCATGCCTCCTATGGCTGGATTTGTAAGCGAATGGTTTCTTTTCCAAACTCTATTTCAGGCCTTTAGATTCACAAGCTCGACCGGTAGGGTTGCGCTGGCGTTAGCGGGTGCAGGTATAGCGCTAACCGCTGCACTCTCGCTCGCTACCATGATAAAGGTTTTAGGTGTCGGGATGCTAGGAAAAAACCAAAATAGAACGCCACAGCGCCAGACATTGCCCGTTGACCAAAAAAGCCGTTCTCTTGCAGTACTAAGTCTTGGAACATTGGCCCTTGTTTATTCGGTAGGAATGATCTGGTGGATCCGTGAACTTACATATGCATCTTGGATAGGACCATCACAAACCGTAAACCACATGGTTGACGGTTTGCTCCTAGTGCCGCTCTCATCTGGTTTCGCATTTATTTCACCATTTCTCTTAGTTGTAGTAGGTGGATTGCTCTCTCTTATTCCACTGGCACTAATTCGACTTAGACGTCATGGGATCAACGGTTATAGAAAAGTTCCAATATGGGCACAAGGTCTGGAAAAGGTACCCGAATCAAGCGCTACTACCGCTTTAGTATTCTCCAATGCTCTGCGCCAATTTTATAGCTTCATATACCGACCCAAGACTGTTGCCAAGTCTGACGGAAACGAGAAGGGCTACTTCGTAAAACAGGTAAGTTTCGAATACTCGGTGGCTCCAATTTTTGGGCCATTTCTTTTCTCACCAATTGTACGATTAGTTAGGTGGACCTCAGAAAAAACCTCAAAAATGCAAATGGGGTCGATGAACGTTTACATCCTCTACATAGGCTTGATGCTAATTCTGATCCTTGCAATAGCTATTTTTATATAGCCTTAGGTTCGGCCGCCACCCAACTATGCTAGACGCCGACCATGGTAGCCACCATGTCGTAGCACGATGGGTCAATGGCGACTGAAACGTGTAAGTTTGCGCCCATGAAACATGCATGCTGTAGCCACTCGATCATTATGCATAACAACAAAAGCCCACAAAGGATGTGCCGAGCCCACCCAATTTCGGCCAATTATGGATTTCTTACCACGAGGTACTGCGCCTCGATAACATTAACCAACAAATGGCCAGATCAAAACCATATTGGTCCATCCACTTAGGGCCCTTTTTGTCAGGGTTCCACAGCCAAAGAGTCAACTCCTCAACAAAACTTCCACTGTCGTAGTTGGCCGGGAAGCATCTACTGCGTAAAAGTTAGAAGACCGACTCAACAAGACATCACCAACTCACCTTTACACCCGGCAAAGAACGTCCTCGGTCCTATAGCACCTGCACCTTTGGGCCGGAAGACGATAGAAATCAAAAAGACAGAGCAGCTACCAAGAGTGGGGGTAAAATTATTCCTGCGGGCTCGGGACGAAATGGTCTTCCAAGAGGACAGCGCCATCTATTTCTATGGGTTTTACAAAATCGCCAAGGATTCTCGCTTTAGTCAAAAATCCCGTATGAGCGACCATCCTGTGATCGGGTCGAAGAGCACTAGAGGAGTGGTACCACTCCCTCACAAAGACCTCAAGGGTCTCGCCTAAAAAGAAGCCATTGACGTTCAAGCTTGAGCGAAATTGCTCCAACTGGCCAACACTGGTTTGGTAGGCAAGTACAATTCCCCCCGGAACAAGCTTTCCATGGAGGTGTTCTAAGACGCGCCATGGTTCAGGAAGGTCCAAGACCACTCGATCAAACGGGCCATCCTCAATGGCGGTATATGCATCTGCTATCTTTACGGTGTATCTCGATAGCGCACTTGGTCCTAAGTAACTTTGAACATTATTCCAAGCTCTGTTGGCAAAGTCCTGTCGAATCTCATATCCAGTGACTATCGCGCCTGCATTCAACAGGGCCATCGATAAAGCACCAGAGCCCACGCCGCTCTCTAACACTCTTGAGCCTTGGCCGATGTCAGCCATCATCAAAATCTGCCCGAGATCCTTAGGATAGATAACTTGGGCGCCTCTAGGCATTCCCGCAATCGCCTCAGCCATGGTGGGGCGAACGGCTCTAAAGGCTTTGCCCTTGGAGCTAAATAGGCGAAAGCCCGGTAGTTGACCGATAAGTTCATCATGAACGATTGAGCCATGATGCGTGCTCGACTTTTTGCCCTGACCCAAATCGATGAATTGGCTTCGCCGCCGCTCATCGATCAGAAGAACTCGCTCACCATCTCTAAATCTATATTCGTCGTTTTCTGGATTCACTGGAAATCAATTCTGCTAATTAAATTAAAAACTTGTCCGCTGAACGCTATGGTTGGGATTAGAGGCTCGTGCACACCAAAGTCATAACTCCTCAATCCAGTTGTCTCCGTAGTCTCCACCAAAAAGCTAACGGGATCAAGATCCCACTCAAAGGGCCACGAGAACGGAATCTAAAAAATTGACTGTTGAGGATTTGGTCTAGCGAGTTTTACTCTTATCGTCAGGCTAACGGGCCAACAATTGAGTAACGTCGTAAATCTATTTGACTTTGTAGCTTGTGATTTTGAGATTCTCACCGTCTTTAAGAACGATTCGAGCGTTGCCGCCACGTCCTCTTTTTTTAAGGCGATTATAAACCCATGCACCAATTACGAAATAGCGAACCAGTGGGGAATAACGCGCTAATCGGCCCTTTAAAAGACGATTGATTACGCGGGCGAGAGTTGCGCCTAAACCTTTTTTGACTACCTTAGATGCGGGTGATTTCAACGATTGTATTCCTCTTACGTCCTAAACGATAGCCTAGATAAAGTGCCACCACAAAGACACCAACACCAACTGCAGTCCCAATCGTAGGTAGTGCGGGCAATGCAGTCTTGCCTGCCTTCGTCAAACCCGACTCGAGTTCTTCGAACTTCGCTTTGATGTCTTCTCTAGTAATCTTGTCTTGTGCCACTCAATTCCCTTCGTAAGTTATTATCAACATAAGGTCATCAAACCAAACCTTGAATTCAAGAAATTTATTTAAGCAGTTCTTTGGCTGACGCCTTTCGCCGGGCCGCCTTCAGCGAAACCAGCGTAAGAGCAATACCAACTACAGCGATGATCAGATATGGGATCCAACTTAGATCACCTGTAAATGTTGAACCAGTTTGACTCTGGAGAAGTCGTAAAAATCCAAGTAGCAGTAGGATTACTCCGAGCACCAAAAGAAGCGATCCAGCCAATCCGAAGATTAGATAACGCCCTAGCTTTTTCGCGGGCCCTAAAGTCTCTTGCTTGACATATGCCAAAAGGGTCGCCCTCAAGTCCTCGAAGGGACTCTTGGTCTCAAAGATCTCTTTCAACGTCATTTATCGACCTATCTCTTCAAAAACTACCAACGTCTAATGACTCTCTTTGATCGAAGCTAGTTAGGGTCACAAGCCTATCGGATTCCCAGCATCTTCTCATAAAACTCAATCTGTTCGGCAACGAAGCCGCCTAGTGTCTCTAGCCTATTTGATCCAAAGGGTTCCACAAGCAACTCATGGCGTTGGTCTTTATGTAATGGTGTCTTAGCGCACAAAGCCCATAGGCGCATCGTTGGATCAGTTGGCAACTCACTAGAGTCAAAGATATTTACCTTAGCACCCATCTCAATCGCTAATCGGATCGCATGCTTTAGATAATTCTCTAATTCCCCTAGTCGCACTAGGTCAGGCAAGTCCATATCATTGGCACTTCTAATCAAGGCAACCGGATACGGATCGTCAGGCAACCAGTTCTTAACGGAGATTCGCTCGTCTCCCACCACCTCTACAATTCGGTCTCCAGTTGTTAGGAGTCCTGACGAAACGATACGGACCCTCGTTGCATAAAAAGGAGACTCCTCCTGAAGCGGAATAGTAACCTTGTCATTGTCGGTGTCAGCTATCACAAAGCAGCCATCATTGCGATCACAGTCCCGAATCAGTTGGTGGTACCGGGGTTCAAAGACCCTAATAGTCAAGCTTTCACCTGGAAATAAGATCAGTGGAATTATAAAGACACCGCTTGGAGTATCGAAAATCATCTATGAGCCCTTCGAGAGATCGACGCCTTTATCAAGTCCATCAACGAAGCCTACGCTCTATCCCTCTCGAGGACGCAAGAAATAAGTAGAGCGAGCAGTCGCAACGAATCGATCAGCGTCGTCATAAACATCCGCGCTTACAAATAGTACTCGCTCACCGCCGGAAATCACTTTCGCGGTGCAGATCAAACGACTGCCGACCTTTGCAGGACGCAAAAACGAAACACTTAAATCGGTATTTGAGGTATAGACCTTTCGCCCAGCAAAGGTGACTGTCGCTGCGCCCATGGCCGAATCGATAAATGCAGCTATGAAACCGCCCTGAATTACGCCCGCCGGATTCGAAAATCTCTCATGTGCAATCATCTGCCAAATGGAGACTCCAGGTGTCGCCTTATCGAGGCACTCCATCCCTAGAGTAAGATCACAGGGAGGAGGGATCTGTATCTTTGGACGCTCTTGGCGTTGCACCACTCAAAACCCCTTAAAACTCGATGAGATAACTCAAACCATTCATAACCTTAGCGGAAGTTGAGGATCAAAAAGATGCAATTATCCTCGAGGAAAAAGGTTCGCGCGCCACTAAAAGATCAAAAATAGCCAGAATCTAACGACGTCGAAAAATAGTTGAAATCTTTTTTGAAAAATGTCAAGGTTATTTTGAAGAATTGTTCCCTGCCTGGAAATAATTTCAATAACATTTTGTTTAGTAATCATCGTTATAAATTCAATGACAACTAATCTGGCCTAATGCACCTTTTCCTGAAATCACTTTTAGTGGCCTTTTTGGTAACCCAAGTCGCTATCTTCTGCACCACCGTCTTTTTGCATCGCGCTGCGTCCCATAGAGCCCTTAAGCTTTCCAAGCCACTCACCTACATCTTTCGAACCATAATATGGCTGACAACTGGAATCAAGCCACGTCAATGGGTCGCCGTCCACCGGGTTCATCACGCCTACACCGACGTTCCAGGAGATCCACATTCACCAATTGTCGAAGGCTTCGCAGCAATTCAATTTGGTAACGTCTACTTTTATCGCAGGACTATTCGAATTCCTGGGTTAGTGGAACGTTACGCCAAGGACCTAGCGCCAGACAAGATGGACAAGATCGTCTACGATCGATCGCTCCTAGGACTCGGTATAGGCATAGCTATTTTGTGGTTGACCTTCGGTTGGGAACTGGCCCTCATAACGTCGGTACTGCATACAGCGATGTATCTACTTCTATCCGGCGCTATAAACGCAATTGGTCACACCTATGGCCGTAGACCATACGACAATTTGGCAACAAACAACAACTGGCTTGCGCTTTTCACAGCAGGCGAAGGTCTCCATAACAACCATCACGCTGCGCCAACGTCTGCGAAGCTAGCTCTTGGCAAACGCCAAATCGATCCATCCTGGCCCTTTATCAAAGTTATGGTTGCATTGGGACAAGCCACAATACGCCATAGCGAGCCGAAATTTGTAAATCCCAAGCGAATTACCAAGGAAACCATCGCCTAGGCAACCTGTAACCGCCTGCTTTTTTGGCAGTGGCTAAAATGTGACAAACCCGAACTTTACAATCTCCCAATGCAAATGGCTGCACTGGGAGATTTTGATTGATATTGATTACCTAAATATAGGCACTGCGACCTAAGATTTTCACTATCATCTATCGATTGTGCAAAATGCAACATATCTGTGAGGAGCCGAATAAGTGATGACAGAGATCGCCCCAGAACGTAATCCCCACCTAGCTAAAATTCTAGAATTTGGCACATCTCCGTGGATCGACAACATTACAAGAGATTGGTTTGTAAATGGAAAACTTTCCGAGCTAATAGCTCTTGGGGTCGTCGGTCTCACCTCAAACCCTTCCATCTTTTCCAATGCGATCTCCTCCACTGATATCTACGATAAGGACATTGCAGCTTTTGCATCAAAGGGTCTCAACTCCTCTCAGATCGCCTTCGAACTAGCAAAATATGATGTATCGGCCGCAGCACGACTTATGGCACAAATCTACGAATCCTCCAACAAACAAGACGGTTGGGTCTCCCTAGAGGTCGATCCAGACCTCGCATTCGATTCACCAGGAACTCTCGCCGCAGCAAAAGCGCTTCATCAAGAACTCCATATTGATAATGCAATAAAGAACATCATGATCAAAATTCCAGCCACCAAAGAGGGGCTTGGGCCCATCGAAGATGCCCTTGCATCTGGAATTAGCGTGAATGTTACTCTAATATTTTCCCTAGAGCGATATCGCGAGGTCTATCGTGCCTTCCTTCGAGGCGCCTCTCGTTTTGCACAAGATGGTGGCGACCTAACTACCCTAAAGAGCGTCGCATCATTTTTTGTGTCGCGCTTGGACTCAGCGATCGACCCGCTGCTGGTTCAAAGGGGTCGCCCAGATCTAGTTGGAACCGTTGCCTTAGCTCAATCCAAGATGGCCTATCAAGCGTTCTTAGAGTTTCAAAACGAAAGCGAATCCCAAGAGCTACTTGCCAAGGGGCTGTCGCCACAACGTCCTCTTTTCGCCTCGACATCAACTAAGAATCCCGACTTTCCTGACTTGTTGTATGTTGAAAACCTCATTGGCCCTAACTCTGTCAACACAATGCCACTGGGAACCCTGGAAGCACTTGTAGATCATGGCAATCCTAGGAAAGAGTCCGTGCTCGAAGATATTGAAGGTGCAATAGAACTACTTTCATCAACACTATCTTCTTTAGACATTGACCTTGTCGAGGTCACTCAAGAGTTAGAACGCCAAGGTGTATCCTCATTTTCCAAGGCTTGGCATGCACTCCTTGAAGAGATTGAAAAAAAGATAGCAAACTTCTAACAAAATCAATCATCTCTGCAAAATTTACTACATGACACCTAAAGAGGCATCACTTGACGGAAATATATACCAAGTGATGCCTTTGCGTTGAGGCTTATGCCAACCTCACCAAAAATAAATTCACACCGGAGCAAAAAGCTATATGTCCTAGCCAAACTTTCCAAAATTCAACCCATTCTCCCAGCTAGTAGCCTTGAAGGTCTAATGTTGAGACACTACAAATGCGTCGCAATCGTCTTGATTGGATAATACTCTTTGATTAATGCCCCATGCCACAATCGCTATAGCCCTCATGGATCTCCTCTAAAAAGGAGATCCATGAGGGCTAAGTTCCGCTATTTATCATTAGCAGTGCAGCGTGATTGTCATCTCCTTGTAGCAGATATACGACCTCTTTATTTATATCACACGACGAAGTAAGGTCTGGATTCAACAAACCAAATTAGCTTTCTTGCTCAGCCAACGGTAATTGCATCTATTGGCTCATTTAACTTCTTAGGTGGCAATGAGCCATAGAATGCAGCATCACCGAAGGAGAAGACCCCTCCATCACTAGCTACCAACCAGTAGCCCTTGCCATCTGGGGTTGAAGCAATTCCTACTATTGGCTTGTTGAGTGTCTTAGGTGGCAAGGAGCCATAGAAGGCAGCATCACCAAAGCTAAAGACTCCGCCATCTGCTGCAACCAACCAGTAGCCTTTGCCATCTGGGGTTGAAGCAATTCCTACTATTGGCTTGTTGAGTGTCTTAGGTGGCAATGAGCCATAGAAGCAGCATCACCAA
>NZ_JXYS01000111.1 GCF_000949295.1 Acidithrix ferrooxidans
AACAAAAAGCTCGACTCAGGCGTGCAAAGGCACAACTACAGACAATTTCGGGCGCTGCAATCAAAGAAGTGGTCTACGGAGAGGGCAATCGCACCAGAGCTAATGGANGAGCTCCCCAACATCCATCACAACGGCCAAAAGAAATCATCACCGAAGATCTGTCTCACCTAGGGGGTAAGGCTAAGTCTAAGAAGATATCTCGACTCTGCTCATCGTGGGCAAGGGACGAGAACCAAGAACGCATTATGGTACATGCGCATGTCGGAGGTTCCGGCATTAAAACGGTCAACGCGGCCTACACCAGCCAAACATCTCCTAATCCAACGTGTGGGTATGTCTCTTTCGACAACCGAAGCGGGGATGTGTTTCACTGTCGTAACCCCTATTGGGATTGCAATTGGCAGGGCGATGCAGATCACGTAGCCTCCATGAACATCAAATCAAGGATCCAAGATCACCAGATCGACCGGTTCACTCCCTACACGGAAGTGAGAAAGATTCTTGACGCGAGGTTCCTACGCTAAATGGAAAGCCGGAACATCCTCGAAGATGCCAAGGCTAGCGCTCACGGCAGGACTCCAAGGATACCACGACAACGCGAGTTGGACGTGGGAGGTGTGCAACCACCGACTCGCCCTAGTTCTGTCCCCGTGGATGGGGCAGAACACGCAAAGGCGTCTGGAGAGCGAAAACAAAAGAGGTGCATATGAATGTATATGTATTTCGGAGCGGGTACTAGCTATAACGCGCACAGGCGAAATCGCCCTACAAAAGCAGGTCCAAGTCCCAATGTGACTATCAGCACACTAGGGTTCTTGGCGAAATGGGTAACTTAGAGCGATTAAATCTCCCTAGGAGACCATCGTTGTCCACAGGATCCTTATGCTTTATTAAAAGCTGTGACCCAACCTAAAAACTACAGCGGCTACATCATGGCCGCCTTCGCGACGCTCACCGTAGGAGCCGGGATAACCGCCTCTACATATTTGATAACCATACCTGTCTTTCAAAGTCAAGCTATACGCTATGGCGTTGGCGCAATCATTCTCTACTTTTTAGCTAGACCAGAAAGATCCAAAAACCTAAAATTTTCCGCCAAGGACAAGTTTTACCTTTTCGTGGTATCTGCCTTTGGTCTCGTGGGATTTTCAGTTGCGTCGCTTGAGGCACTCAAAAGTGCTACAGCGCCCTCGGTAGCAATAATTATCGGCGCTGCACCAGTCCTGATCGCAATCATTGGTCCATTCATCGAAAATCGACGACCTACTATCAGGCCAATCATTAGTGCTGGCATAGTCTTAGCCGGAACCACAATCATAGAAGGGGCTTCGAAGGCGGGCCTTGCTGGTATTTTATGGGCGATTTTCGCCCTTTTCGGAGATGCAAGCTTTTCGATCTTCAGCGTTCCACTTGTCAAAAAAGTCGGTCCATATACACTTTCTTTCTGGACAACTTCTATAGCATCAATAAGTCTGATAATTATTCACTTTATCTTCGAGCCATCAAAGCCACCAAACACCTTTACCCATCAAGAGATTATCGCGCTGGTTTTCCAAGGCCTCTTTGTTACCGTCGGCGCCTTCGTAGCCTGGTATATCGGCCTAGCACGAATACGTGTAGAACTAGTCGGCCTCTTTCCGGGGTTGATTCCAGTCGGTGCATTGGTTAGCGCCCTGATACTTGGTCAAAACGGCGGCAACCCCTTGGCCGATGTGATCGGAATCGCCCTTTTAGGAGTGGGCCTCTACTTCGGAGCAATCCGATCCGTCGGCCAATAGCCCAAAAATCAGTCTTTACGATTTAAATAGAGCTAGATGAACGAAATAATTGCGTCGATCTCAACACATGCATTTCGAGGGAGACTAGCCACCCCTACAGCGGCCCGGCTATGGCGCCCAACGTCGCCAAAGATCTCAACCAAAAGGTCACTAGCTGCATTAATGACAACTGGATGGTCTCCAAAGTCGGCAGCAGATGCTACAAAACCTCCCAATCGGACTATCGCCTCGATCCGATTCAAATCCCCAATCTCTGCCTTTAGGTTAGAGAGCAAATTAAAGATACAAATTCGAGCTGCAGCTCTCGCCTCATCTAGAGTAACATCGACACCCACAATGCCACTGTGAGATATCACACCAGCCTCCATTGGTAGCACTCCAGACATGAAGGCAAGATTCCCAACTACCCTGCAAGGGAGATAACTTCCTTGAGGAGCGGGTGCCTCCGGAATAATATAGCCAAGGTCCAATATGCGGGATTCAAAGTTGATTTTATTCACAAAACAAATAATAGGCCGATTCCACCAAGAACTCAAAGAACTTCTGCATTAGCCAGTTCCCTTCGATGGGATTTCGAATTGAAATTGTGATCATCTACGCCTATTGGCAAGCTCCAATAGGGACAAAACAGTAAAAGTAGGCAATTGAAATCAACGGCCGAGACGATATCAACCATCACAACCCGCCTATTTTTTCAAGGAGGAGATAAAAACCCAAGTGGACCGAAAGTGGATCCGAGCACAAAACCAGAAGAAAACCATGCAAGGCTCACCCAGCTATGACTCTCGTCAACTACGCAAAAATAGAAAACTTCGATCCGACGGTGGACTAATGGCGTTTAAGATCAGACTATGCAATATGGCGCCCTGATATTTCCGACTCAATACTCCATTCCAATTGAACTCCTCGCGATAGAGATGGAAGACAGGGGGCTAATTAGCCTTATGTTTCCCGAACATACTCACATTCCCGCATCAAGAACGACGCCATATCCCGGTGGCGGCGAACTACCCAAAGAATATGCCCACACCTTCGACCCCTTTGTAGCACTCTCGATCGTTGCGGCTAAGACTAAAACTCTAAAGATTGGCACCGGCATCTCATTAGTCGTGGAGAGAGATCCAATCGTCCTAGCCAAAGAGGTGGCCTCACTCGACTATCTCTCTGGGGGCAGATTCGAATTTGGAGTCGGGGCTGGCTGGAATCGTGAAGAGATGTCAAATCATGGCACGGAACCAACTTCAAGGTTCAAACTTCTAAAAGAGCGCATTGAAGCCATGAAGGAGATCTGGACGAACGACAACGCCACATACCATGGTGACTTTGTAAACTTTGACAACATCTGGAGTTGGCCAAAGCCTCTTACTAGCCCTCATCCACCAATACTCGTAGGTGGCGATGGCGAATCAGCATTTGCTCGAACCTTGGACTACGGCGACATCTGGATGCCTATTGCTCGAAACACAACTGAGGAATTCGGCCTTCGTGTTCAAGCCTTCAAAGAATACGCCCAACAAGTCGGACGTGATATCCCGCCAATCTATCTCTATGGTGCTCCAATCTCAGCCAAAAAGATAATCGAATACCAAAAGCACTCGGTATCTAGAGTTCTATTTTGGCTACCGAGTGCAGACTACGACACAATCATGTCGTATTTAGATAGGATAACCGCGCTCATAGCAACCCTAAATGAAGAAATGGGCTAGGCACGAGCGCTGCTTGAGCGAGCCACTGCTTTTATTATAACTTCCACAATAAAAGCAGTGAAAGTTCCCCGCTCATCCACCACTTTCCTCGGTTGGCGCGCTTGAGAGGAGACCATCTAGGTAGAGACGCATAATATCTCGATCGTAGCGAATACCACTAAAGTCGCTAATTGAAGCTAGATTATGCTGACCTCCGCTAGCCTCAACTATCACCATCTCGTCGCGACGAAAGATATCTTGGTCCAACAAGAGCGGGCTCCCGAGTGTAACCATCAGTTGGATCGACGGATCACGAGGGGCAGCCTCGATAAAATCAAGGAGAATTTTCCTCATCAAAGATGGAAAAATCCTTAAATCAGCATCGTCATAAGCAATCAAGCGAGAAATATTATCTTTATGACTAAAAAAAACCGACGCTACAAGTGCTACTGCGCGCTGCTCACCTGGAGAATATAAAGAGAGAGCTCTAGATCGTCCATCTCGAGCGGACCTAGCAATAAGGCGCCGGAGGACCCAGGTCTCACCCCTTGAAACTAGCCAGCCAGATGAATGGCCAAGGAGTCCGGCCAACAGCTCGACCTGATCAGATCCATCTTTCAGGACTGAGCTATATGGAACTAGGAGTTCCTTATCAAAGACCGTCTCGTCGATGGATATCAAATCGATATCCATCTCATAGCGATTAAGCGCTCGAGAAAGGTCCGACAACATCTGTGTAGAAAAATCTCTAATCGAGATCGAGCCGGAGTTAGAATCACCTAATCCAAAGATCTCTACCGACTCTGAAAACCAGTCATATAGACGGCGCACCATTAGATAGTCAAAGTTCATCGCCTCTTTTTCATCGACCTCTCTTTTGCGCCCTTTCTTCGATGCCAGATCGCTAGCAACCTCGGTAGCACGCTTGCCCAAGTAGGCGAGGATTGGGCCGTCGGCAACAAAGCTATAGCTTCCCAAGTATGGTGACAACGATCTTCTCTGGGATTTGGATCCATCGGTACTCAAAGATGATGGAGTTGCCTCAACTAGCACCTTGTCACTTGTCACCCCAACCTGAGTAATCAATTCTCTCTCTAGACCTCTATGAGAGAGATGTATCCTGTATTCCAGCAAGTCATCGCCGACTAGAACCATTGCTGCGATAGAGATTGTCCGGCTTGGATCATTGGCATATCTACCATATGTCATCCTAAAAAAATCAAAGGTGGTGCTTTGGGATAATGAATCGCCAACGCCAACAGCACGCAAAAATGAAAGCGCCTCAATCAGCGCGGTCTTGCCTGTTCCAGCCTCGCCAAAGAACGATACGATGGGGAGGATTGACATCTTATAGCGAGGGACAGAGCTAAGAGTTTGCCTGTGCTGGCGCTCACGACCAGCAATAAAAGAGACCGTCTCTACATTCGAAAACGGCCCCCAATTCTCAATCTCAAAGCTGACTAACAATATTACCCCTATGACGCAAATCTCTCTTTAAGATGTTATTGCAGGGATAATAATGCTAAAAAATATATCTTTATGCGAAAATACCACTATTGTCGCAAAATAAGCGTCAAATAGACCATAAAAAGCAAAAAGACCTACTTTAATCAGTCCGCTAAATCTAGCTCTTGATTAACGCTACTTCTTGGAAGCTTTAACCTTACGTGAAAACTCTACCCAAACAGAGACAAAGACAGTCGCAATAACCAACACGGCAAGGGCGAAAGGCTGAACAGACGAACCCTTACCCAATAGTGCGACTATTCCCAACACTACAACTATTCCGATAAAGATCTCCGGGGTATCTCCAATTAGGAAATCCCACCAAAACATAGCAAATGCTCGCAAATATTTCATCTTATTACACCGCTCCACGCGACGTTAGTCGCCCTTTGTATTGCCAGGACAGTACACGGATCATGAGGGCTGTAGCAACGCTATAGGCTAGCAATAAGAGCAAGATGGAGGCATCTGAGGCTGGCCAATGGACACCCATTCCTTCGCCCGACCAAAAACTTCCAAAACTTACGAGCATCAGACCAACGCCCATCTTCATTGCATTCTCTGGGACCTTTGAGAGTTGCTTTGAGACGATTGCTCCTACGATTCCAACGAGAATAACTGCGGCCAAGGCAGAGACCGAAGCGAGCAGCAACTTATGATTGGTGAGCCCTAGCGTTAGAACTACTATGACCACCTCGAGGCCCTCTAGAAAAACACCCTTGAAAGCTACAGCAAAGGCAGTGGAATCCCTACCAGAGGTTGACTTTGGAATTGACCTCAGCCGCTTTACTTCGTCTTCAAAGATTTGATCTTCATTGTGCATAGCCTTGAGACCCGCAGACCTAAGAATCGCCTTTCGTAGCCATTGAAGACCAAAGATCAATAGTAACGCTCCAATTATAAATCTGAGCGATCCAATTGGTACATATTTGACCAAAGAAGGGCCAATGCCAACCACCAAAAGGGTCAGCACTGCAATTCCAGCCGCACTCCCTTCGAGTGCTGACCTCCAACTCCTAGAAGTTCCAGCAGCTAAAACAATCGTCAGCGCTTCGACCATCTCGACACAAGAGGCCAAAAATACAGCAGCAACCAATACATAAGTGCTCAACTCGCAACTCCATCTAGATCTGCACTAAATCTCGATTCGACCTCTACCGAATTAGAGGTCGACTTTTCATCATCTTCAAAAGCTAATGCTCCAATCGGATCTATCCCAAGCGATATTTGGCTTCCGCGTGGAAAACGCTTCGTAGAAAATACCGATTGAAGCACGACATCGCCTATCGATACCGCATGCTCATAGCCCCTACCGCGATAAGCCACATCTAAAATCCAAGCATTGCAGGTAGGTATAGCTCCGATAGGATCAATTGCGATAGCACCTGGGCGAATCGCGACTACGACATTTTGTCCTGCGCGCAAGGTACACATTGCTTTAGCAACCAAGTTATCGGTAACTCCAGGTATATTCACCTCTACTAAACCATTCCCAAGTTTATCTCGAACTACCCCTTTGAGCTCGCCAGAGAGGCCGGTAAAGCGTGCTATAAATTGATTTGCAGGGCTCAAATAGATGTCCTCTGGCGCACCAATCTGAACCAACTCGCCCCGAGAGAGTACGCCAACTTTATCAGCCAAGGCAAATGCTTCGGACTGATCGTGGGTTATATATACCGCAGTCGCGCCAGACTCTCGAGTAAGAGTGGCGATCTCGATTCGAAGGCGTTCTCGAAGATCGGCATCAAGGTTAGATAAAGGCTCATCGAATAAGATCAACCCACTATGGCCGACTAGAGCTCTTGCCAAAGCAACACGCTGTTGCTCGCCACCGCTCAGTTCAGAAGGAAAACGAGCACCCTTATCACCCAAGCCAACTCGCGAAAGCGTCTCTTGGGCCTTAATTGCTCTGGTCTTAGAATCCACCTTGTTTCGCTTGAGTGCGAAGGCAACGTTATCCAAGACGCTCATATGGGGCCAAAGGGCATAGTCCTGAAAAACCATCGAGATACCTCGGGCCTCAGGTGGCGTATGCATTGTTGTGGAGGCTACAGTCTTACCAAAGATATCTATCCGACCAGACGCAATCCGCTCAATACCTGCGATAGATCTAAGGATGGTTGACTTTCCCGATCCCGACGGACCTAGGAGTACCAAAAACTCACCGTGATTTACTTCAAGAGAGACACTCTTTACGGCATCTCGCCGTCCATCGTAACTCTTAGAAATGGAGGAAAGCTCCAAAGCAACCGAAGCCGACTGCCTATCTTGACTTATATCAATTTCCTTCATTGTTGAACATTCCTCCCATTTTCTTCCATCCCTCAGGAGCGAAGATACGATAGGCGCCATTTACCACACCTATAACCAACAAAGCGACCCCTAGAGCAAGTACAGACATGGCGGTACCTCCGCCATAGTCGTATCCAGCTGTCAACTTATTAATTGCAACCGAAAGCGGAATCGAACCCGGCGGATATAGAAGTTGCGAGAGCGGCAACTCAAGCAAAGTCTTAGCAAAGGTAAGGGACCACGCTGACAACAACGCCTTCGAAAGAATTGGAAATACGGTTTGAAACCATGCGGGAATCGCCTTCGAACCATGGACTCGAGCAGCATATGCCATATTTGATTGAATTTGAGCCAACGGACCTATCAATATTCTTGATGTCGCTGGCAAGGAAGAGGCTAAATATCCCAAGAACAAAAGTTTAGAAGTTCCATACAAATTAATTCCGATATTGGAGAGAAATGGCTGGTTATAGCTAAAGATATATCCAGCACCCAAAACAATTCCGGGCAATGCCACCGATCCAATCAAAAGGAGATCTAGGGCCTGCCCAAAAAACCCGGTATCACGTTTAGCCAATATACGCGCTAAATAAGCTCCAAAGATAATCGTTGCCGTAGCGGTCAAGACAGAGAGATAGCCAGAGAAGCGCAGTGGCGAGCCACCCAATGTCAATGAAAAGACACGTCTATAGTTAGAGAGCGTCAGCGACGTTGCACCGAAATTAGTACCCAGTCCTTTTATAAATGAGGCACTTACCATCCCGAGAAGTGGAACCATGACCGCTAAGACCATTAGTACGATCATGAAGGCATACATGATAACCCTTGTCCTGCCAGTTATGTTCATAATCTTGGCAGCACGTCGCCGGCCCCCCACCACTGCATAGCTCTTGGATTTAGTCACCCTACGCTGTAGGACGATGGGAACCATGGCAGAAGCTACCAAAAGCCAACCAATGGCAGCGGCCTGTTGGAAGTTCAAAGGCACACTGTCGATAGCTGAGAACAAGGTATAAGTTGCAATCGGGAAATGTGCATTTGCAGCAAGGGTATAGGCAACACCAAAATCGCTCATCGATTCGGCAAAAACAATAGCAAATGCCGACATGAGAGCCGGCATGATAACTGGGATAACAATCTTAAACGAGTCGATACGCGATCCAGAGTGGACTCGTGCAGCATCTTCTAGCTCTCCGCCCAAATTCGCCAATGTAGCTGAAATAGCTAGATATGCAAATGGAATTCCAGACATTCCAAGGACAAAAATAACACCAACCGGTCCGAAGAATATATGGTAGATAGGTGCGGCATTGATATTAGCCTTGGAAAGAACACCACTCGGCTCTAGCAGTCGTTGCCATCCCTCAGTAGTGAGATAGGTTGGCACCAGCAGGAGAAACCAGATCGCTCCCGACCAGATCCTCTTGCCCTTGATGTCAGTTCTTCGAAGGATCCAGGAAACTGCTAGCCCTAATGCGGTAGCAATAAATCCTGCCAGAATCGATACAAAGAGGGAGTCGATAATTCCTCGCAGCGATCCACCGGTGATCGCATATTTAAAACCAGAGAGGCTAAATAGGGGCTGGGAACTACTAAAAAGGCCCGGGAAGAAGGCCTGGACCAGAAAGATAAGTACAGGAACTAAAAGCACTCCAGCGATAAGTATCGCTACAACAAAGCCAGGAATCGATCCCTTCCCCCCGGCTTTTTTTATTCGCCTCGGCGAAGGTAACGTCTCATCGGCGTTTAATTCGGTTTCAACCGCAACCACTGGGCTAACCTCACGAAAATTGTAAAAAAAAACAAAGTTCCGATCGACGGAAATAGACCATCGATCGGAACCTAAAGATAAATTTGAAAGAAAAGTATCAGTTTACGATATTAGACGTAAACCAACCATTGATCGTATTCTCTTGGGGTCCCCACTTGTAAGGGTTCACAACTTGATATTTGATTCCACTCAACGGTGGTACAGCAGACTCTGGATTCACACCTTGGAGGACTGGCCAATAGAGAGAGTCTCCAGATGGATCACCAGAAAGTTGAACCTTCTGCCCAGCAGGAGAGAGAACGAACTTGACAAACTGCTTTGCTTCGGCGATTTCAGCAGCCGATGCCTTGCCGTCAATGCCAATCACACCAGGTAGCAGTGTCGAAGGCGCCAAAAAGGCGGTCTTGATAGTTGGATCTTTAATACCTGCACCAATACCCGCTGAACTTTGAATCAAAGCAAGTTTGATCTGACCAGTGCCAAGGGCATGCAGAGTATCGCCATTTGTCTGAAAGACCTGAAGACCATTATTCTTCAGTTTCGTATAATAGGATTCGCCTTGGGTGACACCACCAAGGTAGTTCATCATACCGGCAACAAATGGAAATGTGGGTCCAGAGACTGCCGGGTCGTTCATTCCAACAGCACCCTTCCACTGCGGCGATAAAAGTGCATTCCATGAAGTTGGAGGAGATTGGACGGTCTTGGTGGAATATACCAAGGTTCCGGCCATTGTTAGCCCTGTTGGAATGTAGCTACCATCCTTTGGAATAACCAATTTTGCTGCAGAAGTCCAATTTACTTTGGGCTCCCAGTTCTTTAGGAGATATCCCTGCTGATCCAAGGCTGCAAAGGCTTCATCACCATCGACCCACAATACGCCCCACTTAGGATTTGAGGCTTCGGCTTGAACTCTAGTCAGAAGCGGACCCGTTGAATCGTCGACCAATGTCGTTGTAATTCCGGTTGCCTTTTGAAAAGCGGTGGTCATAGCAGAGTCGTAACCCTGTGCGGAATAGACAACCAAAGGTACCTTTGCCGCAGTAGTAGCTGTCGATCCTGCGGCGGAGGTAGTGGTAGCACTCGAACTACTCCCGCAGGCTGCAATAATTACTGGAAGCGCCGCGGTTGCCAAGATCTTTGCTGTCAACTTGGACTTTTTGTTTTTGTTGGATTTCAAATTAAATATCACTTACATACGATGGCCGCCTTTGGTTAACCAGAGGAAAACTTAATATGACATTTGGTAAAAAATTACAGAAATAATGGGGGTTTTCTGTGAATTCCCGAGATTTTAGCCACTTTTTGCCCTTAATGCACTTTTTAAGTAGGCAAAATTCTTCGCCTTTTAACCCTGATTGGGCGGAGATCTCTTCGTCAGGAGCAAAGAATTGAAAAAATGCAACCCACCAAAAATTTTAAAGCCAAGCCGAAATAGCAAAGATGAAGAAATTCGAAGCAGCAAAGCAGACATTGGCCTATGCCGACGAAGCTGTGGTTCCGAAGCGTGGTTCCGTTCCAAGGAGCGGTCGTGGCGGTCGTGGCGGAGCAGAAATGGGCATCATATCGGAAACGGTGGATCCAAGCCCCAAACGCTAGCAATGGGTGCCATCGGAGAGATCAGACTTACTGCGGCACCCTTATGGTTCCGCTGAGAGCTGCTGCCTTCCGGCCCTGACTCGGTTCACGATCACAAGCCGCGCAGGGCCCGATCTACTCCGATGGCACCCATCTACATATTTAAGACTAGTCTGGATTGCAACGGAGGAGTGCGAGAGCGGCCGAATCGGCACGACTGGAAATCGTGTGAGGGGAAACTCTCCGTGGGTTCAAATCCCACCTCCTCCGCCAGTAACCTTCCTGAGCTGGTGTAATAGAGATGTCCACCGGCAAAACGCCCTCCTTGATTCAAAAAATATTAATTGATCATGGAAAGCCAAATAACAAAATTTCAGCTCACAGGTAGCACCAAAAAATAGCCTCAACCACCTCAAATTCGGCCAATGGGGACCTTGGATAAATATTTTTGGAGCAAAATTCCTAAAAAAATTGACTAAAAATTCCCTCCGGGGGTCAGAATATGTTTTCAAGATGCCAATAATCGGGCTTCAAAACAAAATCTACACCCAAATAGCTATCGCCCATCACCGTCATCGTAAACAAGATCTCCTCCTCGAAATAGCTCATAAAGGTCAATGAGGCTCCATCTCGACTATCTCACTAAGACCATGGATAAAAACAGATCAAAGACTCAGTTCTTGGCGCCAAATAAACCAAACATCATGACAAGGTAAGAACCCACAAACCACGCAGCGCCGACCCACCCAACTCCGACCCACCATAGGCGCCACAGTCAAAAGGCGATTCACCACTCACTCGCCACCTATGCTTAAAGGGCGTGAACCCTTTGCAGTGGCGTCAGGAATATAACCCTTCATTTATGGAACTTGCCCTAGCCCAGGCCCAGATCCCCACGAATGACGTTCCGATAGGGGCGGTGATTGTCTTGGATGGATCGGTAATCGCCAGCGCTCACAATGAGCGTGAAGCTAGAAATGATCCAACTGCACATGCAGAGATACTCGCGATAACAAGAGCCTCAGCCGCTCTAAATAGTTGGCATTTGAACGAATGCGATCTCTACGTAACTCTCGAGCCATGTCTTATGTGCGCCGGTGCAATTATAAATTCGAGAATCCGAGGAGTCTACTTCGGCCCATTCGACCCAAAAGCTGGTGCCATGGGAAGCCTCTATGGGGTGGGTTCCGATCCACGACTCAACCACGAATGCTTTGTATGGGGCGGAAACTTTGAAAAAGAATCCATTGAATTGCTAAAAGAGTTCTTTAGCGCGCGTCGAAGCTGACTAAGATATTTAGGTCTACGGAGGGGTGCGAGAGTGGCCGAATCGGGCGGTCTCGAAAACCGCTGTGTCGCAAGGCACCGTGGGTTCAAATCCCACCCCCTCCGCCATCTGTTTTGCCCTAACTTGCATTTAGTCAAATAGCTTGTCAGCAAAGATCAACAGCATCACGATCAACAGCATCAAAAATCGACTTGAAATTTGATTTTCCACACGAATCACAAATTGCGGTTCATCGCCAGATCCTCTTATCTTGTCTATCTAGCATCTCTTGTGCATCGAGCATCGCCCACATCTAACCAATCGTCTCTAACCAATCGTCGCAGTTTTGCCTTTTACGATTTCAACTACGTCGAATACCCTCTTTAGCGATTTCAAGGAATACTTCAGGTGGTTCAGGAAGGCTTAAATAACTAAAGGCTCTTTTCGCACGAAGTAAAAAAGCCTTTAGTTGAAGATAATTGCCAAATAACCTAAAATCGGCCATTTAGCCGCCAGAGTTTCATCAAAGATCTTGCCTTTCGGCTGGATCCAAAAGCCAACTCAAGCAGGGTCGAGCTCTCAATCTATTCTTGGACGAGTTCAATCAAAGTTCCAAATGCCTCTTTGGGATGGACAAAGGCTACGGTCGTACCTCGCGATCCTGGGCGGGGCGTTGCATCAATAGTCATGAATCCTTCAGAGGTCACGCGACCAAGGGCCTCCGCGCACGAATCAACTCGAAAGCCAATGTGATGGAGCCCCTCACCCCTTTTTTCGAGAAACTTTGCGACCGGAGACTCCTCGCCAATCGGCGATAGGAGTTGAATGTAGGAGTCGGCTACTTTAATCAACGCCTCCTCGATCATATCGCTTTCTACGATCTCGCGATGTACGACCTTAGCGTCGAAAACTCGAAGATAGTAGTCGATGGCATCTTCCAAATTTCTAACTGCGATCGCTACATGGTCGATCTGATTGAGCATCCTGACTCACTTTCAAATAATTAGCTGCACCAAAAAATCTATTCACCCCGTAAAGCGACCTTCTTTAGTAACGTCGAAACCTTCCGATTTTATTCTCACCGATACGCTCTCGCATCTCGAGATTATCTATACCCAAGTTCTCACTTGGAGAGAGCGTCAGAACGCCAATCTTTCCTTCATGCTCGTTACGATGGACTGAATAACAGGCTGCACCGACCTCCTCTAGCGGATAAGTCTTTGAGATAACCGGTTGGATCATTCCTTTCGAGATCAATCTATTGGCCTCAAACGCCTCACGATAGTTCGCGAAATGACTGGACTTGATGGTCTTTAGCTTCATCCAGAGGTGACGATTGTCATATTCAATCATGTACCCACTCGTGGCGGCACAAGTCATGATCAAGCCACCCTTTTTCGCTACATAGACCGATGCACCCATTGTCGACCGACCAGGGTGCTCAAAGACGATATCGGGGTCCTCACCAACTAGGGAACGAATATCTTTTCCGAACCTTCGCCATTCCGATTCGTCTTGAGTCGTCTCATCCTTCCAAAACTTATACCCCATCTCGCTTCGGTCAATAACCGCCTCGCAACCCATATCGCGAAGAAGGTCTGCCTTTTCCTTGGAGGAGACGACACCAACGGGAATGCCACCGCCATTTAGGACATACTGAACCGCATATCCGCCAATTCCACCAGTTGCACCCCAAATCAAGACGACATCGCCTTGTTTCATGGCGGCGCCATTCTTAGAGACAAGCATTCGATAGGATGTGGAATTGCATAGGGCATTCACAGCCGCCTCTTCCCAAGAAAGATGAGCGGGCTTTGGCATCAATTGATTAGCCTTTACGACCGTTAAATCGGCCAGTCCTCCAAAGTTGGTCTCAAAGCCCCATATTCTTTGATTCGTCGCCATCATAGAGTCATCGTGCGCCGATGGATCCTGGTCGTCGACGTAGTTGCAATGAATGGTAACCTTGTCGCCCACCTTCCAATTTCGAACTGAGGCACCAACTCTTATAATCACACCTGATCCATCAGATCCAATGACATGGTAGGGCTGATTATGCCGCTGGTCCCAAAGAGATCCTGACCTGCCAAGCTTCTCTAAAAATCCAAAGGTGGATACCGGCTCGAAGATGGACGACCAAACCGTATTAAAATTGATGGACGAAGCCATTACTGCAACCATCACCTCATCTGGTGCTAGTTCAGGAGTTGGAACGTCGCCTAAATGTAGCGACTTTCTGGGGTCCTTTGCTGAAGAGGCAATGCCTTCAAAGATACCAACATCTTCCTTTCTGAGATATGCGCCTCTATAGTGATCTGGTATCGGTATGGCTTCTAGCTGCGCGCCCGTAGCGCCTGCCAATATAGCCTCTTGGAAATTCTTCAAGTCAATTCATCCAATTTCAACTGTGGACCCATCTCGCGATATACGCAAAACAAAAGGTCGCGCCCTAAAACTTTTCATATCCACTAAAGATCAAAGTAGATCCTTACCATCGATCAGGCAAATGCCAATATCAATGGTTAGATCCATGATCTATGGAAAAACCAAACCAAACGTTCAACGAAATAACCGACTTCGTTGCCTACTAACTCTTCGAAAGCACTAAGTAGAAAACCTTCACGGTCATTACTCACCATAGACCAATTTCGGACAAGGTAAACAAATTTTACTGTATAGAGTTGCTACATCCTTGTCATTATGAGTACTATATCGTCACAAGTAATATCACCTATTTCTATAGATGAAATCGGGCCGAATAAATAATCGACTCGTAGACATCAATGTAAATCAACGGAGGTTGAGTTGGCTGGTTCGTACCTAGTAGCTGGAGCAAGGACTCCAATTGGCAAATTTCAAGGAGGACTCGCAAATCTAAAAGCGATGGACCTTGGAGGTATCGCCATAGCAGAGGCGCTTCGACGTGCAGGCGTCGCAGCAAACGAAGTCCAATATGTATTTATGGGCCAAGTTCTTCAAGCAGGACAGGGCCAAATGACGGCTCGTCAAGCCGCAGTAAATGCCGGGATACCAATGGATGTACCATCCACAACTATCAACAAGGTATGTCTATCTGGCCTAAACGCCATATACCTAGCTGATCTTCTAATTCAATCAGGCGAAGCCGATATCGTTGTTGCGGGTGGAATGGAGTCGATGACACAAGCTCCCTATCTCTTGCCCGGAGCGCGATCGGGCCTTAGAATCGGCGATGCACAAGTAATCGATTCGATGATGTACGATGGCCTCTTTTGTGCCTTCGACAAGTGCGCAATGGGGTTAGGAACCGAACGATATCTTGCTGGCTTCCCAGCAGTTACCCGTCTCCGCCAAGACCAAATTGCTCAAATCTCTCACGAACGAGCTGCCAGGGCAATAAAAGACGGAATCTTCGCCACAGAGATTGCGCCAGTATCGATCCCATCTCGAAAGGGAGATCCACTGGTCATCACCACAGATGAAGGCGTTAGAGGTGAAACCACACTCTCAACATTAAGCAACTTGCGCCCCGCTTTTAGCAGTGACGGAACAATAACCGCCGGAAATGCATCGCAAATTTCAGATGGTGCGGCAGCATTGATCGTCATGTCCGAAGCAGAACTTAATCGTCGAGGGTTGACGCCAATTGGACAGGTCGTCTCCTACGGACAAGTTGCTGGACCTGATGCATCGTTGCTAACACAGCCTTCGCGAGCAATCGCCAATGCTGCCGCAAAAGCTTCGCTTTCAATTAGCGATCTATCGCTCTTTGAGATAAACGAAGCATTCGCTGCAGTAGCTGCAGCTTCAATGGATGATTTGGGCGTATCTGATGAAATAGTCAACGTAAACGGTGGAGCAATTGCCCTTGGTCATCCAATTGGCGCCTCTGGAGCTCGCCTTGCGCTGACTCTCTTAGGAGAGTTAGGCCGTAGAGGCCAGCAATATGGCGCTGCTGCCCTTTGTGGTGGTGGCGGCCAGGGTGACGCCCTAATCGTAAGGGCAATTCGCTAAGGCGCAACTTTAGTCAACGCCAAGCAATAAAAGACGCTTGCTAAGCCACAACCATCTTCAATACTCCGGTACCAAGTTGATGCCAAAGCTAGACTTGGTACCGTGACTAACACTTCAGAATATGCGGCACTCTATCGGCGTTTTAGGCCCCAACGTTTCGAAGAAGTCCTAGGTCAAGATCACGTAACGAAGGCGCTTCGCAATGCAGTCGCCAACCAACGGGTCGGCCATGCCTACTTATTTTCTGGACCACGAGGTACCGGCAAGACCTCTACCGCAAGAATCCTAGCCAAAGCACTCAACTGTCCAAATCAATTGGCGGGCGAACCCTGTTGTGAGTGCCCCTCGTGCATTTCAGTAACGCTAGGTCGTTCCATGGACGTAATCGAACTCGACGCAGCGTCAAACTCCGGCGTCGATGCTATTAGATCCCTTATCGCACAAGCTCCGGTTGGAATAGCTGGTGAATGGAAGGTGTACATCTTAGATGAGGTGCACATGCTCACCAATGCGGCCTCTAATGCGCTTCTAAAGACACTAGAGGAGCCACCACCACGCGTCATCTTTGTATTAGCGACTACCGATCCGCAAAAGGTCCTCCCGACCATCCTCTCTCGAACACAAGCATATGAATTTAGACTTTTAGACGGATCGGTCCTAGAAGACCTTGTCGACAAAGTCCGCCAAAGTGCAGATCTCAATATCGACGAAAAAGCGATGGACTGGGTAGTAAAGCAAGGTCGAGGCTCTGCCAGAGACACCCTGTCATTCCTAGATCAGGTGGTTGCCCTTGGAGGAATAGACGACTCAGTAAGAGGGATCACAGAGATCATGGAGGCTATAGCCAATCAATCCCCCGAAGATGTACTGATCGCGGTAGCAGCCTCGAGCGCAAAGGGGATCGAACCGTCTCGAATCCTCTCCGAGATCGTCTCTCTGGCGAGGGAAAAATTCCTAGATTCCTTCAACCCCCAAAAGGCCGATCGTCGCCTTCCGACAAAGCGACTGGTGAAGGTGGTCGAGGTACTTGGCACAATTTCTGGCCAATTAAGGGACTCACCCGATGCTCGCGCAACAGTCGAAGCCGCCTTGATCAGACTTAGCCAAGATCAACTTGGTCTACCGAGTGAGATTGAATCGATCCTTGAAGATGTTATTACCAAAGTAATTAAGCGAAATGGAGGGGTCGTCCAATCCATCCCTCAAAATCCAACGACCACATCTCACGCTGCACCCAAGAACGATCCACCTCAAGACTACGATCAGCCCGACTATTCGACCCCGAGATCCACAGTCAATGTGGACCGACCAAACTCTAGACCGACCAAACCACAAACCGATATCAGCAGTCTACGGGCCGGCCTCGAATCGAAAGAGATCAAAACTCCGCGCTCCCAAGGAATTGGCTCCCGCCTTGGATCACCAGGTAGACCCTCAAATTCCCCTAATATCAATGATGCCAGCCCACAAAAAGGACCTACGCAAAACGCTCTGGAGCCACCCAGAAAAACTGCAACCCCAGAGCAAGGGCTCAAAGAACCACTTCGAAGTGGTTCAACCGATCGAACCTATCCAAAAACAGACGAAGACCATCTTCCAGGAACGATCGATCGCGATCAACTTCAGCGAGCATGGCCCAAGATCGTTAGCGATCTCGGAGTTGGACCGCTAGAGGGCGCAAACCTAACACAGGGTAGAATTATCTCGGTATCACCGGTTGGCGCCATCATCGGTGTCCCAAATGAAATTATCGCCAAAAGCTGCGCTTCGAACCTTCGTGGACTGTCCCAGCTCATCAAAGACCAATTTTTATTGACCGAATTTCGCATAGATATCAAGATTCAAGAACAGGTTCAAACTAACCCTAACGTACCCAAAATTGATCAAAATATCGACTCCGCGGCTTTGATCGACGAGTTCAAACGTGGCGAAGTAGCAAACGACTTGGGCCTTCGAAAGCGGGTTCTTGAGGTTTTCCCCAACGCAACAGAAATCTCCGAATAGCCTCTCCCCAACAGATTAAATTGTCGTCAATTGCCCTAGAGGCTACCTTTTGGCACGAGATAGAAAGTAAGACAAATGAGCTACACCAAGTCGATGCAAGCGCTCATCGATGAATTTTCAAAACTTCCAGGAATCGGCCCTAAATCGGCGCAAAGAATCTCCTTCTACCTATTGCGGAGCGAGCAAGGTGAGTCAGATCGCCTAGCTAAGTCGATACTAGAGGCAAAAAGAACCATCAAGTGGTGCCAACGATGCTTCAACCTCTCCGAAGAAGACCTATGCGCTATCTGCATCGATCCAGAACGAGACTCAACGACAATCTGCGTGGTTGAAGAACCCAAGGATCTTATTGCAATTGAGCGAACGCGCGAATTCAAGGGACTCTATCACGTGCTCCAAGGGGCCCTTAATCCAATTGAAGGCGTGGGACCAGAACAACTTCGGATCCGAGAACTGATGGCAAGACTTAGCGACGCCGCTATCGACGAAGTCATAATCTGCACCAATCCCAACATTGAAGGAGAAGCTACCTCGATGTACCTTGCCAGAATGATCTCACCGACCGGAATCAAAGTCTCACGGATTGCCAGCGGATTGCCAGTTGGCGGCGATCTCGAATATGCAGACGAACTGACCCTAGGTAGAGCACTAGAGGGCAGAAGGGACATGGCTTAAATTGCTACTGGCACGCAAGTGACTAAATGCTAACTTAAAAGAACTATCACATAGAGCGACCCCTTATCAAGGTCGCCACTACGCTCCAATTAGATTGCACTACAACAATCAAAATCTTCTATCAGATTGACTAAGGCTCACCAGTGTGACTTAGAGACCTTGGTAGCTTGGCCCAGCGAATCTGCAAATGGTGGTCCACAAAACGAGATAGTCAATACCGTAATTATGGACTTAGGAGCGATATCAAAAACTAGGCTAACCCTAGTTCATCATCTAGGAGACAATTGCATAAGTGAATTTTTACCCGTTTTAGATTTTAAGCTACACACTTAATTCCGAACAAGGCATAGTAACTCCATTCTGAGTCAAAAAATACCACCCGAAAGAGTCGATTTATGAATTGCGCAATTGTCTTCGAGGAGAAAGTCGCAATGGCCTAATGGGCATGACCATGGTGTTCCCCAATGGCACTTTGACTGGCTCCACCCCGCTCAAGCCAAATCTTCAAACCTTGTGCGTTTGAATGAATGCCATTCAACGTGTCAAAGCGCTCAATCGCTTCTTGAGCAATCTCACCGGCTTCTAAGTTGAACTGCGCATATAGAGCAGATTCGATGTCATCTCCATCTAGATAGGCACGTTCTGCAACTGTTGCCCAAGAGATAAGCGACTCAATCGCCTCGTCCAAAAGTTCTTCGGGAGATCCATAGACTCCATAGTGAGCAAAGGCTAGAGCGATTGGAGAATACTCTTTAAATCTCCTCAAGGATGAAAGTGCGCTCGCTAAATCAAAGTCAGCGGGAGGTGTGGCGGGCCGAAGCAACCTAATCTCGGGCAAGAGCACACCAGCGGCATCTCCAGTAAAAACTAGACCAGATACATTGTCGAAATAACCCAAATGATGCTTTGCGTGTCCTGGCGAATTGATGACCTCGACGGTGTGGTTAGTGGAAATTCGAATTTCGTCACCATCTCCCACGACACGTATCCTTGAGGCGTCAGTTGGAAGTAGTCGCCCATATAGGGTATCCAATTTCTCACCGTAGACCGTCTCCGCAGAGCTGATCAATCGGCTTGGATCAGCTAGATGCCTCGCACCTCGTTCGTGAACATAGATGGTGGCATTTGGAAAGGCCTTAGCGATGTCGCCAACGCCCCCGGCGTGATCTAAGTGAATATGAGTCAGTGCGATTCCGGCCAAGTCTCCAGCGCCCAACCCTATATTAGATAGCTCATCTAAAACGGTATCAACCGAACTCTGTGATCCCACTTCGATCAATAACGGAGCATCACCTCTAATGAGGTAACCTGCAGTTATATTATCCCGACCACCGAGTTTCGTATCGACCTCGAAGACTCCACTACCAATTTCAATTGCCACGTCAACTACACTAACCCGAACTTTGATTGGCGTCAATTATCGATTTGCTCTCCTACAAGCGAACTCTGATCTTTTGTTGCACACCTCGAAAAAAAAGAAGCCTTATTTCCGAACCTTAACCACATCGAACCCCCCGACGAAAGCAGATCGGCTCCACTAAATCTGCGTTCGTCTAAGAGTCGATAACATCATGGAGCCACCTTGGCTTGCCAATCTCGGGACAAAAACCTATTCCAGCACTATCTCAATCAGAGAGATAGCCCAAATAATGGCCAATATTGCCATAAGCAAGATTGCTCGAAGTGCCAAACCATAAAGATCAATAGATCAGATCGTATCTTTAAACGATGAACATTTTTTAGATGTAAATTATAAGGACAACAGCGATAAGACTACTTTCCTACCAGCCAAGAGGGCGAAAATTTTGATGAATCATCGTGAAAATAACTTTTCAGAAGATGACTACATAAAAGAACTGCTGGCTGCATCAAGATCTAGCGACCCTACCGAACGACAAAGCGCTGCGTCCTCGATGTTTATACCGCAATCGATCTTATCTTTTCTCGCGCATGACCAGGATCTATCGGTACGCATTAGTGCTATTGAGAATCCCGCGATCGACAACGCCCTTTTGGATAAATTTGCCATTGACAAAGAAAAGTCGATTCGAATCGCAGCCTCTCGAAATCCAAATCTCTCCTGGGAGAGCGTAATCCGCATTTTGCTTAGTTTCGAATTTGAGACGATTGAGGCTCTCGCCCAAAACGAACAGCTACCCAAAGAGCTATGGCTCACCCAGACAGGGAACCAAAAAAGTGTCAATTGGTGCTACGTGGCAGCCACCTCTAGAAATCCACATTTTTCAGATGAACTCATGAAACTGAACTTGATCTCTAAAAGCGATCTCATAGAGCTGAGCCAAAATCCCGAACTTCTAACCAAACTCTCATTTGACGACGAAGCAGAGATACGTAAATTAGTAGTTGAAAAGATCGAAACACCAAAAGCCGTAATTGTTCGCCTGGCAAAGGATCCCAGTCCACTAGTACGACAAGCAGTAGCTCGAAGCTTTTTTTGCACCAAACCATATATCGATGAACTACTTCTAGATCCAGAGATCACAGTTCAAGGCGCCGCAGCACAAGGTCATTGGTTAAATGAAAATGACCACCTAAAAATCTATTCAGAGATGCCTCAACTACGAATTCATCTAGCCCATAGCTCCAATTTAGAAGTCGACATTGCCTATCTTCTGAGCCGTAACCAAGATCCACAAATCAGGTGTGCAATTGCCCAAAATCCCTGCTGCGATCCTGCAATCCTCTCTTACCTATCGCAAGATTCTCTTCTCGAGGTCCGTCTGGCCGTCTCTTCAAATGCCAACATGGATGAAGAGACGGCCCTAATCCTCTCATACGACCCCGACCCAAAGATTCGTGCAAGCGTCACCAAAACAGATTTAATTCCATACGACAGATATCTCGAGCTAACCGACGATCCCAGCGCCGAAGTTCGATCCGCTCTAGTTGGCTCCTTTTGCATTTCCTACGAAGCTATAGAAAAACTTCGAGAAGATCCCGACCCTTATGTTCGGGCTTGTGCAACCATAAACTACGATGTTTCGTTAGACCTACTTGAAAAACTAACCCTAGATCCAGATCCAGTCGCTAGATCTTTATCAGCTCGAAGCTTGCAACTAACCGAGGAGATGCGAATACGCCTTTCCAACGATGTTGATCCCAGAGTCCGCATAGTCATAGCATCACTAAAAGAAACCCACCCCTTGATCCTGGCAAGATTGGCAAACGACCAGATCGAACAAGTCCGCCAAGCCGCAACCGCCAACCCAAATTACTCCCCTAAAAGTTGGAAGCTAATCAAAAACTTCTAAGCAACGCTACAGAGATAGCCACTGTCACTCGATCTTCAAATCTGCCTTCAGCTGCTGACCCCAAAGCAAATCAACTAGAGGCATCAAAGAGAGGTTGCCCTCTGTCAAAGTACCTAAATCAAGGTACCACTGTCGAACCCTCTGTCAAGTCGAAGCCAGGCCAATGGGAGCCAAAGAGACACTAAACCAATAATCGACTTTGGATAAGATCCCCTGGGTATTGAGTTGCATTTGGAGCATAAAACTCTACTTCATCTTCAACTTTAGAGGACAAAACTCCCAGCTCCACCAAGAGATCCAGATGATATTTAGTCTCAAAGATGGCAAGCATCGAATTAAAGAGGTCCAGATCACCTAGATCGGTCTCTCTACGTGTCCATTTCAGATGTCTGGCTACCTCGAAGGCGCTCATACCACCGACGCCAAGAGCACTATAGGTTTGACGCAACCTAAGGTCATGATGCAAAAGAAGCTCGTCGATTCGCTTATGTGAACTTGGGACCACTGGGCCGTGAGCTGGCAGCAACATCGAATCTGGCATCTGTCTAACTTTGTTGAGCGATCCCAAGTAATCTCCAAGAGGAAGGCGCGGCCGATCGGCCTCAAGAGCAATCGAAGGTGTTATATGGGGCAAAACGTGATCTCCCGCAAATAATACTTTAGAATCTGAATCGAGAAAGACTACATGACCGCGTGTGTGACCGGGAGTCGAAATCACACTCAAATTGCGGCCACCGACATGCAAAACCGTTCCATCATAGAGCCAATCATCTGGCCTCTCGTATAGATTGATGATCTCTGAATCGTCGCTACCAAAGGCAGAGACAGTCTCATAGAGTGCTTGTGCGCCACAAAGTCTCAGTAGACCAAATTGTCGTTCAAAGGAATCCTGCTCATTTCGTTGAATCATATCAAAGGAAGAACGTTCACCAGCGCCAATTGAGACCTTCCCGTGAAATTCGCGCCGAAGCGCAATCGCTTGGGTGTAGTGGTCCCTATGAATATGCGTAATCAGAAATTCAGAGACGTCACCTACTTCCACACCTACTAAGGCCAGCGCCCCAGTCAGGGCCTTACGTGCCACCTCAAGAAATTGACCCGAATCGATCAGGACTACTCGATCAGAGCCAAGCAAAAGATAGACATTAACGGCCCGAAGTGAGTCTCCTGGAAGCGGTAAAGGAATGCGATAAACATTTGGAACGACCTCGAATGCTCCGGGTTCTTCCCATTCGTATCGATTTTCTTTATTAGCTGACAAAATTAATCTCCATGGCAAAACCTTATCATCGTGATTTCGACTTAGTGAGATCGATTAGATTTACTCTGCAATTCAAAAATCAAAGCTCAAGCGGCCTTCGAAAAAATAAAATATCAAAAGAGTGCTGAAATCTCAGCAGTCGCAGATAAAGCGAGACGCAAAAAGACAGATGTCCCAATTTGACGAAGCCGCCAAAAGGCTCAATCTAGCACCAAGACAAGGCGATCTCGATTGCAGAATAATAGAGAGCGCAAACGAATTGATCCAAACCCATCTGAAGTTGTCGAACTCTTCGCAAGACGATTCGATCCAAAATCTACTTGCGCTAGCAGAAAAAACCAACTGCTTCATCCAACTTCTAGTAGAGACATCTAGCTATAAGAACTGGGCAATTGGCTGGATTATAGAGATGGAGATCTTGGAGTTCGATAAAGCCTTATCTGAACTACTAAAGTCATGCTACTTAGGGGAAACTCACCTTTACTGGCAACCCAAGTAACGCTTTTCAGCAGTCGAACGATCCACTCGTTGTGGAGGCTGCCGGATTGAAGGGGTGGTTTACTGTGCTGAACTCAATTGAAGCGGATCAACAGTCCTGGTGGAGAGAGATCGCTCCAGATATTGCCTTTCCGCTAGCGTTTGCGGGGTCACAGCTAGATAGCACCTCTCCTCTTGAAATTAGCGAAGAGGTCGATGGATCCACTCCAAATTCGATCACCAGCACTCTGGTATCAAGTTCGTAACCCCACAACAGGCACACAGCGGAGAGCATATCGAGCTACTAAATAGACGGCGCGAGCTCTACGAGGGAGCTCGCAAATCCAAACCAGGACGGTGGATCTCGGGCAAATGTAGAGACTGGGATCCAGTATCAGAGGTACCAATTATTCCTACGAATAGTTCGGTGGGAGATGAATCAAAAGGGGGCCAAAGGGAGGTAGCTTAGATTGTGCGAAAGTGACAACTTCCTTGGCAGGCTCCGACACTAGGTACTTATGGGATGCCACAAGTACGAATATCGCAAAAACAGCGAAGAGTACTACCGCTAGGTCGCCTCTACGGTTATTTTTCTTCTGCGTGCGGAAGTTATAATCTCATTGATCGCTATTGCCATGTGACCATGATCACGGCCCTAACTTGGGATTAATTGAGAATCAACCCTAATTAAGCTTGGTCATTGAAAATTTATAATCGCTATTTACTGAAATAACTATTCGTCAAGCAAATTGGTCAAGGCTCTTAGGCAAACGTCAAATCTCGCTTCTTTACTTACTTGCAATCCCGCCAATTGAGAGACGAGCCAAAAGATCAGTTCTATTAACACCATCGTCATTTGACACACTGTCAAGGCAAAATAGATCGATCCATCGATGACTCGTTACTACTTTTAGTGCCCACTGAAGAGACACCAGACTGCCCGATATGGCGGGACACCAAATCTCGAGGAAACAATATTCCAGGGGGACTGCTCGTCATCTTCACGCAACTGAGTCAACCTAACCAACTCAATTACCTATCGGGATCGAGCATCGAAACTCCAAAGGCCTAAGTACAAGGTAGGACACTTTACGGGACTGTTCGCCAGAGTCGATCGAGAGGCATCACGTAAAGCCGGTCTTCATAGTTGTATGACCTTGATCCCATAGTGAAAGCTACCCCCGCAATAAAACGATTCCCTAGTGCGTCCCTAAGTTTACGTAGTCCTCTGAATTCGGCTCCCGTAATGCGCTCTCCTGCCTTTATCTCAAAAGCGATAACGGATCCATCATCGAATTCGATAACAAAATCAACCTCATCATCGGCCGAAGTGCGCCAATGACCGCAAAGAACTTTCTCGTCGAGCCAAGAGATCTGCTTACGCAGCTCTCCGACGACAAAAGTCTCTAAAACGTTACCAAGCACGGTAATTGCCGTTGCGTCAAAACTTAAAACGCGCTCTAAGGACAACCTCAAAACCCGGGCCGCTAAACCAGAATCTACTACATGAATCTTTGGTTTGGAATTTGCTCTTGTCCTGAGCGTCTTACCCCACGCAGGTAAACGTACGACAAGGTAAAGGTCTTCGAGAAGCCGAAGATAGCTTTCTAAAGTCTTCCTGTCAATCTCCAACCCTGCGCCCACCTTGCTAACATTTAGAATCTGTGCAGTTTGGGAGGCCACCGTCGAAAAGAGCCTTTGTAATATTTGACGTTGACGAATTCGAACAAGTTCCACCGAATCACGTTCAATCGATTGCATTAAATAGTCATCGAACCACCGATTTCGAGATACGTTTGACGACCGCGAGATCGCCATTGGAAAACCACCCGTAACGATCCTGGCAACATATTCCTGTCTGGTTGAGTCTGATCTTGGCAATGAAGCCACTGTATTTTCCGGATCGTCCAACAACTTTGGAATCAAATTCTCTTCCGAACCCCATATCTCACCTTGCGAAAGAGGCCAAATATTCAATAGGTGCAATCTGCCAGTAAGCGCCTGCGCCGTACGTGGCAAAGTATCAAAGCGTGTGGACCCGGTCAATACCGCGGTTCCGGGTAGCGATCCCTCCCTGTTGAGTCGCGCTTTGATGGCATCTAATACTTCGGGCACATGCTGGTACTCATCCAAAAGGATCGGCGTGGAGTCATTCATCGCACTTACCGGACCTGCCTTTACCGCATCTCGAACTACAGGATCATCTAAGTCAATAACAGCCACGCTCAAATTATCTGCAAGTTGAAGAAGTAATGTGGATTTACCAACCGAACGAGGTCCATGTAAGAAGATGACGGGCTCGTCTTCCATGCGATCTAAAGCGACTTTATAGATTCGACGATTAAAAAGAGAACGATAGCTTTCACTCACACCATTATTATAGTGCAGCGAAGGGGGTTAACTACCAAAACGCGAAGGGGGTTAACTACCAAAACGCGAAGGGGGTTAACTACCAAAACGCGAAGGGGGTTAACTACCAAAACGCGAGATGATAAACATTGGAAAGGCGCAGACGATTATCAAAGGGAAAAACCGAAACCTTGAAATTACGTCTAATCCGCCGTCAATTCATGGGTTGCAAGCACGACGTCAACCAACGACATCTCCGAACCACTATCGATAGTCAAATTCAAACCAACGGCCGTTTTTAAATCTTCAATGGCGACACATCCAAGTAACCACTTCAATCTCTAGAACTGCGCATCTTCGATCAGCTAATCAAAGCCCTATTTCGTAGAGCGGGATTCAAAAGAAGCTCCGCAAAATGGCTGTCAGTCTGCACGACACCCTCTTACTGGAGGGCGTTATCCAAGTCGTAAGCTTGCTTTAAAGAGTGCAGCACAATGTCCTCTTTACCAGGGAACGAATTTGCCATGGAAGTATAACCGAAACGAGAGTTACCTCAACGAAGACCTCAAAGCCACCAAGTACATTTTGCAACTTTAGAGGTGTCGCCATCCCGTATCCAATTTACGTTGGCACGGAGGGGTATCGGCCGATACAACAAAACTGTGGAAACGCTTGACTGAATTGGCCCCAGCACGTTTGAGTTAATGGCCCCACTCAACTTTCAACTATAACAACGCGCCATGAGAGATTTGGTTGGTATTTAGAGATCCCTTTTGAATTTCCAAATTTCGGTTAGATTCAGCTGTTTGACGCTCCTTTCGAATTCGCCAATTGGATGGTTTCTACCCATCTAAGCGAAATTGAATTTATCCGCTCCATAGCTGAACTTGCAAAGGTTGTCTTGATAATCGATGACAGATGAGCTCGTGTGGCCCACTATGTGCTGAATCTATGGGTCAGTACAGTTTTACTATTTAGCCTTATCCTCAAATGAGATCAATGAAGGCAACTACTTCATCACAAGAAGGACAGAGTCCGCCACCTCCCACCTTCTTACAGAACAAGCCACAGTCATCGCATCTTTGGACTCCTAGATATCTTGTTTCGCACTGTGGGCATTCATAAACAGTGCAATCTTTTCTCTTATTACCGTTTGGCAATTTCGCTACGGGGACCTTGTTTCTATTTCGTAGCTTCCATGCATTTACTCGACATCTGTCGCTACAGTAGATTCTTGGCCTAGTTGAACTAATTGCATTCCCACAGTAACGACACGCTGGCGTTGCCATAGCGTTGCCTAACGGGATTTTGTCTTCCACTTACATCTCCTTATTGATAGTTGTGATTGGGTCCCAAGTGATCACCCCAAGTAATTGCTGACCCCTGTTGGTGGCTATCTGCATTCATCCAGATTGAGATTGACTAAATAAAAACCCACTACGGCCATGGAGGTGGCAATGGAGGTGGCATTTGAGAGTTGTTCACTAAGGCCGAAGAAGATGGCATATGGGTATGGCTACCCATGTGCATCTTCTTGGCCGTTAGCTTGACGTTCACAAAAGACCATTGACAAGAGTTACCTTGATACGCCCCGGAAATCTTGGAGACTCCTAGTCTTGAGTTAAGGAGTCATCATTATGGCAAGAGTAAAGAAGTATTCACCCGAAGTTCGTGATCGAGCAATACGAATGGTCACGGACCATCGAGGTGAGTATCCCCCACAGTGGGCAGCTATCCAATCTGTTGCTCAGAAGCTGTAAATGACGCCCGAGACGCTACGTACTTGGGTACGTCAGGCTTCGATAGATGTCGGTGAGACTAAAGGAACAACTACTCAATGAGAGAGAGCGCACCCGTCAACTAGAGCGAGAAGTCGTAGAGCTTCGTAGAGCTAATGAGATTTTACGTGCGGCCTCGATTTTCTTTGCGACCGAGTTGGACGGTCAAAGCGCGAAGCGAAGCAAGTAATTGCTTTTATAGATTGCAATAAGCAAAAGTGGGGAGTCCAGCCGATCTGTAGGGTCTTACAGTTCGCTTCCTCGACTTATTACTCTAATAAATCACGAGTTGCCTCAGTGAGATCTATTCGTGATAAATCTCTCAAGACGAAGATAAGTAAAATTCACAAGGACAACTACTCCGTATATGGGCTTAGGAAGCTCTGGTGTGCGCTTAAGCGCGAAGGTATCGACATCGCACGCTGCACAACAGAGCGTTTGATGGCTGAGCTCGGTATTTCTGGGGTGAGACGTGGTAAGACTTACGTCGTAACCACCGTCGCGAATGAGCTCGTAGAACGCCC
>NZ_JXYS01000112.1 GCF_000949295.1 Acidithrix ferrooxidans
CGAGCTCCACTTTTTCAATGTAAATCTTGTCACCGTCAAACTAGCGTTACCTCCGGAACCATCTTCCATCGAAGCCATATCTCTTTATCCAAGTGGTTCTCCGCTATCTATCTATTGTCCAACGACAAGCGTGGTCTTTCGGCTACTACCATTGCTAAATTCGTTCAAGTATCTTATTCGACTGGCTGGTTGATGCTAAATAAGCTACGAAAAGCAATGGCTGACCGAAATGGTTTATATAAACTTGGAGGAAACGTCCAGGTAGATGAGTTCTTTTTAGGTGGTGAGAGCCATGGCGAAGGCTAACGAGGAAAGGGAACAAAACAAACCAATGTCCTAATTGGAGTGTCGATTAGCAATGGTGCTCCTACTCATTGCTTCATGGAAGTAATCAAAGATACCACTGCTAAATCATTCAAAGATGTTTTTGTGAGACGTTTAGATTCCGATACCAAGCTGATAAGTGATGGTAACCCAAGTTACGGGGTATGTGCTGAAAGACCTTGGACTAGCGCATTCGATCACTCTATCCAAAGACGAACAAGCACATGTAACATTCAAATGGCTCAACATCCTGATAGGGAACTGCAAGAAATTTATCGACGGAACATACCACGGACGTGAGGAACATAAGCAACTTTACCTCGAGGAATTCGCATACCGATTCAACCGAAGGCACTTTGAAATGTCCTTGGTAGAGCGACTTCTCAATACATGTGTGTTTGCGTCTCCACATCCGCTACTCCGCGAATCTGATTCCAAAATGGCTCTTGCTTACGAAACTTGATAAGTATGTTCCGTTTCATCGCGTATTTTTCCTAATACCTCTAACTGTAGTAGTTACTACACTATTCCGAAAGATGTAAAACTTTTTTGAGATGCCTTTTTGCTTGGACTGAGAGTCTTGTTTTTTAGGATTCGTCGTTATTCTTTTAGGATCCGATTTGGAATCTAAAAGTCCAGAGTTTCAACTGTCGGCCTCTTACTGATGAGATGATCCAAATGGGTGCGATTTCAAAATGTGCGATTTCAAAATGGGCTTTGTCTTATTGCTTGGCGCAACCTTGTGGATGGGCGCGGGCTCCAATATGGGCCCTTATCTAATTTGGTCGAGCGTAAGTGATGCGGTTCTTTAACTTGAGAGTCGATAGTTACCTTGTCTGTATCTTTTGAGCTATGCACCTCGGAAGAATAGATCTCCCTGAAGTCTAAAATATGGTGGTATATGTTTTAGCTACCAGCAATACAGCATCGATCCTTGATCGCTTCAGCGTCTGCGAAGATGATCTAGGGGCCGAAGATAGTTTCGATGTTCTAGCTTTTTGTCAATCCGGTGGCGGCGCTGCTTTTATTTCGATGCCCATCTTGTATAGATCGTAAGAATTGGAAAATATTAGCTATGGTATGATCGTTTGAGAATTTAGCGGGTGACTCCGGCACCTCTATTCGTGGCTCTGACATCTGTGATGGTGGCTTTGCCGAGGGAGTCCCCAGTTGTATTGACCTGGCTGTATTGACTTGTTTGTATTGATTTTAGGGATTGTTATAGCAGGTAATGGTGGAGCCTAAGGGCACTTGGGTGCCTGGTATCGGCGACTGCTCCCAAACTGCTTGGGGAGTTTGGTTGGCGCCTGAAGTACCTGTCTGTTGGTTGGTGGTGCAGCTTCCCGACAGGGAGACACTTGATATGGTTTCATTTGCTTGACTAGCGGTTAGGCCTAGTAGGTTGGGCACCACCACTATCGAGGGATAGGTCAAGGTCCCCTTTGCTACCGTTAGATCGATTGTCGCATCCTTAACTAATGCAACCCCAGGGGATGGACTCTGTGAAATTGCATATCCAGGCGGGTATTCGCTAGATGGGGCAAAAGATAGTGAAACTTTAAAGCCTTGCCCTGACAACGTTGACTCAGCCAGACTGACTGGCATCCCGATGACATTGGTAAGGGCTGTGGATGGTGTGGTAACCGTTGTCGATACCTTTGGCGGGGAAGTCGTGGTTGGCACCGGTGGCGCGACTGCAAATGATGTGGGAGTCCTAAATTGCTCAATTGGAGATGCTGCAAGTGCTGAGGTCATATACTGCGCAAAGATCCTTGCTGGCCAGCTTCCTCCAGTTACGTAAATCGGCGTAGTTGGCGGAATCATTGGCACCTCGCCGCTTGGATATCCAACCCATACAACGGTAGCTAATTGTGGTACAAAACCTGCAAACCAAGCGTCTGCCCAGTTTTCTCCTGTTCCAGTCTTTCCAGCAGCCGGGCGATAGAGGGAGGCGTTGACGCCTGTTCCTTCTGTCATTACGTGCGTTAGTATCTGGATCTCTGTTGCCGCTATGGTTGGCGAGAGTACTTGCTTGGGGTGAAGCGCATGGGAGTAGATTAATTTTCCAGAGGAGTCGTAGATCGCCGAGATGCTATAGGGAGCGTTGTAGGTTCCGTAATCCGCCAAGGTTGCATTTACACTAGCCATGTCAAGCGGTGTGACAGGCTGGGCACCTAGTACGATCGAGTTATAGGGTAGCAGTGGGCTCTTGATTCCCATAGCATGAGCCATAGAGACTACATTAGCTGGGCCAATTTTGGTGATCAATTGTGCATATACGGTATTCACCGAAAGGGCAGTGGCTGTAAGAAGGGTCATATAGCCAGTGGGTTCCCCCTCGTAATTATGGACAACCCAAGCTGACTGATGATTTGCAGGTGCAACGTAAAGGACTTTTGGTGCATAAAAGACACTTTTAGCGGTAAAGCCTTGTGTAAGTGCCTCTGCTAGTGCTATCACCTTGAAGGTCGATCCCGATGGACGTTGTGCTTGGGTTGCCATGTTGAATTGAGAATAGGCCTTACCCGAATTGTACCCTGGGCCGCCCACCAATGCCTCAATGGCGCCATTGGCCGGATTGATCGAGACCAGTGCTCCGCTTGGCATGTTGGCAGAGTTCGGAATGCCATCTAAGACAGCTTTTTGTGCTTGTTTTTGTTGGGATTGGACCTCTGTAGTTACAATCTTCAGTCCCCCGTGCTCGATAAGATTTAGGCGCTGGGTAGGGGTCGATCCAAGCGCAGGTAGGGTTGCGGCTTCGTTTAGAACGGTCTCTGAGAAATACCCTAGTTTTGGATTTACTACGGTATTCGAAGGATTCAATTGAATTGGAGCCGATAGCGAAGAACTTAGCTGTTGTTTGGTGATCTGCCTATTCACATATAGAGCGTTCAGGACTTGGTTGCGTCTATATAGGGCAAGTGCTGGATGAAGAATTGGATCATAGGCAGATGGGGCATTGATCAATCCGGCCAATAATGCTGCCTGCACTAGATTTAACTGATTTGCGTTAAGGGAGAAATATCTAAGTGAGGCGGCTTGGATTCCATATGTCCCTTCACCTAGGTAGACATCGTTTAGATATTTGTCCAAAACTATGCTTTTGGTGGTTCCGGCTAGAGAGCCGAGGGACAGTAGTATCTCGTGTGTCTTTTCGGCTAGGGTTCGCTTAGGAGTTCCAAGTTCTAGTTTCACTAGTTGTTCTTCGATGGTAGAACCACCTTGTACTACCGCTCCAGCCGAAAGATCAGCAAGCGCTGCACGAATTGTCGATTTTATGTCTATGGGACCCCGCTTCCAGTAGCGCCTGTCCTCTATTGCGACGACGGCTTTTGGAATTTCGCTTCCCATCTGACTGAGTGGAATTGGGATACGTACGATGTTGGTGGGTACTTGGGTTATGAGTGTGCCATTCGAAGCGTAAATAGAAGAGATCTGAGCGAAGGTATCTGGGTTGGTCGAAACGACTTTTGGAAGAGTACAGGCACTAAGAAGTAGCCCTATTGACGCGAGCGATAAAAAGAGCGAGATCATCTCTCGCCTTCTGGTTTTTGGCTTTAGATTATGGACCATCTTCTTTGCTTTGAGTTGGCGGCTCTTTTTGTCTATTTATTTAATCGTATTAAATGGGGGTGTGGTTTAGCTGCTTTGGAAAGTTGCACAGAAAACACAGGCAGTCTTTCTAAGAAAAGCTCTCCTACACCTCTCTTGGTATTTTATAGGAGAATCCCAACTTCATGCGGCCTTCATGTGGCAATGGCTACGCCTAACCAATCTATGGGATCATGGATCTGCCCTAAGCATCAGCGCGTTGGCTAGGTGAGAATGAGATGGGATGATCACGAGAGTGTTTGGCCATCGCTAGTGCTGCGCTGTTTCACATGGGTCATCGAGCCTGTTGAAGCACATTTGATTGAGACGATATAGCTGCTGTGAGATGCAAAAAAATGGTGAATGTGGGTTATATATAGATTTTTGATCTTTAATTTGATGAAGATCTAGTTGATAAGAGATAGTTTGAAATGGAAGGCTCTAAATGAACTAGAGACAATTGTATTGCCATTTAGTCATCGCAATCTTGACTCTTGCAGCTTTGTATTTTTAAGGTTTTGTAGGTGAGTTCGTCTATAGAGGCCAACTCCAAGGCCGACGATAAGCAAGATGCCAAGGATGTATCCAAAATAACCAAAAGGTGCAGATTGGTTCGGTGAGACTAGTAGATAGATTGGATAGACCAAGGCGATTGAGGCCATTATTGGGATTACAAGATGTTTGACTTTAGAATAGACCTCGGGCCTATAAATTCGAAAATAGATTGGTATGGCGAGATTGATCGCGAGATAAGCAATGATGGTAAGCAGGGCAGATAGCGTTGCAGCTTCGGAGAAGTACAGCAATGGATCACGACCAGATCCCAGAATAACCCCTATCACAGTTGCACCAACTATTAGGATGACGCCAGATTTGTGAGGAATCGGTTGAGAGTTTTTAGAGGCGATTCTTTTGGTAAAATAGCTTTGTAATCCACAGTAATTGATAATGTTAGCTTGGCTTGTTACAAGCGAAAACAGTGCGCTTATTAGCGACAGCAGTCCCAGAAAATAGGTAACTTTTACCAGGTATGGCGCTGTTGATTTTGCTGCTTCAACCAGTGGAGTGGGGCTTGCTATGATTTTGGAAAGATCAGATGCTAGACCAAGTGTGGTAGTAAAAGAGATGACTATTGCAATTAATGCAGTCGCAATAATTGCTAGGTATATTTTGGTTGCTACTGACTTAGACCCACCTTTAAATTGTGGAGCAAGTGCCGAGATATTTTCCCAACCCAGGAAGATGAAAAAGGCGATTGGGACTGCACTCGTCCAAGATGTCCCTAGTTGGCCATGGATTGGTAGTGCGACATAGGAGCTGTTCCAGTTTTTGTAATATCGCGCAATTATGATTGCAGCAAGGGCCGCTAGGCCAACTATCTGGATTACAACAAGTCCAAGGTTGATGTTTAGGAGGCTTCTTGCCTTTCCGACGATGAAAGTCAAGACGATCAGCGCGATGAAAATCGAATAGACCTGCCAAGGTATCGAAGGTGCGCTGAATGATATTAATGTTTCTTGGAGCCACCATCCACTTGCAACGATCAGCCCCGAGATAATGGCAAAATAAGAGGTCGTTAGAAGATAGGCGAGCGGTGTTGATACCACTTCCCCGAAGGTCATTTGAGCCCAAGCTATTAGCGATCCGGAACTGGGCGCTACTCGCGCGAACTCCGAGATGCTGTTTGCCTGCAGGGCACTAATTAGAGCTCCGGCGAGGATGTAATAAAGGGTAGATATGCCCGCAGCTGCTACCAGTAGGGACAATGTTACGATAACTCCAACGAATGGTACAGTGCTCGAAATTGAAAGCGCGCCGGATTGCAGCAGTCCTATCTCTGTGGGTTCGCTATTGATCCATCGTTCAATGGCTGTCCAGCCTCTATCAATTGTGGTTCTTCGTGAATGTAAAATTTTGTAATCGATTCCTTGGCATCAGCGCTTTTGTCTATAAAAATCTAGTCCCATCAAGGTGATTGGCGTGATCTTTCCAAATCAGGATCTCAGACTTTAGGTCTTCGTGCTGCGTCCGCGGTGCAAGTAAAGCGCTGTAGACCGATTGCCGCTAGAGGATGTGAAGGAGAACTAGTAGATGGCCCAAGAGGGGGACATTAGCTTTGAGTTGGTGCTCGGGCTGTGGGTTGCAGACCATCCCAAGCCAAAGTCTCCGTCAGGCCTTGCGCCCACACACAAACATTTTTCAAAAAATCCAAACAAAATTGCAGCAACTCACCATCAACCCTTATAGATTTATAAGTCCGCTTTGAAAGCCACGAAACATTCGTGAAACACAAATGCGAAGGAATTCTGAGATCATTTCTTATTCCACAAGGGAAAAGAGCTCTTGGGCTCCTTGAACTAAGGCATAAGAGATGATCCAACGGAAACACTTTTGTAGCGAAAGTGAAAGCTAGTAGTTAGCTAAGGCCTTAGATATGATTTATCTATCAAAAGGACAAGCTAACTTCTAAAAGCTAACACCTAGCTATATAAGGGCCGCTCCTTGACAACGAAATAGGATGAGAAGCATAGCTAAATGAGATTCATATAGCGTGCATTCGAATTACAGCCAGTTTTGGTCTGTTGAACGACTTTCATATCTACAGAGTCGTAACGACTCACTAGGTGAGTCAATGACAACTAACTGATAAGTATCAAATAACTTAGGTACTTACTAGCCAAAGCCAAAGACACATATCACCTCTTAGAGAAACGAAGACACCTGTTCTTATGAATTCGATCAACAACTTCTAAACAAGTACAGACCTAATCAATTCAAAAATTTTGAGAAACTCAAAAAAAACAGTAATTAGCTTGAATTAAGCTTTTTCATCAATTTCGATGGAGAGTTTGATCCTGGCTCAGGACGAACGCTGGCGGCGTGCTTAACACATGCAAGTCGAACGGTTTATAAGGGCTTGCCCTTATAGATAGTGGCGAACGGGTGCGTAACACGTGAGCAACCTGCCCCAAAGTTTGGAATAACACCGGGAAACCGATGCTAATACCAAATATGCTCACACTATCACAAGATAGAGTGAGGAAAGTTTTTCGCTTTGGGAGGGGCTCGCGGCCTATCAGCTTGTTGGTGAGGTAACGGCTCACCAAGGCATCGACGGGTAGCTGGTCTGAGAGGACGATCAGCCACACTGGGACTGAGACACGGCCCAGACTCCTACGGGAGGCAGCAGTGGGGAATATTGCGCAATGGGCGAAAGCCTGACGCAGCAACGCCGCGTGGAGGATGAAGGCCTTAGGGTCGTAAACTCCTTTCAGCAGGAACGAAAATGACGGTACCTGCAGAAGAAGCTCCGGCCAACTACGTGCCAGCAGCCGCGGTAATACGTAGGGAGCAAGCGTTGTCCGGATTTATT
>NZ_JXYS01000113.1 GCF_000949295.1 Acidithrix ferrooxidans
GTCAACTACAGCACAAGATCAGCAAGTGCAAGAATGGATCTAAGAAGCATAAAAGGCTGGTAACTGCGAAGAAGAAGATCAACTCCAAAGCAAAGCTATCGCTTCGTGACTTTGATCATCAGGTTTCCAACAAGGCGGCCAATCACGTCATTAGCCACAACACCGCCAGAGTTATAGTTGGTGACGTGAGGGGCATCGAGAAGGAGACCAAGTCCAAGCGGCGCATGGGCCGCCACGGTCGTCAACAACTCTCCCAGTGGTCAAGGGGTCGACAGGAACGCTACCTCAAAGACAAGACCGGATTAGACCTAGATTTCCTGAACGAATCAGGTTCAACCAAGACCTGTCCAGCGTGCTTGACACGCAATCGACCATCAGGTCGGCCCTACCGATGCAAGAACCCTATTTGTGGTTTTACTTGTCATCGAGACGCTGTAGGAGCGATCAATATCCTCCAGAAGGCGTTATGCGGGGAATACACTCCAATTGGACCGGACATAAAAGTCCGAGTCACGTATCTCCGGGCTGTCGAGCGCTGGTCACTTGATCAACGTGAAGCACACCCCAAGGTGCAGTGCCGCAAGGCCAGAGCCCGAAGTAGTGCCCAGAACCGGGCCTTGTCTGAGGCAACTCAGATTAGCAAGCCGAAGCTAGCAAACTCATCCACCAGTACCGATTCATCGGTACCAGACCAGTTGGTCGTGGTGGCGTGACGGGAGCGATGCTTGGTAACCCCAACCAAACGGCGGAGCCAGAAGCCCCGTCCGTAAGGGCGGGGAGGTTCACGTGATACTTTAGGATTGATCAAGTATCACTACAATCCTTGAAGAAACTCTGATAATTGGCCTCGAACACCAAGGGTGGTGGTCTTAGACATTTGGTAGAACTGCCGTCTTAGCCTAATCACCTAACGAGCTTGGATACCCCGCGAGCCTCGGTTCCTTTAGCCCTTTACTACCAAGTGAGACCTGGCGCTGGCATGATCCAAGTGCTTGCATGAGCCAAGTGCTTTGTAAGGGTTGAGGTCGGTCGGCTCCTCATGGGTCATCTGAGGGGAGTTTGTGGTTAGCTTAAGGACTCATCTTGATCTTAGAACGACACCTCTTGGTAGCAGAGCGCCGAATTTTATAGAGCGCCGAATTTTATAGATAACCTGGTCTAAGGGTAGAATGCCACTGTCTACATCCCCAAGTCACGATCTGGATCGTAGCGGCAACACTAAGGGCGATGTTTGGCTGGATCGATTGCGTGATTGGCATGAGAATGATCATTTTGGCGGGTGGTTTTGGCGGGATGTGGTGACCTTTCCGGTTATAAAAAAGGTTGGATAGGGCCAATTCGATCTTTGGGGTTTGAACGACGCCGTCGGATTTTCAATTTTGTGGGAGCCTTTCGCGATAGTCTTTTTGATTTGTGGGCTGGAGGGATTGATCTTTGATTTTTCCCTGAAAGTTCTAATCCTTTAAATGAACTACAGGTCAAAAGTGACAGAGAGGGTTTGACGCAAAGAGATCGACTGAACCGGTGGACTACTGTGGCTTTAGGCGTTAGAGGCTAGGTAGTTATTTCGAGACTATTTGGCCAGCGCATGGAGTGTTGTAGCGAATGGATCAGGGAATTAGGTCAGCGGTTTTAGGTAAGATGGTCTCGTTGTTAAGGAGATATAGTTGAGGATCTCTACAAGTTTAAAGTTGGATCACAAATTAGCATAACTATAAAAGACATCGCTAGGTTGCTAGACGTCTCCCATACCACGGTCTCTCGTGCCCTGAACGACAGTCCCTTGATTAGTCCGGCAACAAAGAAGAAGATCGTAGAAACCGCGAAGATGCTCAACTACGTCCCAAATTACAGTGCACGTAGCCTTGTCCAAAATAAGTCGTATAACGTCGGCCTTATCTTCTCGACGATCGGGGGTTCTACTTCACCTGACTTTTTCTATGAAACCATAAGCGGAGTTACCTTAGCCATGGAGCCTGGATACAACTTGGTGGTAAATGGGGTGGATTCGCACACTGAACTCGATTGGGTGGATTCGAAGCGCTTCGATGGTATTGTCTTGGTGAGTCAGACCGATAAGGATGACGCCTTCATCTTCTACGCGATGGACAGAGGGATTCCATTGGTAGTTCTCAATAGAAATGTCGCCGTAGATAATCTCGTAAATATTCTCTCTGCCGATCGAATTGGAGCATATAACGCAGTGGAGCACCTAATTGAGCGTGGCCATCGTGAGATCGCTCTAATAGGCGGCGTTCCAGGATTTCAGGCAACGACTGAGCGGCGTGAAGGATACTTTAGCGCTCTTTCGGATAGCGGCATTCCAATTCGAGGTGACCTAATGGCCGATGGTGACTTCACTATGGAGAGTGGGTTTAGCGCAATGACGAAATTGCTATCTGTTGGCGTGTCTCCATCTGCTGTCTTTTGTTTAAATGATGAGATGGCCATTGGGGCCATGAAGGCGATTGTCAACGCTGGCTATCGTGTGCCAGAGGACTTCTCTGTGGTTGGATTTGATGATAGCAAATTTTCTTCATATGTGACTCCATCGTTGACTACGGTGAGACGATCGATAGCCGAGGTGGGTCGGGTTGGAACTTCTAGCCTCATGTCGATTCTCAATGGTAACCAGGTAGATGCTGAAAAGATCTTCATCGCAACGCGCTTTATAGCCAGGGAATCCGTTCGCGCAGTGGGTTAGCTTGGCTCATTTCGATGAAAGTCGTTGAATGGTACCTTCAGCGAGACAGTGACGTCGGTTTGGCTGTGCTGAATAAGAGACTTACCGAATAAGGGCCGTGCTGGATGGGTTCCGCCATAATCGCATTTCGATCATGCGCCATGGCTCGTCCATCCGTGAAGGTTCGTCGTAGCAGGGCTGTGGCTAAATGAAGATTGTCGATCTTTCGTTAATATAGAGATCTCGTCAAAAGAGTGACGGTTAGTCGAATTTCGCGTTATTACTCCATTTGTCAGTAATGTTGTTTAGATTGCCATATTGACATTTTTTCGACTAGTTCACCATCCTCATTTTATATTCGGTGGTTATGGAGTCGAGTAGGGCATCTATTGGTGAAGTTGCATCGATCTTCAAGAGATCATCTGACTCTTCTAATATCTCAAATTGGGATTGAGCTAGTGTGGCGGGCATGAAGTGATTGGATCGAGCGGATAATCTTGAGAGCGACTCCTCGATTGGAATTGAGAGCAAAACCATCAACGGTCTGGGGTCGGCTTGGCTAACTACTAAATCGCGATATTTCTTCTTCAAAAGCGATGCACCAACTATCACAGGGGTGCCGCTTTGGTTCGCTTGGGTAATCTTTGCCTGGATTTTTCGCAACCAAGTTGTTCTATCGTCGTCATTAAGGGGCGTGCCACCTTGCATCTTGGCGATAGCATCTGGGCTGTGGAGGTCATCGCCATCGATGAATTGATATCCAAGACGCTCACCTAGAACATTGCCTATAGTTGACTTTCCTGCGCCGCTAACACCCATAACTAAGATTGAAGGACGATTAGACATCTTTAGCCCTCCAGAGTGCGACTCCTGGTTGAAAGATATGGATGCACCCGTTCTCGTCGTATTCAAAGAGATTGCTCTCGCTCGGTTGTTTGAACCCCTCATCACTGTCGATGAAGCTAAAGCCTACGCCCTCTACCTTCTTGCGTCCGAGAAGCGGTGCATAGTACTCGACTTTGAATCTACCAAAGGTGGAGCCGTGTAATATATGAGCAGCACCTGCAAGGTTGCCCTCGAGCACGCCATCTTTGCGCATCAACTCTATCGCTTCATTGCCATGATAGCCATATCTCTTGATGATCGACTCCAACCCTTGCTCTTCTCCAAATCGATCGATACCCAGAGCAAATATTTTAAGAGTTGCATCGTCTCCTAGGGCAAGTCTGGTTCGATAGATCGCCTTGTTGCCTATCCAAGTCGACTTGTATATCGCAGGATCAAGGTAGGCGTAGATCTCCGATTGCTTTTGCGGGAGATCAAAGATATTCGTTTGAGCTGAGATCTGGGCTCCTTCCTCGAAGCCTCGATCCCTCGGACTATCCCCAGTGGCTAACGACAAAGAGATATAGGTCAGTTTTTTGGACTCCTCTGCCTGTGGGTTGAGCACAGTGTCTACGAAGAGTATCGGAGCGCTCTTTTGTAGTAATACTTCAATTGCATTATTTAGAAGGTCGCGTACAGCTGTCTTTGGGTTTCCTAGAGTCCTTTCAATTCCCCAAAGGGCTGAAAGAAAGTGGCTAGCCTCAATAGTTGGCCTTCCTCCGAGTCCGACAAGGACATTTTTCACCCCACCCGATATTCCAATGACCTCATGTGGCAATAGTTGACCGATAGAGATGAAGAGGTCGAATTCGTCTGATAGGAGGTGGCGGTTGATGGAAATTGGAAGATCAAAGAGCCCTTCCATCTCCATAGTTTCCTCAACGACGTCTTGAGAGATGGAACCAACAGCTTCTGTCTGATGGATAAAGTCATGATCGATAAAGCTCGCTGGTTCAAAGGAGCGATACATCGTCTCTTTCTCGAAGTTACTCATTCCAACGTGAGTGCCAAGAGCCGGAATTATCGCTTTGATTCGATCTCCAAAGATGTGGTGAATAATATCAGCAATTTCGCCACTTTTAGAGTGCAGACGAGAAAAGTCCGGTCCAACTATTGCGATTGATCGGTGGTTGATTTTGGCAGCTAATTCCTTAATTAGCGATATCAAATCAGATCTTTCTATCCCGCCTGGGTTAGAAATCATTATTGATTTATCATTATCCATAATTTCTCATTTTGTAGATATTTTTAGTTAATAGTCTAATCGAAAGAGAGCGCACTTGATTGAGATTGTGATTCATCTCATGAGTGTTCTTTTGAATGGGAGATCTTAAAAATGCTGCGATTTCTCCAGCTGCGATCTCTTCAACGGGATAAAGGTAAACAAAGCTAGTTGGTGTTTTGAGCAAGATTTAGCCACGTTCATCACTCTTGTCATTGAGAAGGCTTCGATAAGCCGGCTAGCAGTTTTGAGCATTGTGATTCACTGGTCCTTCCTTGAGGACAAGGCTTAGGGTGACAAGGTTGACGTGAACTGGCTATACGCGCGAACTAGTCGTACACGCATAAGGTTGACTCACGCAGAGGGCTGATTCATACAGAAATTATCGAACGTGTACAAGAAATAACAACGTTTGGATCTTTCTTTCTTCTCGACGACTGGCTAGAGCGAGCGACTATGGACATGTAGTAGGGGAGCGTCCATAGTGGCGAAGGAATTTGGTGAGGAACTCCAAGTGCAACAGGTCAATTCGTGCAATAGGTGAACTTGCACAACAGGTCAATTCGTAGATGTTGGTCAGGCTTTCTAAGGATTGTTTTGTAGTTGATGTGGTTGAGTCGTGGCTTGGGGTGACCTAGGTTTCAGCTTGATTATGAATCGGCATCAGCCTTGAAAGCGCGTAGTTGCTTCTCATTGGTTTTGGTTTTTCTTTAGAGAGGGGAGTCGCTGGTCTAGATCCAACTGCAAGTTTCCCATGACGTCGACGGTCAAAGAGGTAGGATTTAGAGATGCAAGGAAAAGATAGCAGCCAAATCGATAGAGATGAACAAGTTGATTTAGAGATGGTCAACAGCCTCAGTAGCGTCCGTGTAGCTTCTTTGTCTGATCTCGATGGGATCGTAGAAACCCTCACCTTAGCTTTTTTCGACGATCCGTTATGGGGTCCCGTTTTCCCAGATGTTACACGCCGAGCTCAACAGGCGGCTTTATTCTGGCGACTACTTAGCGCTTCGGCGGGACGATACCCCTGGACCTTTGTCACTGAACACATCGAATCGGTTGCGATCTGGATTCCTCCAGGCGGCGTAGAGCTCACGAGCGAGGAGGAAGCTGCCTTCGAAGAGTTCCTTGTTGAGATTGCGGGCCGTAAAGATGCAGACAATATCATTGCTATCAACGAATTATTCGCAGAATCTCATCCCATTGAGCCACACTACTACTTAAGCCTGCTTGCCACGCACAATCAACACAGGGGTCACGGTATGGGAATGGCTCTTCTGCGCGAGAACTTGGCTCGAATAGATGAGCTTGGTGCTTGTGCATACCTTGAGTCGACTAATCCAGCCAACAATGAACGTTATAAGAGTGTCGGCTTTAGCGTTCATGGTAGTTTCATTGTTCCATCGGGGCATGTTGTAACGACAATGTGGCGGCCCGCCAAATCATATAGCTGAGATTCTTATCGTTTGATATTGAGTGGGATTTTGAAACTATAATGAGATTTAGTGACCTCTGTCTTGACGATGCGAGTGGAGGGCTACTGGGCTGAGAAGCTTTAGGGCAACTCAATCCCTCGCCGAATTATTGGCTCTAGATATTGGCTGTGGCTCTAAATACTGGCTGTGGAAAGTGGTTTGAGTGGTCAGAATTCGAACGGCCTCAATTTCTAATCAAACGGTGCCACTTACTTGATTGATCAATCAACTTGGTCGATGGGTCGATATCTTGTGGAGATTTACAAACGCGTCAGATAGGTTTTGCGATTTCCAAACGCCCTTTATTGATGATAAAGCTTTTTTATCGCGAGCTCTCCGGGGGTATGAACACTTTTTCGTAGTCGATCCTTTTGAACCAACGGGAGCGCAATCGGTTTCCGTAAGGGAGGGGTCAAGCGACCTAATTCTTTTTCGGTCTACCTGATTTACCTCTTGGGAGTTTCTGGTTTTCTATGTACTTCTTCACTTCCTCTAATGGGGCTCCACCACAAGACACTATCGACTAGGAGGGCGACCAAAAGTGCTCCCCCCACAAAGCCTCTCGGACTTCCGGCCAGTTCTTTGCCCTTACTCTCATGGCGATAAGTGTCTTCATGGACATCACCAGTCTCGACAGGGCAACTTTAGCTGCGTTGGTGATCAGTAGGTGGGTAGGTGATCAGTAGGTGGGTAGGTGATCAGTAGCTGCGTTGGTGATCAGTAGGTGGGCATGATCGCCGTCTGTCTCAAAAGCATCAAGGGTGGAATCGAAACGAGTACACACCTCAAGAATCGCAGATCTGATCTCGTCACTAACTCTCTCGGTCATGACATTACGTCGATATTTAGGTACCAAGACGATGTGTGCATGTAATTGATATACCACATGCCTTCCATTGCGCCAATCATCGTCATGTAGTGAAATATAGTCCTTAGTAGATAATGCTATATTAGTTATCAAATGGCTAGTAAAAGCGCAGAGTATACAACAGCTATCGTGTCCGTCACTCTGACAGGGGCCTCTTATCGTCTAGCCCATGACTCGTGCCATAGGGCAGCATTGTTATGGANCCAAGCGGTCAATTGGGTCCATGGCGAATGGAAAGCCAAGCGCTCTCCTAATAAGTACGACATTCAAGGGTTTCTCAACTCGATACCTCGCCAAGACCGTCCATTACAC
>NZ_JXYS01000114.1 GCF_000949295.1 Acidithrix ferrooxidans
GGTGCGCCACGCTACGACCCCCTTGGTCGCCTTGCAGTTACATCCTCTCCGGTACGTCGGACGGATATGGTCGATGACCCGGACTATCACCTCGACGTCGATCTCCTCGCAGCGTTCCTCTCCGAAAGGCGCATAAGGCGCACCACAGCTCCCACAGACCAACAGCTTGGAATCGGGCTCATGGATCTGTTGTACGCGTGGTAGGTGGTCATAGCTGCGTCGACCATGGCCGCGGTGCCCGAGTTGTTGACCTCTCTTGCGCCTTGGCACCTCATCAGGCTCAGGGTCGCTACTTTCTTCCAAGGCGCCTATTGGTTCTGCGTTCACATCCTGAGCCATCTTCGCCCGTTCGGAGCGACGCCCGAAAGCCTGTTTGGTTAGCTCGACGATCTTGGCTGTGAGTGCATCCACTTTGGCAGACAACTCGTCACGCTCGGACCTAAGGACGACGTTCTCGGCCTCCAGCGAAACGATCCGCTCGTTGTCGTATTGGCGCACTGTTTTTGCCACGTAACTATAACTATCACAATTAAAGCGCCGTGTCCAGCCACCCTAGGCCACAGAGGATAGGCCAGCTACCCCAACCTTACGCCATCATCGAGTGTCTACAGCACCGCTTGTTTGACGGGATCACCGAATGTGTACTCCAAATCATTCGCTTGAAGCGTTCCCGCCACGATGGCCGAGGCGACCAAAGTGATACCTTCGTTGTGATTGCGTGAATGAGCACGGAGTCGCCCAAACGCTTGGTCCATTCTGCACTGCGTCGCTTCGGCAATGATGCCCTTCGCTTGTTCGATGACTATGCGACTGGTGAGAGCGTGATCGAGTTGCTCATTGAGCGAGGTGGCGTCGAGCATCGCGCGGTGTTGAAGGATGGCGATGGTCGCCACGTGAGCGAGGCCTTGCGCGGCGGCAATGTCTCCGTCTTCCATCGGTCCCTGCAATGTTCGAAAGAGATTGAGAGCGCCAATGGTACGTCCCCGCAGTCGAAGGGGAAGGCTGTGCACCGAGTGGAAGCCGTGCTTGATTGCTCGCGGTGCAAAGAGCGGCCAACGTCCGTTCGCCTCGCTGAGGGCCACATTCACTACGGCTACACCGCTCCGGTAGCAGTCCATGCACGGACCTTCATTCGTTTGGATCTGGAAGAGCTCAAGCACGCGCATCGATTCGCTCGAGGAAGCTACGAACTGCAGTTCTCCACCGGGTGAAGCCAGCAAGACCCCAGCGGCGTCCACCTCCAAGGCTTCGACGCAGCGATCACTCAGGGTCGTGAGAATGTTGATGATGTCGAAGCTGTCAACGAGATTGTCGGCCAACTCGACCAGCGTGCTGACTATCAGTGATTCTCTACTCATAATTCCCTCGTCTTGCTGGGTTCCCCCAAGAACGGTCGGCGACCCTTGAGGATGAACTACCGGATGCCTCTACACTAATTCCCATATTCCTCGTATTCCCTGTTTTTCGGGTCTGTTTCTAGCCAGACCCTAGACTGAAAGTCAAACCGAGTGCCACGGTCGATGATTCGATGCGCGAGTTCGGATGGAGATATATCCACAGCAAACGCGTGTGCGCGAAGCATGATCAGGGCGTCTTTCACCGAAAGCTTAGCCTGCACCGAAAGTATCCCCGAGGCTTGGTGCACGGAGAAATCAAAGGTGGACTGGCCCTGGAGTTCGTTGGCGATGGCGCCTCTGGGGACACCGGTTTGCATCACCAGAACAGCGCGGCCGATGACCGAAGCCATGAGATAGGCACTTGAGGACTGCTCCTCGCTGAGCGGCCCCGTGCTGTCGCGGTACAGACTCAAGGCGCCAAAGACAACTGCCCCAATATGGATGGGGAAGCCAAAGACCGCTCGAGCTCCGAGCTTGACCGCCTCGGGCGAATAGAACGTCCAACGCTGCCCGCCTTCGCCCATGAGGTCAGAGACTTCGCTGGCCGTGCCGTTCTGGCTCGCATCGTGTCCCGGTCCCTCATTGAAAGTCATCTCGAGGTCCAATAAACCTTGCGCTACGTCATTGCTCGCGCAAAGTTGTTCTTGGCCGCCGTCCTCCGAAGTAATGGAAATGCCGGCGCCACTCAGTTCGGTTATCTCTTTCGCGACGGAACAGAGTGACGAGCCATGGGGATCTTCACTCTCGTGGTTTGCCATGAGAGTGAAGATATCGATTAGACGTTCAGTAGACACGATGACCTCTCAACGCGACCGTGCCCGTCACGAGATTCTCAATAGCTGCTGGCTCCATCGAGGGAGTCTCCTCATGTTGCAAAAACGCTCGATGAGTGCTTGCTCCAGCGCATTAGGACTTCTGTAAACCATGACTGTAGCTCCTTTGCCTTCTGTGATCCTACCCAGAGAAAGTGGACGATTCAGAACCATATAACGTCGTACTCAAAGACTGACAGATTATCAGGAATAGCTCTCTAGAAGTGACGTGCCTCAAAGCCGGAGTCAAAATGAACATCGCCTTGGCTGGTTTATCAGCATCTCCTGTTTTGGCCACTTCAAGCGGTAAGCGTTTTGAACTACTCAAAGAGAACGACATTCATCAAATAAACCTACCAATCCAATGAAGAAGACAGGCGTGGTCGTAATCTTGCCGTCACGGTTATCATGAATGTCTCTGAAGAGAGATGTGGATGACACTTGTGAGACAGGTTGAAACGGTCATCTAGCTCAGCAAACCATCGCAACGATGGTTTGCTGAGCTAGAAAGGCAGTTCAATGGGGACATTATGATAGCGACAAATCCCCCAACCGCCGCCACTCTCCTCGACAAGACGATCGCCGACTGTCTTGTCGAGGAGGTGCCGGAGATCGTCACTTTGGACAGGACGCTCTTGGGTTGGAGGACCGAAATCCTCAACCACCACCTCACCGGCGCTTCGAACTGCCCAACGGAGGGTCTGAATCTGCTCATAAAGTAAGGCGAAGCGGGCCGACCATGGGTTCCACGAGTGAGATCACTATCGGCCAAGGGCATTGCTCTACACTGGGGGTTTCAACTGGCCGTCCCGACCGTTTTTTCTACGGATCCGAAAGCGTCGTGCCCTGCTTTGACGCGGAGAGTCGGTTTGGTCGGTCGAACTCGGTGGAGTGGGGGCTAGGAATGTAGGCAACGATCCCCAGTCGACCGAAAGAACGGGATGTACGAACTGGTTCCACTGGCTTTGAATCATGCTTTCGGCAGCGTCTAATGACCCGTCGTCGGGAATTATTGTATTTTCACTCATGCCGTCCTCCTCGGTAGAAATCACCGAGGTTCTGGAGTGATAATATTAATTGTACTCTTCCCCAGACATTTTAGCAAGTACCAAGGGTTAAAAAAAGGCATTACGTTTATTTGACGAAGAGGCCATGGGCCGGATTGCTCTGGGGCTCCTGACTTGCGTGCGTGGGCGCAGTACCCTTTCGGTTCTCGCCTATTGGGCGTGTGGCACCTTCGGTGGGTTGGTTTTGGATCACCGATAGATTGCGCCCAAGGCCTTCTGGGATCCATTGTTCCTGAGTCCATTCTACGCCCTCTTAAGGGGTGGCACATTTCAGCGAGAATGGGTGGCAAGTTTCGCAGGAATATGCGCCATTCATCTGCTCATGGTTGGTCTTGCAGACAAACGTCGGATCCCACTTGGAGTAAAGGCTCCTAATTCTACGACTCCCAACGCCATCGCCGACCTCGAAGACAACTCGGCCAACTCCCTCGATAGCATCGATGCATGAATGCGCAGGATTGAGCAAATCATCGATCTTCAAACGCGATTGCTGACTAATCAAGCTTCGGGACCCTGTCAACGCCGACCGAGTCCTACCGAATGCACGCTATCGCAGAGACGACGTCCATCTCTCCCGGACTCAAGCACACGGGTACACCGGGCTCAAGGGGCCGTCTACTGTCCTGTGAATCATCCCGGGCAGAAGCGCCTCCCGAGATTGTGGCGTCATAATGTGGATCGATCAAGGTGGCCCTGACGAGACAACCAAAGTAATCCGATACATTCAACGCTTAGCTAATGGCTTATCTTAGGCATTGGATGCTTGAAGGAACCGGTTCTCCCTGTCTCGGCTATCCTGTCTTGCCCACATTTCTGCCCACATTTTCACGCGTTAAGCTATGCGAACGTGCCTTGGGCGGCCGACCTACAAGGCTCCGACATGGGCTCATGTGTTTAGACACATCGATAGATTGTTGGTGAATGTAACTTTTAGATCAGTGGCTTGAGACTAAGTCGTTGGGAAATTTCTTCAACGTCAAATCTTGAACTTGCAATTTCATAGACAAGCTTGAATGCATCGTCGTCACCAAGTTAGGGTGCGTAGCCGTTCAGATCGCAAAAAACTACAGTGCTGAGCCATGCGAGACGTTTGTTACCATCTGTTAGGGCATGATTCTTTGTTATGGATTGAAGGAGTGCAGCTGCCTTGAAACTAAAAGTTGCATATGCTTCCTCGCCATGAAACCGAGAACGTGGCCTATTTATTGCCGAGTCCAACAATCCCACATCACGAATCGGGCCAATATCGAGCCTTCTAATCATCATGAAGAGTTCCTCAAGCTCGAGGTATTCAAACTCACGATGAACCAAGTCGCTCCAAGACGTCGCTCCAACGTGCCAACAAGCGCTCCGTCGACTCATCAACTCGTGCACGATGACCATTCCTCTCAAGGCGGTCGAGCACTGCCCGACGGATCACCTCCTGACGAGAGATTCCTTCGAGTTCCGAGAGTGCGGTGAGCGCATGCTCAAGAATTGCATCTGTTCTAAGGGTCAAAGCCATATCCCTATGGTACCGTTTCAGTATCAAATTTCAACTTCTAGCCGCAAAATTCGCCATAACACCTTGACGGCCACGCCACTGACTATTAGAGATTCAGACGAACGCACTTGAGACGATCAATTTAATCGCTCGTTGAGCGGTCTATCACGACACTGCACTCCATTGGATCAATCTTGTCTCCTGCTCGAAGAAGTTCGATATTGGAAGCTCATGACTGCCGGACTAATTGAATACGCCGACACTAAATTGGTTCTGCACTCCAAGCCCGAATTAATCACCGATGCTTTTCGAACGGAATCTGACTCTTCCAATCTGGTCGCCCTGGGCCATAAGTCGCAAATTGCGAGTTCAGCGCTTCAAGTTGATCGCACTCGTCGAAGCTAACTACTAAACCGCCTGGCGCGGAGTCGAGGTCGAAGAGCAGGCCGAACTTCACAACAGCCTTACATTCGTCGACGCTCGTTATCCCTCGCCAGTTGCGCTGAGGGTCGGGAATAAACTCGGCGTTACCAAGAACCTAGCGAGTCGGACCACGTTGGTCGCGATGCCTGCTCTCTCTAGGTCGACTTGATCGCAGCCATCGGTTGTGTCGTTGTGGATGACTTCTGCTTGCAAGCAGATCCAACCGGGGCTAATTCGCAGAGTAGCACAAACTCGAGCGCTCTCCAGAGGTGGTACGCGCTTCAGAGAAGCGCTTCCTCGCCAGTTTGTCGGGCCGTGCTAGAGCAGGGAGGATCACTCATAACCGCAGCGGACCTCCTTTGACTACTCTGCCGCATCTTCTCCTCGGACGCCGACCTTCTACAGGTCACCGATAAACAACTAATTATTAATCGAAACATCTACCATGCCGGGGCTTGGACGGTGGCAAATAGCGCTTCGTTACGCCTTTAGAGGTTGATTGAGCATCTGGTAGAGAGACTTTTAGGGGAACTAGTTGACTCTAGACATTGGATCCGTTAAGCTGTTTTCAATAAACTTCTTTAAATCCACGTCGCAGGTTGGTCGCCCTAGGGAATTTCGGTGATCGAATCTGAAGAATTCCCCGTGATTCCAAATACAGTGTCCATACAACGCAGGTCTCAGCTCACTTCAGGGTGAACTTATCACCGATTTGCCCGAAAAATAGGAGGACCATATGAAAACAGAGAACTGGAAGGAAGAGCCAGAGGACAAGGACTATCCAGCAGCACTCAACTATTTGTCTCTCTTGACCGATCCCCGCGAAGCAAAGAAAATCGTAAAGGCATTAAAAGCGAGCTCGCAGATCGACCACTTTGCGGCAAAGGACCTCCTTCGGGCCAGCGGCCTGCCCTGTTTGGGCGCCGATGACCACGAAGTGGAAAAGGATCTGGACAAGGTGAAGTCCGGCGAGAAACTCTCCCCCGTACTACTGGTGCGAGGTGCGCCGCTCTGGGTCGCCGACGGCTACCACCGCATCTGCGCTAGCTATCACCTGTGCGAGGATGAGGTTGTCCCGTGTCTAATAGTTGATCGAATCAAGACTGTCCAATAACTATGAGCAGTCTCTCGGCTATCACGTTCGAACGAGAGATGACAAGCGTGAATCGAGACCGCAGCTGGTCCGTGGCACCACCAGTTGCGAGGACGGTCTGACACCCGCCTAAGAGGCTCCGCAACATGAGACCCAAATCTGGTTGGCGACGATTATGATGTGCATCTTCTTTATCTATTTGGCTCCCCTGTTGGGATGGCGTCTTTTCGCCCACTCGCACAGCATTATCCATTGCTGGCGATCTAAAGATGAAAAAGCATTTTTTAACAATTACATGGCGATGAAAGCTCGTCTATCTCCGTATTACCGAGTGCAGCCGTTTGTCGGATTCTTCTGCTACTACGTCTTGTTGGTAAGACGAGCTTCGATAACTGAGATCTAACCGCATCCAGGTTTCTGGGTCTTCAGATTTAACGGTGGAAAGTTAAACTGTAGTTGCGATTACTGCTCAGGTCCTATACCATAGAGATAACCGTTCCGTTCTTTAATTGTCCGTTGCGCAACGATAGTGATATCGTTATTGGTCTTGCTGTTAATCGAGCAATAACGTCTTATGACCCTAAGGTATAAAAGACCTTCAGCCGAAGAATAGGACAAACGTGCAATCCATACTGACAGTCACCGCTTTCCCGATTGACAATGTCCCAAAATCCCAAACCAAGCTTTCATCGCGTCCATAATTAGCGCAAACCTTTGCATTCACTCAACTAAAGATCAAAAAATTCAGAGTTACAGGAGGCTTCGAAACTCGGCCAAGGCTTACAGCAACCTAATTTGTGTACCCCTAGAAGTCCTACCAGCTGTTAAACAGATGTTGTCCTCCTCAGGTCGCCTAATTGATTGTCAAATTAAGTCTGAAGACCTATCAAAATTGCACAGTCGATGAATTACCCAACATTCAGGTGTACTGCCAACGATCATAACTGCAAAATAGGCAGCTTTCGCTCTCTAAAAAAACAATGAGAAAATCGGAAAGGTAAAACCCAACAGAGTGGCTAGCGCCGAGCTGCTCTATCGCATCCACAGAGACACCCTTTTGTAGTACCCACTCATGTGCTCCACCATAGCGAGAATTTAGCACTCTTAGGAAAGTCTCGATCGTTCTGGGCTCACACCTATCTATCTCCTCAGGGAGATTCTCCATATTATTGGCATAGCGCGGCCAAGTCCTAAATCGTTGAACTACTCGATCCATATTTTCCGCAGTCTTCAAATAATCGAGCGCAGCTGCCTCTTCCGGTACGCCTATCAGAAAGAGTACCAGGGCTACAAGGACACCAGTTCGATCCTTACCTGCCGCGCAGTGAACCACAGTTGGATGTTAAACCAGCGAACCTAATAGGTTTATAGCCAAAACAAATTCTCATCTGACTCCAAGTGATCGAGGTATTGATTTACGGTCAATTCCCCAGGTTCACCGTGAGGGCTATCCACATCGATGAGTGGAAGGTTGACATAACATAATGGTCGCCGCCCAAGTAAACCTCGACCTTCCGATACTGCCTCTTGAGTCGAACGGAGATCGAGAACGCATCGCACTTTAAGATCCTCGCTGACAATCTTGACATCGTTGTCGGTTAGCTCCTGCAAGCTATCGCTACGAAAAAGTTGACCGGAAACAATTTGTCTGCCGTCGGAGGTTGTGATTCCTCCCAAGTCCCGAAAGTTGAAAGCACCCTCAAGCATTATTTAACGCTCCATATCGTCCAAAGTCGATCATTTACCTAACGCCTCAACCAAAGTTGCATTTGCCATTCCTCCACTTTCACACATTGTTACAACCCCTCTTCCTCCGCCGCGTCGAGTAAGGTCATCTATCAGCTGAGCGAAAAGACGAACTCCTGATGCACCCACAGGATGGCCATAAGCAATCGCTCCACCACTGACATTGAGAGAGTCGAGAGGAAGATCTAACTTCTTTTGATAAGCAAGAACCACCGAGGCAAATGCCTCGTTAACCTCAAAAAGATTGATATCTTTTATCTCCAGACCTGCCCGTTTCAAGAGTTTTTGAGTAGCTGGTATCACTCCAGTCAGCATCATGATGAGATCATCGCCCACAACGGAAAAACTAGTCAAATATCCTTTTACGATGAGGCCATTTTCTTTAGCAAAGGCTTCGCTTGCTATCAATGCAGCCCCTGCTCCATCTGAGATCTGCGAAGAGTTACCGGCGGTGAGACACCAAGAGATCTCGGGGAACCGCTCTGCCATCTCAGGTGTATAGAAGGCTGGGCGAAGCGATAACAATGCTTCCAGGGTCGAATTGGGACGAATTCCCTCGTCCTTTTGGACTACACGTCCTTGATTTTCAATTTGGATAATATCTTGTAGTTTAGATCCTTCGGTGATGGCACTTTGAGCCAGGAGATGCGACCGTAGAGAGTACTCATCCAACTGATCGCGCGAGATTTCAAATCTAGAAGCTATGAGCTCGGCTGAAACACCCTGGGGGATAAGTCCGGCCGGATAACGCGTTTGAAAGCGCGGACCCTTTTCGTCTTTTCCCATCCGGTTCGCCTTCATAGGCAAAAGTCCCATCATCTCTACGCCCCCGGCCACTGCCGCGTCATAAGCGCCAGCCATTACTCCTTGTGCTGCAAAGTGTATCGCTTGTTGGAATGAACCGCATTTACGATCGATAGAGACTGTGGGGACATCCTCAGAATATCCGCGGCTAGTACCGCATTTCTCGCGATATTGCCGGACTGCTCAGCCGCTGGTAGAGAACACCCAACTATTACGTCGTCGATCAAATTGGATTGAATACCACTTGGATCAACTATTGCTTCAAGACAGGTTGCTAGCAGGTCTACTGGATGGATACCCTCGAGTGCACCGCCTTCGCGGGCCTTTGCAAATGGAGTACGCACTATTTCAACTATGACGGCCCGCTTCATGAGGAGGTACCAAAAGGTATCGGGTAGTTCATCTACGAGAGGTCCTTTTGCTGATTATCTCCATTGCCATGTGGAGGCTGTAAAGGGCCCGGCAGAGAGAGACATCTATATGAACGTATCCGTAAAGACAATCGAGAAGATTATGGGGCTGATCGCCAACGGGGAATTCTGTCCAGGCCAGCGACCACCGTCAGAGAACGAACTCGCAGCTAAGTTTGGCCTCTCTAGAAGTTCCCTACGTGAGGCGACCAGCGCCTTAGTACAGCTGCGCGTTCTTGAGGTTCGCAAAGGAAGTGGAACTTATGTTTCGGGTCTAGGGCCAGAAGTTCTGATGAGTGGCCTTGGGTTAGGAGTTGACCTAGCTCAAGGAGACTCTCTTATAGAGATATTTGAAGTGCGACGACTCTTTGAACCTGTCGCGACAGCTTACGCGGCCCTCAAAATAAATGAAGAACAAGTCTCAAATCTTCGCCACAGCCTCGAACTTATGTACAAGGCGAATAACGTTGAGGAACTAATCGTCATTGACTTTGACTTTCACGAACAAATAATGGCCGTTACCGGCAATATGACCCTATGTGCACTCATGCGCGGTCTATCCACGAAAGCGCTTCGCGCAAGGATATGGTGCGGAATCTATCTAGGGGGAGTTCAGTCGTTTACCCTCGAGCAACACCGTAGAATAGTTGAAGCGTTGGCCGAAAGAAATCCCACGCTAGCATCGGCCGCATCAACAATACACGTCACCGAATCTGAGCGCTGGATCCGCTCGCTTATCGAGAGCGATCAAGCAGCCTTACACGCCCTTCATGAACACAGTTCTACGGTAAAAGATATCCAAAGCGCTGAACAGCACTGAGCCGAATCTGCGAGAGAGTCAACTGCCTTGGCTATCTTTGTAGCTATCTCTTCATAACTAGCGGCTTGAATCTACTGATCTGCCCTTGGCACTCGCTCGGCTCGCAGGTGTAGCCGAGCGGTACCTTCAAATACTAAATATCAGTGATTTCAAAGAGCGAAATCGCCGGAGGAGCGGAGAAAAACGTTCCCAAATCCGTGGCTCCATCTCCAGCTCTCCATTTTCCATAGGCAAAATAGTGCTCTTTGGATCGCCAGGTCTCTAGCAGCACATAATGAGTGGCATCCTTGAGATCGGCAACTACCTCGACACTCACGCAACCATCAAAAGCCCTGGTATCAACGAGGATTTCACTGAGTTTCTTTTTTCCTTGGTCGATTGCATTTTCATTGAGTTTAAATTCGAAAAGAACTTTTATTGCCATCGTTTATCTACCTTCACTATGGTTTCTTCATATCAAAGGTACTACCTTTCATTCTTAGAATGCACTCGAAATTGCTTTTGTATCAATTCCGAGGTCCTACCAATCTTTGGTCTTGGCCTTCATAATGTTTACGGCCAGAACATGCCTAAGTAGTTTTGTCGAATCCTAGTTTTCTTATACAGCAAGGCTTTTTGGCTTAATGAGACCAATAATCACCAATTTTGAATCCGCACTGTCAGCGTGACTCAATGAGACGTCATCCAGCTACACCCGATTTATTAAAAGATCGGCCATCCATACGATAAAGCAGGTTCATCTCAGCTAGCCAGAATTCAACTCGTAGCCGAAGCCATAATCAATGTCGAAGAAGCTAGCGTTTCAAAAGAGTTAAATAAGCGCGGCAATCGCCAAGACCTTGAACCTTTAGCCAGCACCGCAAGAGAGAACAGACACTACAAAACAACTGGACTTTGCAACTTTACAACTCTTGCATACATTAAAGTAGGGTTAGAGCTAATGGGCTCATCGCCATCGTGAACAAGGCAGAAAAGGGTCGCAAAACAAACGGTTCAATTCCATTTTCTAGAATCTTCTCCTAATGGCGAGGATTGTCAGGGTCTACCTTACTCTTACCTTGCGATTGAAAAGACCCTAGGGTAAATACCCCTAGGAGAGAGCCCTCGCATTGAGAACGGGGCCACAGCCCCACTTCTAAAGCAATAAGTTCCTGTCAGATCACTCTTCGGGACCAAGAAAAAAGGTCAATGGGGCGGCGAATAGCATCGTTACATGCGGGGAAAATAGCTAAAGGCCAATTAGGCCAGCGAACTGATCACCGCTAGCAATTTTGATCCCTAACTGTCGAGCTTTTTCCATCTTCGAAGACTGGGAGTTGACATCTCCCACTAACAACGTGCACCGCTTCTTGGTAACAGTGCCGTCAACCCTCCAACCTGCAGCTAAAGCTAACTGTTCCAACTTTGAACGTTCCACAAAGTGACCCTTTATGAAGATGTCTCCAGTGAAACAAACCGTCGGCGTCAACTCCGCACTTAGTTTACTCATATGAGTTGCGAACATGCTTCGATCGTTGATTCCAAGACGAGGAGCCAGAACCTTCATTAACTGTATCTCTGTCGCAGAATTTCCAGAGCCGACATCAGCCATCAGTGAAGTGAAAGCTTGCTCGTGAGCAAGGCTAATCTGATTGGGACTAAGCCCGAGACTAAGAGCTTCATTGTTCAACTCGCGTACCTCTTGTTCAGTTAGAACAAGATCGTCTAGTGCTAGGCCGAGCAAATCTAAATAAGGTAGTAAGGTCGGATCATCACAGACAATTTCAAGACGGTGCGCCTCTTGCAAGCGAACTACTTCGGTTACCTGCGCAACGTCGTCACGGGTTATCGCCAGGCCATATGTTGGCTTATGAAGATGACCAAGGCTTATGGTTGCCGGCTCACAGGCTGATGATAGTAATTTATTTGCACCCGATTCCAAAGATCTCATTAGGAGTTGCGCCGCAGCACGAGCATCATCTAGTGCTCTGTGTGCACTTTTTAGTGGAATCCCATACTCTTGGCAGGCCAAGTCGAGTCTCATCCTCGACAGTGAAAGTGTGCAAAGGCCCCTTCCAGGCTCGAATATTGCTCCTGCCCGAGTGAATTCAGAATCAATCATTCTTTGGTCGAAGGCAAGGTTGTGCGCCGATAGTATATATCCGTTGAGGCGATCGGCGACTTCATAGACGATCTCATCAAACGAGGGTGCTGCCGCAACCATGGAAGCCGTGATTCCGTGAATCCTAGTTGGCCCAACATCACGACCCGGATTTACCAATGTCTCAAATTCATCGAAAATCTCACAGGTTTGCGAATCCAGAAGAACGATACCAACCTCAACGATACGATCGTCCCTATAGAGGCCCGTGGTCTCGGTGTCAACGACCGCGACCTTCGCGGCAATTTTTTCAGGACTCCTAGTTGGAGAATTCGTATGGCTAATTGGTCTTGCTGTTTCCACGCCGAAATACTAGCGCCTGGAAAAGCCCGATGTAAATTCTAACGGAGAGAGCACCCTGCAACTCCGAAGTCCTGGATTCGGCTTTAAGTGAGACCCCCAAAGTGTACCACTGTCACTAATTAACGTGCGCATCTCCTTATTTATTTAGTGCTCATTTCGCTAGACCGGGCAGTTGTCGATAGGTGACTCTTGATGAATAATTCGCGAGTCATCGTAGGCAAATTACTTCACTTAGGTGTTAAATTATCATCGAAGCTACCCCTGCCACCTAGCTAACGCAAGCGACTGACGATTGTTAGGTCAACTGCAACGCTTCCGTTCAAATGACCCGCCACTGCCAATCTAACTTTTTCATTCCTTAATCCATGAAAGAAGCTGCCCGGCTAGGTGTTGAATACTGAGCTATGCGAGACGATAACTCGCATCGAAACCAGTGGCATAAAGAGGGCTACGTATGATGAGTAAGATCTAAAAGCGAGCATAGAGCATCAATAGGATAACATAAGGCCCCAGGTGTGAGGATGGGAGAACCAATCCGTAACCATTGTATAAATTGAGTCAGCAAAGCATAAATCTATGCCGTATATCCAATACGTAATCCGCCCCAGTGCAATCCATTCACCCATATGGGAGATGACACGTCCTTCATCAAAACATATTGGCCACCTCCCATATGTCGTCTATAGGTCTGCAAGTGCACCAAATCCTGGTTCTTAGCCACTGAAAGTCCCGTACGATCTTTATACATTAATCGATTCCTGCAGTTAGCAGCGTTCCAGATTGGATCAGGTCCTTGGGGTTTTGAGAATTTTAGATTATGGGTTGGCCCGAATCCATTCCGATCTGACGCTGCACAATACGCTATGCGCGCATCCATTTCCAAGGCTCTCTCCTGGGGCGCAACAAATAACTCATCCGTCAAGCGAACAAATTTAGTTAGGTACTGAGGAGGGTTGCTGCCAGCTATTGGAACATAGTCATCATCAAAGACCTCATCCTCACTGATCCTTCCGCTCGCGATAGCATTCTCTAAGAGACGCGACAAATCCGCTGCTGTATCTATCGCCAGCTTAATAAAGGGGGTGTCCACCGTATCGATCGCCGAGGCATTCGCCTTCTGCAACAGTACCTCAACGGCGTCTAGAAGGTCTGAACTCTTAGTTTTAGCTAGAACTAACTCCCTCGAGCTGCTTTCAACTCCTTCAATGAGCATGGACAGAGAACTATTGAATTGCGCCATCTGGCCACTGGAATCTTGGGCCGCACTTGCCATTTCACTAGCGTCCCGATCTACCTCTGAGACGGCGCTAGCTGCACCGGTGATAACTCCCGATATGGAGTTAGTTCCTGTCTCAGTATTACTTGCCCCATGGCGAGCCTTTTGGGCGCTGCGATCGAGGCTATTAACCCGCTCTGTCAACCCAGATAACTTCTCGCCTATAGAACCAGCCATCGAAATGGTCTGATCTGCTAAGTCTCTAATTGAATTTGCAATTACAGCGAACGACACTCCATGGACTCCGGAACGCACGGCTTCAATTCGGGCATTAAGAGCCAAGATATGCGTTTGTTGAGCTATTTGATCGATGCTGGCGGCAACGCTAGCTACAGATTGAAGTTCTACTCCGAGCTCTACTAGTTCGTCACTGGTGTTCGATACCCAAGCGGCTAAAGATCGTATTTCAGATAGCGAACTATCGACTGTGCCTTTTGAAGACTCTAAAAGGTTATCAACATCTTGGGCTACGACTTTAGTCTTCTGAGCAAGCTCAGAGACTCTCTCGTTAGAAAGAACAACATCGTTGGCGACTTCACCAATATTATGAAAATAACTAGTCTGCTCCTCGAGTTTAGTCGCAAGGCTATCTATTATTCCCCATATATCTACAACATGGATTCCGAGTGCCGATGCTAACGAGGAGACCTGGACCACCACAGCCTCTGGGCTTTCGAATTTAATTCGACCCAATTGCGCCCTTGACGCAGCCCTCCTGGTAGTACTCCTTGTCAAAAGTCGCACCATGAAACCACCTTCCAAGCAAAATGAGCTGTAAATCTTTATATCGGCTTAAGTCGTGTTTGATTTAGTTTGATCTTCGCTGAGCTAATGGCCGTAAAGTTGGAGTGTACTTCAATCCAATCTAAGAAAATACAACTCTTTATAGAGACCAAGTCTTCTGTGACTTAAATAATCCAATTAGCCAGAATATGACCGCATGTAAGCTGCTCCTTATCGTTGATTTTTATCATCGCCATTAAAGAACGCTTCTTTAGCATGGCTCGACGTGGGTCAAACCAATGATTTTCCTAAGGCGCCTTACCCACCGACCTCTTTTTGATAACTTCTATACAGTTGTATTCGATCTCGTTGGCGACAACTCGTTGGTTTCGATGAATCGGTAGATTTACCTGGTCCGAGTCGATGTCGAGTTTCCCGCTCTAAATTCACCATCAGAGCTAACATTTTGACAGACACCAGCCAAACAGTGATCCTAGATCCCACATCATTTACTCTTGGAGCAGACTGAGTAATAAAAGTAACTAAGCAAACTCGTTTGCACATCAATGGGCTCTACTAACTAAAATGCAGATGAAGGCCGATTTTAAAAGTAAAAATCGGCATCAGATTCAAGGGAACAACGACGTACCTTTCAGTGATAGCCCACGAAGACCCTAGCTCCTCGAATATCCAAATTTCGAAGGGCCTTAATAGCACACGGCTTTAAAGATAAAAATAGACGAAAGGCTTTTATGTTTAGATGGAATTCAACAAAGCCACGATTGGGCCACTAAGAATAAAGGTGACACTTCAACAAGAGATTCCGGCATCCCAAAGCATCCAACGCCCCGATAGGATACCCTCGCAGAATTAGCAATTTCTAGCATTATCCCAAGCGCTAGATCCATCTAATTCAATTGCGCAGATAAATGGCAAGATCAAGTGATCAATTTCGCCAAGGGCAGAAATCAGCATTTGGAATCCCCGAAATCAAAGACGATAGATCTCTCCATCAACCTATCGTCGACGGCTCACAGGCTGATGATACTAGTTTCTTTACGCCCGATTCTAGAGATCTCATTAGGAGTTGCGCCGCAGCGCGAGCATCATCCAATGCTCTTGTCCCCTCTCATAATTTCCCTGAAACTGAGGAATTAATCCCTTCTAAGGTTGTTCTCCTTGGTAAGGACATAACCTTGCAAGGGAGAACGATGCAAAGTCACACCGTTTCAGAGGAGCCAAACATTGATGCCAACCAGAGCAAGCCGCCCAAGAAGAGATCTGGACGACAAGCTTCGGTGGTTCCGCTCAGTCCCAAAGAACGTAGCGAATTAGAAGCAGTGGTAAGAAAGTCCACAGCTCCCATAGGACAGGTGGCAAGGGCCAGCATTGCCCTATGGAGTAACGAAGGGGTTGGACACCAACGAGATCGCGCAAAGACTTCAGATATCTACAGAGACGGTATGCAAATGGAAGCGGCGTTTTATCAACTACGGAGTGGAACTTCTCGATGACGCACCGAGAAGTGGAAAACCGAGAAGCATTGATGACGAAAAGATCGCCGAGATTCTAAGGATCACTTTGGAAGAAGACGCCCCCAGCTTGCTACCCCAGTGGTCGACGTCTTCAATGTCCAAGCGGATCGGGGTATCACCAGCGAGCATCTCACGTATCTGGAGAACCTTTGGCCTCAAGCCCCATGTCTTGGGATACTTCAACATCAGTACCGATCCGGCCTTTACCGAAAAGGTCCGCGACATAACTGGGATCTATCTCAATCCCCCT
>NZ_JXYS01000115.1 GCF_000949295.1 Acidithrix ferrooxidans
ATTCACCTCGATATGCCGCGCTCTATTCTTGGCTCCATCAGCCCGAGTGTAAGCTAGACCAGCGCCTTAGTGCGTCACTGCGGCTATTTGAGAGCTTTCAGGGTGATGAGGAGTTTGCCGAGAAGCTTACTCAGATTTTGGGCCGGAGAGCCCTTTTCTATAGCAGAGATGAGAAAACGCCTTCGCGAAGCTGGTTGGTTGGGAGGTTATTCTCTTCGTTCCACCAAGGCAATGGATCTCTCCTTGGATAGATTTGCATTTGTATCCCGCTTGATTCATGCGGCGGGTTTTTCTGGATGGGTGCTTTTGATCGACGAAGTTGAATTGATCGGACGTTACTCCCTGATGCAACGGGCAAAGTCCTATGCGGAGATTCGTCGCTGGGTGGAGGGTTCTAAGAAATACCCACCTTCGCCAATTATCTCGGTTCTAACCAGTGTGGACGACTTTGAAGGAGAAGTCCTAATCGGTAAGGGTGACTATAACAAGATTCCCCAACGCTTAGCTGCCAAAGACCGACTCGAAGAGGCAATGCTTTCAATCGACGCTATAGCTGGGATGAAGATATTGGGCAGTCGTCAATCAGAGCTTCAGTCTCCAAATGATAATGAATTGAACGTAACCTATGAGGCAATTCGAAGAATTCACGGCGCTGCCTATAACTGGGACCCACCACATGTGGGTGGGCTAGAGAGGTTGGGCTCAAATAGAATGCGTCAGTATGTGCGAGCGTGGATCAATGAGTGGGATTTGATCCGTCTTGACCCTACCTTCATACCGCAGACTACCGTAACCAAGGTTGAGATTGACTATGGGGAAGACGGTGATTTGACACAATTGTTCGATTTGCTTGAGAGCACTTAGCTAGAGTCTTTCCCCGTGTGCTGCAAATGAAAGAAGTCGTAAACCCAATACCAGCTGATAGCACTCACACTGAAACGTCCGACAATTGATGGGTTTGGGCTCTTCGAGATTGCCTTTTTTTGGGGGGCAGCTCCAACTCCTATGGTAAATATGACATGAGGTATGAGCTATAGGGCGGCTTTCGAAGCGGCGCGAAAGACGTGATTAAACGATTGAGTTAGGTCAGATACTCTTCCAGTTCTGAGTCGGAGAGACGAGTGGTAGCTGACCATCTTTATCAAGAATAACAACCATCTTGATTCCCCTAGGGTAGATGTCTGAACCGAGGGATCTCAACTCCTTCGAAAACTTTTCAGTCGGGAGTAATAGGTGTGCTCTGTGGTTCTTTAGGGCCATTGATATTTGCATCGAACGATCTTCAACTTGTGATTTTAAGGCAAAGATCATTACAAGGCCAAGATATCCATTTTGCGCTTTTATGGGCTATCTTTTTCAGTGATAACTACGTTGATTCTAGGCTCGATAGAGACTGAATTTACGCAATACGATAGCCCTCTAAGGCGAATCTAATATGGCGATGATCAAAACGAAACGCTCGGCACATCTCTGAAGTCCACTATTGCACCCATGGGCTTGAACTGCTGTTAGAACTGCGGTGATTCTTCATAATCGGTTTTGCACCTTCACTTGCCGTAGTTCCGAAATACAGAGAGAATGCACCCGTCATCAAATGAAGGAAATTATCAGGATTGCCTATTCCGTTAACTCCTAAAAAGCCAAGAAGATTGAAGAGTCCGAGTAAGGTCAAAGTGCCAAAGACAATACCTAGGATGATATTGACCCGTTTTGACCATGCAAATCTAATTGATGCAACTAACCATACGATGCCAACAACTAGATGAATTATGCAATGCAAGGGATTCATGCCAAAGATGATGAACGTTCCATGGGGCAAAAGCGGAAAGCTCTGAACTCCTACGAAAGCCAATCCCCCAATGCCAATTATGAGGTATAACAGACCAACACCCACAGCGAAAATTTGGGAGGTAGAGCCGCTTATCTCTTTAAAAATCTCTTTCATTTTCAATCCCTCTCTTCAACAATGCTAGATAGAGTTACTTCGGACGGTGATTTGCTGTTATCGGGGCGAAATCGGCTGCGAGAACTATTCGATCGTGGCGTAGCTACCTTTGTATTTAGAAACTTTGCCTCGAAGTCATCACCAGTCTGTGGAGGTGCAAAATGAAATCCTTGACCAAAGATACAGCCGAGATCTATCAAGGTTTTTACCTGGAAGGCCTCTTCTATTCCTTCAACAACGAGCTTCAACCCCAGAGCTCGACCCAATTGAACTATCGCCTTGAGGGTGATCGATGCATCACCGTTTGCTAAACGATCTGTAAATGATTTATCGATCTTAAGCACGTCAATAGGCAACTCTTCCAAAAAACTAAGCGAAGAATATCCAGTGCCGAAGTCGTCAATTGCAATTCGAATCCCCAGTGCTTTAATCTGATTGATCTTGCCGATGAGGGTCTTGGGGTTGTCCATGAATACCGATTCGGTTATCTCAAGAATCAATAACTTGGGGTCTAGATTGCTTTCGCTCAACACGCTAGCAATGGCCTCCACGACATCTTTCTCGTGTAATTCCACCACTGAAAGATTGACATTCAGTGATAGTTTTTCACCGGATCGTTGTCTATTCCATTTCGCAACTTGATAGGCTGCTTTTTTCAGGACGACTCGATCTATGTCGACGATAGCATGACTCTCTTCGGCGATAGGTATAAATGCCCCTGGCGCAATTAGCCCTCGCTGGGGGTGAAGCCAACGCACCAAAGCCTCCACGCCTGCGGTAAGGTTAGTTGTCATATCAATCACGGGCTGATACATTACTACAAACTCATCACGATCAATCGCTCCTTGAATATCGCCTTTTAGTGTCAGACGATCGCGAACTGAGGCATGCATCGAGGGGTCGAAAAGGGAAAATGATGCTTTCCCGCCTCTTTTGGCTACGTACATGGCGACGTCGGCATCTCGCAGGAGGTCCTCGACCGTGTTCTCCCGGCTAGTTGCTCGTGCTCCACCTATGCTCGCGCGGATATTCACCTCTCCGGTCGAAAGCAAGAATGGATGCGAGAACTCATCGATAATGTTGCGAGCAATCTGTTCTAAATCATCGCTTTGCTTCAAAAGCACACCAAATTCGTCTCCCGCTAAATGAGCTAGCGTCCTGTGCTTTCCAATGCATTGAGAGACTCGATCGGCCACGCCAACCAGCAACTGATCCCCCACCTCGCGCCCAAAAGAATCGTTGATAGTCTTAAAATCATCAAGGTCGATAAATAATATCGCCGGCATCAATCCTGATTCGTTGCGCATCTCTACTTTGAGTCGCTCGTTGAGTAAGATTCGATTAGGTAAACCAGTGAGTGGATCATACAGGGTATTTCGTATGAGCTGCTCTTCAAGCGCCTTTTTTTCGGTAATATCGCGACCGTTAATAACAATGCCCCCAATTTCTGGCAAATCAAGGTAATTTGAGATGAACGCGGAGATATGTCGATAAGAACCGTCCCCATGGAGCATCTGAAAGACAACTTCTGCCGTTGAACCCTCCACCGATAGATCAAGGTAGCTCAGTAAACGCAGACAATCATCGGCATGCACGAATGTAAGAAAATCATATCCAAGGGCATCATCTTCAATATGGCCAAAGTTTTTTATCCAGGATGGTGCGACAAATTTTATGGTTGAACGTGCGTCTAAAACAATCAGAAGATCCGAGGACTGATTGATTAAAGTTCGATAACGAGTCTGAGCGGCCTCTCGCTCTAGACTCGCTCGCATCGCACCTGCAATCTTCGTGTTTGTAATTTTAAAGAAGAGCATCAATGCAAGTATTGACGCAAGGACGGTAAAAACAAGGGTCTCCGAGTCGGCTGTTAACTTTAAGCTGGCTGCCACTGCTTCTTGTTGCTTTATTGCTCGGGAAATTGCATTTCGAAGAATTTTTAAGTCATGATTGGATTTCGTGGTAATAACCGATTGAGCGAGAGAGGTATTTTTTCTCCCAAGCAGCGTCATAAGTTTCATATTCGCAAGGTGAAGTGCTCGCGCCTCTAAAAGAACCTTGCTATTCATAAAATTGTCCTTCGTAAGCTGGGCAAGATCGAAGCTCCATTGACCATCGATTGAGCGAAATGTCCTTTGGGCTGAGGTCGAAAGTGAACCCGACGAAGTTGCACCGAAAAGCAATGAATTCTCTTGCTCGGAGAGCGCCCAGAGATAATAGGCCTTTGACACCTTGGAGTTGGAGGCAGAAACGTTGGAATAGAGGGTGATGACACTTATCGCCATGCCAATTGCAAGGTTGATGACCAAAAATATAGATACGAACTTTTTCGCATTTTCACGAAGTTTTTCGCGATTTGACTTGGGTCGAACCATAACAGTATGCTTCGACCCAACCAAAGACGCCCTTGACCTAGTTAATTAAAAGGGGAGTGCGGCGCCACCATCGTTAGTTGGGTGTGTGGCGTTCGATAAAGCGACATTTGGTACGGTGATTCCTATTATTGGTTTAGGTGACTTATTGATTTAGACGATATCGAGTACTTTATTCGCGGATTAATTTATTAAAAGGTCAGCTCCAAGGTCTTTAAATATGCAATGCCCCGGTCTTGCTAGAAACTTAAGGCCTGACTCCATCAGCTTTCACTTGGGCAATAGCGAGGGCCATTCGATCTGAAAACTCATGTTTCTGTTTGCCATAATTTGGGATTTCACCCTTGGTGTTTTTTGCCATACCGAAAACGCTTCTACGGTATGCGATTACGCGCCATTGCGTCGTTGGGTTTTCAATACTGACGGGCCATAAGCCAGACAGTAGCCCTCCGTCGAGGACATTCGTAATCTGGCAGGTAACTCCCCTTTCACAAGCCATAAGCGAAAAATAATCCTGATAGAGAGTCACCCCTATATCAGAATTCTCGACATAGCCAATGCAATCGGTATCGACCAGACCTGGGATGAATTTGGAACCGGGAGCAGTCTGTCGATCCTTGCAGTCGATCCTTACAGTCGATCGTATTCTTGGCTCCATCAGCCTGAGTGCAAGCTAGACCAGCGCCTTAGTGCGTCACTGCGGCTATTTGAGAGTTTTCAGGGTGACGAAGAGTTTGCCGAGAAGCTCACTCATTTTTGGGCCGGAGAGCCCTTTTTATAGCAGAGATGAGAAAACGCCTTCGTGAAGCTGGTTGGTTGGGAGGTTATTCTCTCCGTTCCGCCAAGGCAATGGATCTCTCCTTGGATAGATTTGCATTCCGCTCCGGTGTGGTGAGTGTCAAGATAGTTGGCATCCCTGCTTGGTACAAGTGCATTGCCTGAGTATGACGAAATAGCTTGAATTTCCACATCTTCAACGCACCCTTTTCGTACTTTTCCCTGGCCTCATCAACATAACGACCTGCCAGGTCAATCGAAAATGAGCCGTAGCCATGGGCAATAAAATAAAAGCGCAGTTCTTCCCAGCCGTAGTTGTACTGCCACAGCGTTGACTTGCTGTGGTTAAGGGGAGCAATCGCTTTTCTCGTACAAACGATCAATTCCTCAAGTGAAAGCTGTTCTACCATCTGGTTCTCCATAGCTCGAACCGGCGTTGTTGCCGGTGTCATAAGTATGGATGATGTTATGATTTGGGTAAATGCACTTGGGGTTTCATTTTTTGGTTATCCCGAAGATTTATCTACCCTTGACACCCTGAACAGGACTTGTGCAATTAATTCGGGATAACTAAAACTTCGGGATAATCTTTTGGCCTGCGAACCCTGGTCGGAGCTATTAAAGTACCAAGATGGTTGGCAAATTCCTTGAAAGAATTATTTAGCTTCAGCGCAGTCTTAGGACCTTTGGCGGTAGTTACCGCTGCAGCCATATTGTCTGGGACTAATCGACCTACAACACCGCCAAAGAAGTAGAGAGCCCTTTCGGTTGCATCTATCACACAAGATACATCTTGATATCTGGTAGCCCAAATAAATGTCTTGCCTGAAAAGGCAAGAGTAGCAACAAAAATAGAGGCTTGGTAGTCGGGATCACTAGCACCTGGCGATGAGTAGATTCCCACCTTATCCCCAGCGAAGTCAATCAATAGCTGATCCCCTGGTACATGCTCTAAGTGCATCGTGAGACTACGGTCTTTTTTGGCTTGACGGATAAATTCGGCAAATTGCGAATATCCATAGTGCTCATCGGGAAATTGCTCACAATACTCGTCAAAAAGTACTTTACGAGTTGGTGGATTCGGCTTGGCTAGCTCTGTGAGTATTGCATCCAAATTCGGCATTACTTTTCCATTGGATTTTGGACCCGGACTATTTGGATAGCAGATAGCAGAGAGTGCCTCATCGTCAAGGTCGCATGCCTCTTGGGTACTAACGCCTGCTTTGGCGAGCCTATCGAGATGTCGACTTACGCTTTGGTGTGAGATACCAAGCGATGTTGCTATCTCTCTATTGCTGTAACTACCCTTGGCTACAAGTGCCAATAAATTACGGATATCTTTCATATCCACCTTCCATTTCTTTGAAGCCATTTATGTTCATTCCTCCTTTGGCGTCCACATTTTTTGGGACGCCAAAGCAAGTTAATCAGATAAAGAATCAGGTGGTCCAAAGATTTCGGCGAGGTGGTCCAAAGATAAACGAAAAGTCAGTCCGTGAGCTACATAGTTGACGACTCCGAATACTTGCCTAAATAAGAGCTACAAGCTAGACCATGGGTGTTGGTGGGTTTCTATTGTAATCTGATCAGGTTGTTTTCCCGTTTGAGCTAGGGTCAGCTGCCACTTCTAGGGCAGGGGTCTTTCGGAGGGTTTTCCTAGACGCGGTTGACAGGTTGAGCTTTTGCAGATTTTACCAAGGGCAACTAGTTTTATAGGTTATGCAGTTGCTAGAAAAGATCGGTTCGATAACTTCTACGTGGGATAGCGTTGGTTTTGGAGGCTTTGTAATTGATGCGTTGGGTCCGGACCAGGCTCATTCCATAGAGTATTTCGGAGACGTTGGCGGTAGCTTTCGATTGGCGTCGCTGAGCAAGATGTTCTCTACTTACGCTTGGCTGGTTGCTCTTGAGGAAGGCTTGGCCTCTTCGTCTACCCGCTTTGAGGGGTTGGATTTTACCATTGGCGACTTGCTAAGTCACCGAAGTGGGCTCCGGTTTGATAGTGGCGGTGTGGTTTCGGATGAAATTGTAGATTCGGTGCTATCGCAGGGACGTGCTTCTATCGCATTTGAGCGGCCGCTTGCATCGAGGCGTATCTATTCAAATATCGGCTTTGAGCTTCTGGCACGTATATTGACGTATCTATCGGGTTTTGGTTTTCAGGATTATGTTCATGAGGCAGTACTGGCACCCCTGTCGCTGAGCAATACTTCGATCTCCTCGTCGGTCTTTCCAAGTGCCGGTCGTTCGGGGGCTGCTGCTGGTTTTGTATCATCTGTGGTCGATCTCAGTTTATTTGCCTATGAAGTTATGAATCCAACTCTTGTGAGCCTAAGGAGTCGTGACTTTGCCTCTAGCGCTAGCCAACCAGGCCTTGGAGGAATCCTTCCTGGCTATGGTTATTTTGACGATAACTCCTGGGGCTATGGCTTTGAAGTCAAGGGTGAAAAGTCTCCCCATTGGAGTGGCTCGCTGACCTCGACCTCGACCTATGGTCATTTTGGTGCGAGTGGGACCTTTTTGTGGTGTGACCCGAGTCTATCGCTTTGTGTTGGACTGCTGACTGATCGGCCGTTTGATTCATTTGCGAAGGTGCAATGGCCAGCGCTATCCAAGGCGATCATTCAATCACTGCGATAGTAAGAGGTGCGGAAAAGAGCCTTTAGTCGCAGTGGTAACTAGGGCGTTTTTTGGATGACCTCTTCAATTTCCGGTAGCTGATCTAGTGTCTTTGATGATAGATCATATCTAATTGGGCGGAACTGCGATGCAAAGACAATAGATGGAACTATCGGGTTATGGAATTGATCTTAGTCCAGATACCGGAAGCAAAAGAGCTATCTACTCCTTTGGAGGGTTGAACTATCAAAAGCTACATCGTGGCTTGTCGCTTAGATAAGCTACACTTCGAGATTGAATCCGAAAGACCTTCCTGGTGAAGTTGGAACTTCAACCGTTCTTAGGCGATGTGGCATTGATTTAGGCGGACAAAGTTTTCTTATTTTTTTATTCTAAGATAGCCAGAGTTGGCCCTTGGTGGCATATTGAATTTAGCGATAGCTATTTGTTTGGGCAGTTTTCGAAGAGCTGATTTCCTTAATCCAAAAGGTGACTCGTGAGTCAAATCGACGAGTCACCTTTTGTTTTATCTTGGGACTAGTTAGGCTGAAGTTGAGCAGATGCAAAAATCAACCTTTTACTCAACTGGGCTTAGTAAACTAAGCGATTCCTGTTATTGTTTTGATATCTTGGTGATCTTGTTTTAATGTAGCCCAATCGTTCTTTACGCTTTGCCACATCGAAAGTACTTGGCTATGGATCCCCGTTGGATTGGCGTTGAAGGCCGAGGGCGTCAGGGAGCCAAGTTCGGAATCAATGTTCGTTATGCTAGAAGTTATCGCTGTCACATTGGTCTGAATCTGGTTGTAGGCAGTGGTGTCTGTGGCGGAGTTCCCATTGTCGGTCACCACGGTTGATACGTTAGGTTCAATTGAAGTGATGAGGCTATTGATATAAGTGATTTTATCGGCGGTAACTGTGATGTTTACCACTGGAGCCACAACTACATAGACGCGAAGATCTGGAATCACTGCAGTGCGATCAGCTTTTAGTTCTGCCATTGTGGTGTCCGATTGCACTTTGGTCAGCGTCGCGTTGAGTGTGCCTAGATCTCCGGTTGAACTACTGCCGACTAAGGCGCTAAGCGTCGTACGATCTGTAGGAGTAAGTGTCGTTGAACTGGCAATCTTCGAACTGAGTCCTTCAAGCTTGGAAATGCGATCCTGAATCTGTGTTTCCAAGGCTGACTGAGCCGATGTGAAGTTTTGTGCACTATTGGTAGTTGGCGAAGGATTGATTGCTGAGCTGCTGCTTGTTGTTGTTCCCGCGCTAGAAGAGGTTGCGCTGGCTACTCCTGGCATGAACATAATTGTGCTCGTTGTCGCTAAGGTCGATAACAGAATTGCTATTTTAGGTCTCATTAATTTCCCGATCCTGAGTTGTTTATATCTGAATTCGCAGAGGTGATGTCGGCATTCAATTTTGCAAGTTGGGCGTCGATTGATTGGATATTATTTTGGAGGGTGCCCTGGGATGTACCCGCCAAGGTATTGTTTGTCGCTAAAGTGCTCGTTGGTGTTAGGCTTTGTGGTCGATTCGAAAGATTTGTCAGCGATATTGGATTTGTGGTTGGTTTTGGCTGATTGCCACTGTTTTGAGCGATTGCATTGTGGGTAACGATTGAAGTAGTAACTCCCGTTGTCTTTGCCGCCTGAGCCGAACCGGCCGGATTTAGGACCGCACTTGAAGTGCCGCATCCAGCTAGCACGCAACCCGTTAATACGCCAAAGGTCGCTAAAAATCTGATCGGTTTCTTTTTCATTCTTACTCCTTTCTTTTCCAGTGCTTTAGATCAGTGCTTTAGATTCTCGAGGGATTGTGTTATCGAATTGTGATGATTGGATCAATGAATGGTTAGGGATCCCTACATTGTTTGATTATCTTTGGGGCGCCGTTGTCGGAGTGCTTGTTTGGTGAATATTTTGGGTTATTTTTTGGATTCTGTCCTAGAGATTAATCTTGGGGAAAGCTACACGACCATGGACCCTAGTTTTTGATGTTGTGGTTTGGAATGAGGCTATCGGGCCCCAGGTCAAAGACCGCTGGCTCTCGTCTCTCTTTACGTGATTGAATTTTGATGATATTTATATCAAGATAGATGGTAGATATGGATAGTAATTGATGCCTTCGCGCTCATTGTGATGGTGCGAATTTGGTCCCTGGGGTAAATTAAAATATCTAGATCCAAACCTTTAGCATATCTTATTTATTTTTTTTCGAGTTAATATTTGATCTTCGCTTGCCTAGCAGATCTTTTTCTATCGTCGTATGATCTTTGATTCAACTAGGATTTACCGAGTGAGTGTTCATATACGAAGTGCAGTAATTATTTCTCGTGTGCCTGAGGATGTTTTTTCATCAATCCGTGACGTGAGGACGCATACAAAATGGATGGTAGATGCCGAGCGAATCGAGATAACTTCCATCGCTCAGGAGGGCGTCGGCCTTGAGTTTGTCTGTCACACTCGCCTTGGTCCCCTAAGAACCAAGGACACTATGTTGGTGACGCAATGGCAAGATGGTAGCTTGATTGAGATTTCACATGGAGGAAGAGTCAAAGGCTTGGGCAGATTTGAACTTCGCGACTACGGCATAGGGAAGACACTTTTTACCTGGAATGAATATCTCACTCTTCCCAATTACTTAAGTTGGTTTGGATTGCAATGGGTGATGAAGCCGCTTTTACGGATCGTTTTTCAGAAAGATCTAGATAATCTCAAGCGAATTTTAGAGAGCTAATAATTCTAAATGAGTGTCAACATTTGGACCATGTAGGTTTGATTTGACCACGTAGTTATAATGAGAGCATTTGGATATGAACAGAAATGTAGCTTGAAATTGTCGGTTTCTATTGATATTATGATTCGCAATATGATAGAATATTAGCTTAAATCTTGTAGTTTTATAGTTGCTCATGCATATTTAAATAAACTGGTTTGCTTGTCAACTAGCCATGATTGTTAGGGCATGGAGGCTTTTTGATCGGGTTTTTCTTTAGCTGTCTTTGCATGGATATTCTATCTTTGGTCAATTGGTTTCGGGTTAATCCTTATCTTCATCTCGGAACTCTTCATCTCGGAACTCTTCATCTCGGAACTCTTCATCTCGGAACAGAGAGAATTTGTCTGCTTGGCTTTTGCTAGTGATGGATCCCCATTCTACGGTATAAAGAGAAAGTGATTTTTGGATTGGTCTGGTGAGCTTTATCATTTTGGTGGTACCAAGGTACCATCGGTCTGAAACTGAGCAGATGTGCCAACCGTTCCGGAACCCACTGTTGGCTTTAGGTCGGCTTCTTTTATTGCCGTTAGCTATTCGTACCGATGTGCAAGAATTCTTGAAAATCGTATTCTTGAAGATCGAAGTGCGGTGGTGCTTTTGCTAAACGGGTAACTTAGGGTTGTGGCATAAGCAAAGTCTTAGCCGAGTTATTTGTCCTAATCGGCGATCTTCTTCAGGAACAATGCTTGATTACTATTGGGTCAATCGGGAAGGTCTTTTGGAATGCATGTCAATTTCTTTATATTTACATTATGGATACAGGGCTCACATAGGTAGCGGATCAATTAATTAGGAGCCTCCAAGCACTAGCAGCTTGGAGTTTTCCAATCTCACTAGGGATAAAACTTACGAACTTGAGAAGGATGTACTGCTTTAATGCGCGAGGCGCAACTGAGCTATATGAGTCTACGCTTCATTTTTAGATGGTGTTTTTAAAGTGGTATTCTTGAAAATGTAAGAATCGCTCCCTTAGCGTGGGACTTATATGCGGGGAAAGCTATTGTTTTGCGTATGAGTAATTGATCCCCGCTCTGGACATTGCGATAACGCGAGCATTTATGTCAATGTAGATTGAACCCCGCGCTCGTTCTAGTCGATATTCTTTGTGGTGTTTCAACATAATGCTAAGGAAAGATTAGTTTTTTGAGCACGTTTTTGGGTTTGTGGGGAGTTTAGGCAAGTGAAGTTGTATCGAATTAATGTCCCGTCGAGATTGACTTCTCGTGTTTTAGCGCTTTTTGTGGGTAGAATCTTCTTTGTCGTGGCGCTGTTCGTCGGTGCCATGGGGATTGTCTATCCTCCTATGGGACAGAGACTGGTCTCTAGTAAGCTAAGTTCATCCCCTGTGTCAGTCGCTGGTGGCTACTCATTGGTCGCAAGCGACGGTGGAATCTTCACCTATGGAGATGCAGCCTTTTATGGTTCAGCCGGAGCAATACCACTCAATAAGCCAATAGTTGGAATGGCAGCTACTCCAGATGGAAAAGGCTATTGGTTGGTCGCAAGCGACGGTGGAATCTTCACCTATGGAGATGCAGCCTTTTATGGTTCAGCCGGAGCAAT
>NZ_JXYS01000116.1 GCF_000949295.1 Acidithrix ferrooxidans
TAACTTGGGTTACCATCACTTATCAGCTTGGTATCGGAATCTAAACGTCTCACAAAAANCATCTTTGAATGATTTAGCAGTGGTATCTTTGATTACTTCCATGAAGCAATGAGTAGGAGCACCATTGCTAATCGACACTCCAATTAGGACATTGGTTTGTTTTGTTCCCTTTCCTCTTCTGCCTTCGCCATGGCTCTCACCACCTAAAAAGAACTCATCTACTCAGGCGTTTCCTCCAAGTTTATATAAACCATTTCGGTCAGCCATTGCTTTTCGTAGCTTATTTAGCATCAACCAGCCAGTCGAATAAGATACTTGAACGAATTTAGCAATGGTAGTAGCCGAAAGACCACGCTTGTCGTTGGACAATAGATAGATAGCGGAGAACCACTTGGATAAAGAGATATGGCTTCGATGGAAGATGGTTCCGGAGGTAACGCTAGTTTGACGGTGACAAGATTTACATTGAAAAAGTGGAGCTCGAGATGCTGCATTTCTTCGATGGTTTGGCCTGATTAAGGTAAACTGGTCAGAGTCACACTTTGGGCATCTAAATCCCTCTTTCCACCGCAATTTGATCAAATGATCTTCACATGCTTCCTCTGAAGCGAAGCGTACCATAAAGCCTGAGATATCCACCATGCCTCCTTTATCGAACATCTGTTCTACTAAAGATTAGCTCCAATCTGGTCTCGGTGGAGGCGAAACTTACGAAACTTGATAAGTATGTTTTAGAACACGGACTATTAGGAATTTTGTCTAGTGGAACCCTAGCGGCGACTTTATGATTATTTAATCAATCGACTCTATTATATAGATCAAAGCTTTTTTGGCCGATTTATATTTGTCTTGAGATTTGAATTCGATATTTTTTGAACCGCCAACATGGCATATCTAATTTTCAGGTCTGAAAGATTTGGATAGTAGCTTTCGAATTTTTTATCAAAGCGTGATGACCCAACTTGCTTAGGCGAAAGTGCAATTGGTGAATTGATGGGAGACGCCCGAGGGAATGTTTTATCTATAGAGCATGTTTGAAACTGAAAGGTTAAAGAAATTAATTTTGTGCAATGCCTTTGGTCTACTTCTTTCAAGAAACCAAAGCGTTGTACGACTTTCACTGGAAGGTGGCATTTTGGAAAAACTAGGTGGCAGATTCAATATAGGTGGCTCGCTCGAGGTCAATCGACTTGGCTTTGGGGCTATGAGAATAACCGGACCTGGAATTTGGGGAGAACCTATCGACCGTCCCGGAGCGATTTTGGTTCTTCGCAAAGCGATAGACGTTGGGATCGACTTTATAGATACAGCAGATAGTTATGGTCCTTACGTAAGTGAAGAGCTTATTCGAGAGGCACTTTATCCATATGCCTCTGGTGTAAAGATTGCTACCAAGGCAGGTCTCGTCCGTACCGGGCCAAACCAGTGGCATCCAGTTGGACGGCCTGAATATTTGCGTCAGGAGCTCGAAATGAGCCTGAGGCGTTTGGGCGTGGATAGGATCGATCTCTTTCAACTTCATCGGATAGATCCAAAGGTTGATCTTGCGGATCAGATTGGTCTTTTGAGCGATCTCCAGAAGGAGGGTAAGGTGAATAGAATCGGTCTCTCAGAGGTGAGCGTAAGCGATATCACAGAAGCATCCAAGTACGCAAAGATAGACACAGTTCAGAATCTGTATAATCTAACGAATCGCTCATCAGAAGCAGTCCTGGAGTATTGTGGAGCAAATGGGATCGGTTTTATACCTTGGTTTCCGATTCAGATGGGGTCTTTAGCCGGAGGTTCTGGTGTTGTAGGCGAAGTCGCAAAAGAGCTGGATGCCACTCCGGCTCAGGTCTCGTTGGCGTGGTTGCTACATAGATCTAAAGTGGTTCTGCCGATTCCAGGAACTTCTTCGGTGGACCATCTGGTAGAAAATTCCAACGCCGACAAGGTGAAACTCTCTGATGATCAGTTTAAGAGACTTTTTGAGATTGGAAATAAATAGTCGCGATTTTTTTCGGCGCTTTAGATCGTTATATTTGATCTAAAAGTCGATAAGATTCCTTTATTTTAAATAGATCGATAGCGGAGTGCCCAATTCTAACAGGGTGCTCCGCTCTTTATTAAACTTAGGTTTTAATACTTATTGATGGACTATGTGAGGATGAAGTGATCTTGAGGATTGATTTGAACAGCATTAGGCGACCCCTTCCACTAAGACGATCGCTAATTTTGGGTTAATTTCAGATTTCGAGGCAGGCAAGAGGGTTTTATTGGACTCTACAAGGTGGGCAACATCCAGTTTGGAATTGCCTTAGACGATCTATTTAGATGCGTTTTATTGATATGACAGTTCGGATCGAATTTGCTTAGGTGCAGCCAGAATTCTTTAGAATGGTTCATGTGCGTGATATGTGCTAGTTCGTGATAGATGACCGAACGCACTAGAGTCGGATCCACGAAGAGCAGCCTTGCGTTTAAGGTGATTGTCCCTGAACTTGAGCAGCTTCCCCAGCGAGTCTTTTGGATACGAGTGGCCACCTTTTTTGGAGATACACCCATCTCCGAGGCGAGCTTAGTCACTAGTGGGGTGAACTCCACTTTGGCCCTATGTTTCGTCCAGTCGCGTAATAGATGAATCGCTTGCAGGGTGGTCTTATTGGTTCCGCCGGTGAATTCCAAGATGTTTGGGTGTTTTTCTTCGAGGTAGATATGAGCTGGATCTCCAGATATCTTTTTAATCGTCCAAAGTTCATTGGTTGCGGCCAAATAGAAGGTTTCGGGGAGCTCATGTTTTTGTGGCAGTCCAGAAATGTCAGCGCGCTTTGCAAGTCGGTTTTGAGCTTGGCTGATCCAGTCACCCTGTTCGTGGACGAAGCGCTCTATCTTGGACCTGTCAAATCCCAAAGGGACCACTACCTCTACGCTTTGGTCAGCCTTGACCTTGATGCGCGCATATTTTAACCTGTGGTTGACTGTGATTGAATAATCCTGCAATTACGTGTCCCTAAAGTGCCGATTTCCATAGAGCTATCGTAATACAACAGCTCGATCTTTCTACTTCAGTATCTGTCTTTTACGCTTGGGTAGCTGAAATTTTTCTTGGTAGGGTTGAATCTTTGAGCAAATGGTTAGATTTCTAAGGTGAGTATTGATCCACGGGACCAAAAGGCAACTGATTCTATGTGGCTATTTGACCTTGAGCCTCTAGCTTTGCCAAAAATAAGTGAAGGTCTGGAGCGTCCCTAGTGGTGTCAAGACTTATGTCGAGAATTTGGTAGATTTAAGCATCGATGGCCGAGGTCTTCAGGGCGGGTATCTTGAATCCGCTTAACATTATGGTTAGTGACTTATCGAAGGTGCTCCTAATCAGGTCATCGCGCTCTCGCGCGCTTATCGCAGTGTCATTAGATATGTTTAGCGCCGTTCGAGCCGCTCCGAATACAGCCCTAGCGAGCACCAGCGACCAGATCTTGAGATCGAGTGAGTTTCCTTCTGGTTCGAGGTAACGAGCACGCCCTTCCATCTCTTGAGCCAACGATGACTCCCAGTTGAAGATGATCCCCAATAGTTCTTTGTGGACGTCGACGATGGTCGAACTCCCTATGAATTTTCGGATCTGGCTTAGATTGGGCGGCGAATCCTCCAAGGTTTCGTTTAACGCGAATTTGATAGCGACTATGGGGTCGCTTGACATGGGGATTACCTTTAAATTTTGAATGAATTTGGCGAGCACCTCCTTGAGATTTGAAAATAACAGCTCCTCTTTGCTCTCGAAATACCTGTAAAAGGTGCGTTCTGAGACGTTCGCTGACTCGGCAATTTCTCGAATCGTGGTATCAAAGAAGCCTTTTTCTTGGAATAATCGTCCAGCCTCTTTCATGATGGCAACCCGTGTTTGCAGCTTCTTTTTTTCTCTTAGACCAAGTTCGTTCAAGAATCTTCCTCCGTTGGACTGGATTACCCCTTTAATTATAGACGCTTATGACAAATGGCAGAAGTGCCATAAATTTGAATTATATTTTAAATGGCAGTTATGACAATATTTACTTTTGGAGGAACAGGTGGATGAACTCCTAGATGGGTCGTTCCGAGATTCTTTAGCATCGGAGGGCAATTCAAATAGAGGGCCCTCCTCGACGGGGATTTTATACCGCCTAGGTGCATGGAATGCGCGACACTTCAAGACCTCGATTTTGGTTTGGTTATTGGTAGTTGTATTTCTAGTGGTGCTCATGGGAAAGATTGGCGGAACTTATTCCAACAACTACTCACTTCCTAACACCCAGGCTTCAACTGGTCTTTCTATTTTGCAAGCAAACAATAAAGCTGTAACTGGATATTCGAGTCAGATCGTTCTCGTTGACCCAAATAAGCCATTGAGTAACTTTTCCGCGCAAATATCTCAAGCTTTGACCAGCTTGTCCAAATTGCCCAATGTCGTCTCCGTTTCGAATCCCCTAACCGCCACCGGCGCTGTCTCTGTCTCTGGTGAGACGGCTTACATATCTGTTGCCTTCAATCAGAATCCTTCCTTGTTCTCGCCTAGTTACATCTCCTCGGTTGAAACTGCGATGAAGTCGGTAACAAATGCGAAGGTGAATGTCTACTACAATGACCCTCTTGGCCTTTTGGCGAATCCCAAGGCAAGTGATATTAGGTCCGAGTTGATTGGGCTTGTGCTTGCATTGTTGATCATCGCCTTTGCCTTCAGGTCGCTATATGCCGCTGGATTACCACTCGTCTCTGCCTTGATTAGCGTCTTGGGGTCGCTGGGGATAATGGCCTTGCTCGCCAAAGTTACCACCTTCTCAACCACTTCACCTACCCTTACGACGATGTTGGGTTTGGGGGTCGGAATTGACTATTGTCTGTTTCTGACTACCCGGCATCGCCAGAAGCTGATGGATGGTTTATCACCAGCGGAGGCGGCTGGAGTAACGGTTTCTACCTCTGGTGGATCCGTAATTGTTGCTGCGGCCACGGTTTCGGTTGCACTTTTGGGACTATACGTCTCGGGGCTAACTTTTATAGGTAAGCTCGGCTTGGCGGCGATGGTGGGTGTGGTTACATCTGCCATTGGCGCAATTACCCTAGTCCCTGGCTTATTCGGACTTTTGGGAACCCGTATGGATCGGATCCACTTTGGGAAAGCTGTTGCAGAGACGGGCGAGGGTGAAGATTTCTGGCATCGATTTTCGCGCTCTGTTCAAAAGAGACCATGGACCTTTTTGGTCTTAGGTTCGATTATTGCCGGTGTTTTAGTGATCCCACTCTTTTCAATGCAGCTTGGTCGTCTAGATGCAGGCTCCAATCCAACCACATATTCAGACCGGCAAGCCTACGGCGCCGTTGCCTCGGCCTTTGGTCAAGGGGCAAATGGTCCATTTGTGATAGTCGTAACGCTTCCCCCAAGCGTTGCAAACTCCTCTAGTGCGCTTGGAACTCTCGAACAAAATTTAAATACTTCGATCTCTTCTCTTTCTAATGTTGCTCACATTACGGTGCCTAACCTCTCTCCAAATAAAGCCATCTTGTATTTCAATGTTGTTCCGACTTATGGACCACAAGCCTCTCAGACAAAGGCGCTCTTTGATAATTTGGTAAATGTTACCCTTCCCAAGGTCTTGAATGGTGGAGAAAAGGGATATGTTACCGGAAATACCGCTTCGGGAATCCAATTCCTAGAGTTGGTAGTTTCAAAATTGCCAATCATCATTTTGTTCGTTATCCTTGCAGCGTTTATCATCTTGATGGCCACCTTCAGAAGCATATTGATTCCAATCAAGGCAGCCCTGTTGAATCTGTTTTCGATAGGAGCGGCTTATGGAGTTGTTGTTGCTGTCTTCCAGTGGGGCTGGGGGTCGTCGTTGGTTGGAATGAACCAGAAGGTTCCGATCGAGTCCTACGTCCCGATGATTATGTTTGCGATTACCTTCGGACTGTCGATGGACTATGAAGTCTTTTTGATCTCAAGGGTAAAAGAAGAATTTCTGCGTACTAAGGATTCGTCGTTAGCCGTTGCATCAGGCCTTTCGCAAACGGCACGAGTGATCAGCTCTGCCGCGAGCATCATGGCGGCAGTCTTTTTCGCCTTCGTTGCTTCTACCAATATTGTCATCAAGATGTTGGGAGTGGGTTTGGGCGTGAGTGTCATTATTGATGCGACCATCATTCGCCTCTGTCTCGTCCCATCAGTTATGGAACTTTTCGGCGATGCCGCATGGTGGTTTCCAAAGTGGTTGGATAAAGTTGTGCCAAGAATTGATGTCGACTGAGGTTGGTCTAAGAATTCAGAAATAGCTCTCATGGCTAGCTGCTAATCAAGTTTGTTGGGTTCCGAAACCGGGCACTTATCAGAGATGCTTGCGAGAGTCACTTTGTTTGGCTTTCAATGGATAATCCGGTCGCACTTATTCTTGGAAAATCTCTGACCTAGAGTCGATGATCTTTCGGAGATCAGTTTCGGTACGACTTCTTTTTATCTCCTTGGGCAGCTTGAATTCCATTTGACTTTCCCTCGTCGATAGTCGGTTACTTCCGAAATGGATAGGGGAAAGTTTGTTTTAACGGCCTTTTGGTTGGTCCGTGTTGATTAGATTGTTGCTCCTATGCGACCTGCCAAACAAGGGTAAAAGGCGCTGGGTAAAACTCTGAATAACAGGTTTTTAGCGATTCGTCCTTGGCCCGAGACCTCTGATGGTGTGTACACATTCGGAGATCCCGTCCGAAGAGGGTTTGATTCGTAACGTTGACGGGGCGATCTCACATGCTGGTCTGAGTGCTGAGAATGGTTTTGTAAGCTCGGTGCAGCGGGTAAAGATAGACGTCCTTCACCGGTAGTGCTTTGGCATGGGTGCGGTCTAGCTTGCCGCGACCTTGGGTCTTGCCGACTTGGATCCAATTGGCTGCTCGGTAGCTGGTACCAGCAAAGCGACCAGTCTCGACAAAGGTCTCGACGAGCACCGGGGCATAGCCATAGGCGACCTGCCAGTCATCACGCAGGCGTCGGGTAACTTTGGCGAGGATCTTGGAGGCGAGGTTGGGAACCTGGATATAAGGCAGGATGAGAAAGCGCGCGTTGCCCACCACGAGGTGCAGCCGGGAACGACGAGTCTTGTCGTCCCAGCCGATATGGGTGTCACGAGGAGCGCACTTCCAGGCCGACGCACCAAAGGAGAGTGCAGACACAAAGCCACAGTCGGCTTCTACCAGATATCGCAGTTGTGCACCAGCGAGAGGCACGTATCCGAGGTAGTGGTAGCTCGCGATGGTTTGGTTCCAGATCGCAGAGGCTTTCTTGGTCTGAACCAGGTGTATGCGGAGATCTCCGATCTGAGACAGTGTGCTCGGAGACATGTCGGGGAGGCGCAGTTGGGCATTAGGACTCTGGTAGCGAACAGCTCTGCCGTTGGTGTTCTCGCTCCGTGGTGGAGGAAGAGTGATGAGGCCGTCTCTATGCATGCGCAGGAACGCC
>NZ_JXYS01000117.1 GCF_000949295.1 Acidithrix ferrooxidans
GTTGGTAAAGACGCCATCGGGAAGCCCAGCATCATTGAAGAGTTTCTGCATTGCCTGTGCCGCAGCCGGCACGTTCTTCGCATGCTTTAGTAAGACAGTATTTCCGGCGAGGATCTGTGGAGCAGCAACGCGCACAACCTGGTAGTAAGGAAAGTTCCACGGCTCAATGCAATAGATAACTCCGAGCGGTTCGAATACAATCGTCACAGTACCCTCTTTAGCGCCCTTGACCTCAAGGGGCTTATCCTTAAGGAAACTTTCGCCGTGCTCGGCGAAGTAGTCGAAGATGTCGGCACAAAGTTCTACTTCAAGCTCTGCCTCAGCGGATATCTTTCCCATCTCTAACGTCAGCACATCCGCGAACATACGCTTATCAGCTCGAAGTATTTCTGCTGCTCGCGTCATGACCTTCGATCGGTCTTCGAACCCGGTGGTACGCCAATTCAAGAACGCCTCGTGAGATTTCAGGATTGCGGCGTCGATCTCAGCATCTGACGCGTATGGAAAGCTCTGGACTAACTTATTTGTATATGGATTTACCGTCTGATAAGCCATTTATGCCTCTTTCTGTTGTGCTTGGCACGGGAGGCAGGACATCTATTTCGGTGAGAAGCCCTCAATGCATCTATAGCTTTGACGCTAGTGCCTTCCTGAAATCTTACGTTACCGATGTGCGTGACCTTGGCTTTTACAGTTGGCGGAGAGATCTATCGGGTAGAAAAATATTTTCCTTCATACACGCCTCACACATTACTCGATCTGAACATTATCGATTTTCATAATTGTTCGCTGGCTACTAATAATTCTCCTGGAGTCAATAGCGATTCTTAAATAGCAAATAAAGTGGTGCAGATGACTTCTGCTCAGTAAATTAGGGAATTTGGAAGTGAAGTCGACTTCGTATAACTTCCTAGATGATATCGACAAGGAGTGGCTTAGAAGCAGTATTTCCGCAGGACTCTGTGATTGCCGATTCGCCCCAGGTCACCCTCATACTGTCGAAGCGTCAGGTATTGCGCACATTAAAACTTAAGCTGAACAGTATTTATTTACGTAATTCCTAAGGAAAACTACGTCTCAGTTCTTTTTCGGGCAATCGAGGACAATATAGGATATGGACTTGTAGCTTCAGATCATTAGCTTCAGGTCCTAGGATATATGGCTCTATTGACATAGATGTGGGTCCCAGATACTACTAAAGCAAGTGCCAATCCCAGTACGCACCTAACTCTCGGATCTGAAATAGCCCTTCAAGAAACTTGACCGGATCCAAGCCCCTAAATTTTTCTGTTACGAAACATTCAAAAAGGGAGACCGGACCCGAGCACGCTACCACTTTCGTTAAGCAGATTCTTGGCTTAGAAGGTGTCGTTATAAGTGAAGTATCTCTGTCAAACGGCGAGATTGTGATATAGCTCAAGCTCACTCATACCAAGCTTGCATGTCCTAATTGCAATTACAGGACTAACTTCTCCTACGACACTAGAACTGTCAACTCGCGCTGGAGACATATGGACATGGGAGTTCGTCAGACATGGCTCTACTGTCAACTTAGACGACTGAAGTGTCCAATCCACGGAGTAATAACTGAATCGGTTCCATTTGCCAGACCAGTCGGTGAATCGCGTTTCACCAGAGACTTCGAGCACCTGGTTGCCTGGTGCACCTCAAAAATGGATAAAACCACAGTTACCAAGCTCACAGGAATTGCATTTCAGGACGGTAGGGATGATCTGCGAGCGGGTGGTGGCTGAAGAGCTCGATCGAAGTCGACTAGAGAACCTCTTTTTGGTAGGGGTGGATGAGAGCTCCTATCGAAAGCATCACAACTATCTGACTCTGGTAACCAACCACGAAACCGGAAAGATTATCTATGGAGCAAAGGGAAAAAGGCAAGTAGCTTGAATAGGTTTTTCAGTGATATAGGCCCGGATAGAGCCGCCAAGATTACCGCGGCAACTATGGATATGGCCCTGCTTTTGGCAAAGCATTTACGGATCATTGCCCAGATGCACGGATCTGTCTCGATCCATTCCACGTGGTCAAGTTGGGAACAGAAAGCCCTAGAAGAGGTTAGATGCGACCTCTGGCGTCAGATGAGAAAGCTTCCTTCACCAGAATATGCCCGCAAGTTCGCAGGTGCACGGTGGGCACTACTAAAGAATCCTGGTGATCTAACGGAACGTCAGAACGAAACCCTTTACCAAATCAAGCGTACCGGTGGAAAACTCTGGCGGGCATACGAGATGAAGGAATCCCTCCGGGCGGTCTTCGCTGGAGATCTCTCCAGCGATGAGGTAAATGAACTTCTAGAGAGATGGTGCTCGCGTGCAGCTCGGTCTTTAGATTGAAACGTTTGTCCGATTGTCAAAGACAATTCGGACCCATAAGGCGGGCATCATGGCTTCTATTGAACTCGGTGTATCAAATGGTCGAGTTGAAGGTTTGAACACCAAGATCCGATCGATCATTGCTAGATGCTATGGACTTCATTCTGCTGAGGCGACTCTAGCTTTGGTGATGCTTTCTTGTGGACCAATTGATCTCAAACTTCCGTACGAGAGGGCGAGTTGATCCACATGAAGGTCAATAGAGCCGGATATATTAGGTATTTTTATCAACAGTTAAAACAATAAACCCATGTTCACATTACTTGGGTAACCTCAATGGGAGAGTTCAACGTTCTTGCGAGCACTAACTCGCTAAGTTATTGATTTCGCAACCACTTCAGTAAATGTTTTTCCTTGGATTGAGCCAATGAAGTCAATTCAAATCTTCATAAGAATAGCCCACAGGCTCAATCTCATGCTTTTAGACCTTACTAAATATCTGTAGTTTCATAAATTGTGACTGCTGGAGGTCCGGCAAAGAAGGAACCAAGGTTCGTCCTTCCCTCGCCTGCCCGCCAGGTGGTATAGGCTGAGTAATGATCCTGTGATACCCAGCTTTCGATGAAAACGAAATGAGTCGAATCTTTGACATCCTCGATTACCTCGACACCAAGGCAACCGTCAAACTTCCGGGTATCTACCAAGATTTCACCAACAGTCTTCTTGCCCTCCGAAATTGTTCCCTCATTGAACTTAAAATCAAAGATAACCTTCGCTGCCATTACATCTCCTAAATCAAATTTTGTTTGCCAATTGAATTTACCACCAAAGATGACTTTTTTGTCGACAAACTATTCCCTTCAAGACTAAGAGCAAGGAAACCACTGTTGCCTTGAACCAACGGGAGCGCAATCGGTTTCCGTAAAGGAGGGGCCAAGCGACCTCATTCTTTTTTGGTTTCCCTAATTTACGTCTAGGTGAGTTTCTGGCTTTCTATCTACTTCTTCACTGTCTTTAAAGGTGCTCCACCGCAATACACAACGGCATATGAGGGCGACCAGAAGTAATTACCCTGGAAGGCTCCCAATTAGTTGATCCACATGAAGTTCAATAGAGCCGTGAATTGATTGTCAAAAACGGTCTACCCCGTGCTATGGTGTAACAGAAGTCGCTCGACCCCACCCTTTAAGAAGGGGGTTACACTCCCGCTTTCTCAAGAACAATACCGCTTGACCGATAGCATGCAGTCTCAGATCGCTTTCTTGTCAGCTGAGTTAGGCACGGTTAGAAGACCATTGGGTCCACCATTTCCGGCGAATCAAGTGTTGCCGGATGCGTAGGCGACAACGCTGCTGGTACCCAAGTCCCCGATCACGTCGACCCCACACCCGAAGGCAATTTCATAACTTGCCAGAATGCTCCAGCATCTGACGATCACGTTCTATCAATCGGTCAACTGCAGCTATGTCAAACTAACGTGGGTGCGAAAAAGTAAAAGTGACGAATAGTTACATCTTGAAGCGGACTCTTCGAGAATTGGCGAGAAGAGTCAAGTTTTATCATCATCGATCCCATGCGGTCTCAGGCTTCGATCATTGTGGCTGATGAAAACTTCGGATGTGGGGCGTCTAGACAACATGACGTTTGGGCACTACGTGACTTTGGAATCAAAGCAGTCATTATCTCTAGTGTTGCCGCCATACATCGGGGAAATCTCCCTCAAGAAGAAATAGTTCCTGTTGAGATCGGTCATGATACGGTCGAGCTGATCATGGCGGCTACTGAGGCGAACTCAAAAGCAGAAATTGAAATCGATGTTACTAACGCTACCGTCACATGTAGAGAAGCTGGAGTTTTTCCGACCCCATTTCGGTTCGATAATGCGTCTCATTTCAACTTGATTCATAGATATGATCCGATAGATATTACATTTACTTTTGAGAAATCTACTGTAGGACATGAGTCCTCCTGGGATCCGTGGCTTCCTAAATGAAGCCCAGAGTTTGCATAAGATGTGTACCAGTCAGCCTTAGTGGCTCTTTGGGTTGTTGCCAAATTTCGAGCGCTTTTTTGGTTTGCACCTGTCGCTGACTCTGATCAATCATCGTTGTTGGCACTATCACATATTTCTGTTATACTAGATACATGGCACAACCACTTGTCGTAGCTCCGGTTGTCGAAGTTCGTCAAAAACTATCTGCGATTCTTGCACGATTTCGCACTGAAGGGAAAACCGCTGCTCCTCTATTCCTGGGAGCGCACCGCACACCAGAAGCGGTTCTGTTGTCCTATCAGCAGTACCAGGAAATAATGACTGAACTAGATCAATTACAGTCGCAACGGGACCGTTCCCAAACAGACATGGTTGCCCTAGCCTCGGTCAGGGCCGAAGGCCAAGAGCCCACTGCTTTAAGCCACTCGCTTGAGGCTCAGGTAACGGCAGGTCAGTTGAGTGACGCAGATGCACTTACTGCACTAAAACGTCACCACACTCAGGGACCCCCAACCTAAACAAGTGTCTTGGGACAAGTACGTCGATGCCAATGGAGTCCTTCGTAATCTCCTCGGTATCACTGATGCCAATAGACTGAGTGAGGCAGAGGCTGACTTTACTCGACGCCGCATCCGAGAATTAGAGGTCCATCCGGTCCAAGGAGAATTTGATATAGCACACCTTCAGGCAATACATCGTTACATTGCTCAGGATTTGGTCAGCTGGGCAGGAGAACTGCGTGACGTAAATATTGCAAAACAACAGATGTTTTGCCCGGTCGGAAACTTACGTTCTTATGCGGATGAAATTTTTCGACGCCTCGCCACACACAAATTCTTACAGGGTCTCTCTCGGGAGGAGTTTATCTCTCGACTCACTTCGTTTTACGGTGATGTTAATGCACTGCATCCATTCCGAGAATTCAACGGTAGAACTCAGCGTGTATTTTTCAGCCAGTTAGCGCACAATGCCAGCTCGCATATCGCATGGGACCGGCTGAAACCTGAACAAAACATATCTGCATCTGTCGCTAGCTTCGGTGGACAGGAGACCCTAATGCGCATGATGTTCGACCGACTAATAGATCCTTGGGTAACGTGACTATAGAAAACTTCTGATCCGAAGGTAGATCGAATTCACTCCAGATAGACGACACTAGCAGCAAACCTCGTCGGGCAAGAACCTCGTTGTAGCCACTACCCATGACAATATGGCAACAGCGTCATGATTGAAGGCAAGCCGGTCATAATATCGGGCTAAACGCCTATATCAAGGCGTTAAAACCAAAACCTCTTTTGGGTCTTGGGTCCGGTTTTACCCGGCTAACGGCAAGTGCCCCAGCATTTCTGAACATAGTAGCCGTGACTTACTACTCGCCGTCTTCGCTACGGGCGGATTACCCTCTTATTTAAGTATCCCCGGGTGGTAAATATGCTTCCGAATCTAAGCCATTGGCAGTCAGCACGAGATGAGCTGCAGCCAAAGCAGTCCGCTTGTTTCCCGCTGTGAACGTTTGCAGTTTCGCAAACGCTCACAGCGATCTAACAGGACAATTGCCAGAAACTGCCGTGCTGCATGCTTTGACGAAGAAATCAGCCGGACTCTGAAATTCATCACAAATACAGTTCGCTTGGCAACTACAGTTTGCACTTCGCCAGGTCGATTGAGTACGTAACTCAGATAGTCGGGCAAGGGAACTCATAACTAATCCAGCTACGGCGGAGCCAAAGTTTAGGTCTCCCGATTGAAGCAGTTACTTAGCAGTCCGTCATGGCTTTGATCGCGTGACATAGTTCGCCAAAACGTGGGCCTAAACTCCCAACTCGTCTAGTCAGCGCAGAACGAGCAATCCGTTGCAAATTATCGAACGAAGCGGCGCACTCAACTTCGAGGTTTTCGTTGACGCCGAGTCGTATTTCGCTCGGTATGTTCCGAATGGTTCGTGTCAAAGGAGCTACTATGATGCCCGTTAGTACTGGTATTGCTTCCGAGCGCGTAACGACAAGGACCGGCCTTCGCTTATCCTCCGTCTCTGCCCACCAAATCTCGCCCTGAAGAGGGACGGCTACCATGGTTCCTCCTCGATCAAGGCTTTGGTGGCTCCTTCGATTCCAATGATCTCTTCTTCAGATTGAGGTCGTTGCAAGAAACTCTCAGCGATTGCTAAACCAATACTTTCCCGTCGGTGTTTATCAACAAACCATTCAAGTCCTATCCTTACCGCTTCGGAGCGACTAGGGACAATTCCGTCGGCTATAAGTTTGTCCACCTGCTTGGCCAAATCTTCATCTAAACGTGTAACAATCTGCGGCATACAATTAGTATAACTTTTTGTAATGCAAAGGCAATTTATTTACCTAGGAGCGTGAGTCCGAATTAGTTTCGGGTTTCGGTCTGTTTTCCTGTCTCACCCATTTATTGGCTATAGCGACGACAAACAAACTCCTAAGAACGTCTGAATGGCTCCTAGAACAGACTCATTGGGTCAGCTATGGGATTATTTCCTCTTTATGCCAGCGCTATCACTCCGTTTTGACGTGAATTAGCCAGTTTTCTCAAGTTGTGACAAATTGCATGTAGTGTCCACTCACCGGTGGCTCCAGCAACTGAGGTTACCCAGATTTAGTGGACACCTGTCAAGCCAACATAGATTGTTGGTAGAAAGGATGTCACTTTTGTCGAAAACAAGGCGTAAATTCACCCTTGAGTTCAAGACCGAAGCTGCGCATCGAGTTATAGATTCTGGCAGGAACGTTGCAGAGGTAGCTAATGAGGTATCTATTTCCCAAGAGGCTCTATACGGTCAAGTAAAAGACGAACACAGACGTATAGAAGCTGTATCTATCGTCAGCGATGGACCACTAAGTGCTGAATCGTTCTGGTCAATCTTCAAGCACGAATATTTCTACCGGCACGTATTTGAAGGTGTGTCCGAATTAAGGGATGGGATTAGGGGTTACATGGACTTTTATAACCATAAAAGGCGGTACTCGAAGATCGGTAACGTCTCACCAGTCGGTTATGAGCTAACCTTATTGGAGTCCGCCAAGGTGGAGTAATCAATGTGTCTATTATTTGTGGGCAACCTCAGATTACTAGCCGAAAATCTAGCCCGATTAATAATTCTCCCAGAAATAAAATAGTGAAACCTAAGATAACTAATTTTGTATGGACACATAGATTAAGCAGTTTTTGTCCAAAGTTTTATAAGAGTTATCAATAAGGAAGTCACAATTGGAACAAGGCAGAGGTAGCCGGAATCGGCGCACAACTACGTTTGCAGTGTTCATCATCATTCTAGTTGCATCAAATTCATTGACGTGGTATCTGACAAAGAGGACCAAGAGTGCCTCGGCAAGTGCGGTACCGACCATAAAGAGATCGACAGTTCTGCAATCTGTAACATCGGGCACTATTTCGCGCACTATCGCAACTACTGGTACCGTTGAACCGGGAAATAGCGCCAACGTAAACTTTGCAGTATCAGGTATAGTAAACGCAGTTAACGTAACAGTGGGACAGAACGTTACAGCTGGGCAAACTTTGGCAAGTGTAGATTCGACGACCTTAGCCGCGACCTTGAATTTGGATCAAGCTAATTTGGCGAATGATCAAGCAGTACTCGCTAGCGACGAGGCAAGCTCAGCATCAACTCAGCAGATCGCTTCAGATAATGCAACTATCGCATCGGCTACTACCCAAGTTAGCAATGCACAGACAGCGCTCAATGATGCAAACCTGACTGCTCCCATCGCCGGAACGGTGACCGCAGTAAATCTTGCAGTTGGCCAACAGGTCACTGGAAGTGGTACATCTGTCACTAATGCTAAAGGAACAGTCGCAGGGTCAACTGCCCTTGCAAGCACTACGCAGATATCTATTATCGCCCTCAACTCATATACAATATCCGCCACAGTGACCTCAGCACAGGTTGGTAAGCTACAAGATGGCGAGCAGGCAACTATTACGATTCCGGGCCAAACTGGAACAGACTATGGCGTCGTCACATCGGTAGGCTTAGTGGCATCAACTACCTCGGGAGTCTCTTCTTTCCCAGTTACGATTTCAGTCACTGGGGCTCCAAAAGGGCTTTACGTGGGCCTTTCAGCTAACGTTTCGATCATTACGCAAGTAGTGTCAAATGCAATACTTGTTCCCTCGACGGCACTTTCGGTGTCGGGATCACAGGAAACCGTAACTCTCGATCAAAATGGAAATAAAGTTCCAACCGTCGTTACCACAGGAATATCATCTGGAGGCCAAACTCAGATAACTTCGGGAATAACCACCGGACAAAAGATATTCGTGACAAAGCTAACCATAAATGGAGTTGCGATAGGTGGCGGTAGAGTTAGACGCGCATTTGGTGGTGGCGGCGGACTCGGTGGCGGCGGATTTGGTGGAGGGTTGGGATAATGTCTATGGACGAATCACTCGATGAAATTGCAAATCCACTCAACCATCCGACCGTAACGTTACCTGTTTCGACAAAGTCCACCCCTGTCATTGCAGTTCGAGAGATCCGAAAGGTATACGATACAGGTTCGTTCAAGGTTGAAGCACTAAAGGGCGTAACATTTTCAATTGAACGCGGCGAATTCGTCGCAATTATTGGCCCCTCTGGCTCTGGCAAGTCCACTTTGATGCACATTCTTGGAGCCCTTGACGTGCCCACATCGGGAAGCTTTGAATTAGCAGGCGAAGACGTTTCCGAGATGGGAGAGGAGCAACTTGCTGAAGTTAGAAATCGCAAGATCGGTTTTGTATTTCAACAATTCAATCTGCTTTCTTCGTTGAACGCATGGCGCAATGTGGAGTTGCCTTTAATTTATGCTGGTTTGGACAGTCGGCGCCGCCGCCAACTTGCAATCGATACATTGGGACGGGTCGGCCTCGGAGAACGCATAGACCATCGCCCTGGCGAGCTCTCCGGAGGACAGCAGCAAAGGGTTGCCATTGCGCGGGCTCTTGTTACCAATCCAGCACTTATTCTAGCTGATGAACCTAGCGGTAACCTTGACTCAAAGGCCGCGACCGACGTCTTAAACCTCTTTCGTGAACTGCATCAAAGTGGGCGTACCATAGTGCTTATCACCCATGATCGCGATGTTGCATCGCAGGCAGAACGAATTATTTCAATTCGAGATGGTCTTATCTTTGAAGCCGATCGGAGCAAGTAGAAGGTATGAACATCTTTGAAACCTTGCGAACCGGTTTGTCGTCAATTCTCACCCATAGGCTTAGATCGATCCTTACAATCCTTGGGGTAATGATAGGAATTACCGCAGTAATACTTACAGTTGGCCTAGGCCAAGGAGCTCAAAGCCAAGTCGCCTCTGAGATTAGTGCACTTGGCACGAATCTCCTAACAGTATCTCCTGGTAGCTCTACTTCGACGGGAGGAATTCGTGGTGGCTTTGGTTCAGCTTCCACGCTGACTCTCTCTGATGCCCAAGCTCTAGCTAACCCAATTGTCGCGCCTGATATTAAAGCAGTTGCGGCCACGTCAACATCGAATGCGACTTTGGTGGCAGGTGGTAATAACTGGACGACTTCGGTGGTAGGTACCTATCCGTCTTGGCTCTCAGTCCGCGGTAGGTCGATTACGCAAGGTCGATTCATTGCGAACGTTGATTTGACCACGCAAGCCAATGTAGTTGTACTTGGGTCAGTTACTGCGGCTGAACTCTTTGGCGGACGTGATCCAGTCGGTCAATCAGTTAGCATCAATGGAGTACCAATGACGGTTATCGGGATATTGAACACGGTTGGTTCTTCAAATACTTCTTCCACGTCTGCAAGCCTTGATGATCAAGCAATAATACCTTTCACCACATTTAGGAGCGAGGTAGTTGGTGGGGCCAATAGAGATAGCGTGGGTTCGATACTTATTGAGGCAAATTCTTCCGCCTCGCTAAGTGCAGCATACCAAGAGGCAAATTCAGAGTTGCTGGCACTTCATGGAATCACTTCGAGCGCAAATGCCGACTTCTCAATACAGTCGCAGCAGTCGGTACTTTCTACTGCAACATCTGTAGATAAAACATTGACCATTCTGCTAGGTGGAGTAGCGGCAATATCACTCTTGGTAGGTGGAATTGGGGTTATGAATATCATGATGGTCTCGGTCACAGAGAGAATTCGCGAGATTGGCCTAAGAAAGGCTCTTGGAGCTACACCTAGGGTAATCAGAAGGCAATTTTTGATAGAGGCTTCCATCTTGGGACTCGTAGGTGGCATCATTGGAGTAGCCCTAGGGATAGCAGGTGCAGTTGTACTTCCGCACTTTATCTCAAATCCAATCGAGCTCTCTATCCCTGCGATGGTCGGAGCTGTAGTAGTAGCCGTTGCTATTGGAGTTGGATTTGGCGTCTATCCTGCTGGTCGCGCAGCGAATCTGGCACCAATCGACGCGCTTCGTAGCGAGTAGTTATTCAATTCAAATGATACAAATAAATAGAAATATTAAATAAGGAGATGATGAGTGAAGATCTTTAAAGTTTCCGCCGCCTTAGTCCTTGCTGGCTCCCTTCTTGCTGCATGTGGTTCAGCAAATACCGCCCTTTCCACGCCGACCACCCATGTTGGAAAAGCAGCGTCGGTAACAAAATCTAATGGTACGTCGGCCAGTACAACCTCAAGTGGCACACGTCGCGGACTTCCAGGCACCTATGGAACTATTGCATCCGTAAACGCAAGTCTCCTCGAGGTTCAAAATCCAACTACTGGCCAGACTACGGTAACGCTATCGCCTTCGACTGTTCTCACAAAGACAATTGCAGCGACAGCCTCCCAAGTGGTTCAAGGCGTGTGTATTAGTGCGATTGGAACGCCTACCTCGTCTAGTACATCGTCCTCAACTTTAATCGGCCGGCCAGTTAGCGCAAGGACAGTGGCAATTTCGCAACCTACAAATGGTAAATGTACGCCAGCAGGAGGTTTTGGCGGATTAAAAAGAGCATCTCGAAGAGGTTCCGCATCCGCTACCTTGTCTAACGGTTCCTCATCCACAAAAGGATTCCCCGGTCGAGCGAACTTTGCAACGGCATCTGGATTAGTCACATCGATATCGAATGGTATTGTCGAGGTGAATCGAGTTAACCGCAAGACGGGAGCGACTACTTCAATAGCTGTTACGTTAACTTCATCGACGACCTATACCCAATTGACTACTGCTACTACTTCTGATTTAGTAGTTGGCCAATGCGCCAGAGCGGTAGGAACCATGAATTCAATTGGAGCCGTCGCAGCTACTCGAATTTTGATATCTGCACCTGCGGCAAACGGTTGTGTAGCAACTGGGCGTTTTGGATTTGGTGGCGGAGCCCCTGGAGGAAACGTTGGTTGATTCAAACTTCGGTGCTTTGCAGAGACAACAGAACCTGGAAGCATTTGACTTCGACCTTCAGAGCCAAAAAAAGCGCAAGCGATTTCCTTCATGGGCTACACCATTTCGAGTCATAGCTACCTTGGTGGTGGGTGGTGGGGCGGTCTATGCCTATAGCTACAGCCGTGGCACAAAGGCTTCATATCGAATTTCCTATGCTAACGTCGGAACAGCTCAGCAGCTTCTTGCAAGTAGCGGAACTATTTCTCCATCTAGCTTGAGCACCATTGACTTTGCGGTGGCTGGAACAGTAGCGAGTGTGTCTGTCACCGTTGGTCAAAGCGTACAAGCAGGACAGACTCTTGCAACTTTGGATTCATCCTCTTTGAATGCGACGCTACAGGCAGCTAATTCTTCTCTTGCTTTAGCTCAATTGAAGTTAGCCAACGATATTGCGAGCCAAAATACTACGACTACCACCACCTCTACTACTGTGATTTCAACTGGTCCTAGTCCAGTTTTGCAGACTCAAAATACCCTGAATATAGCTGAGAGTAATTTATCGCTTGCTCTATCTCTGGTGAGCTCCCTCTGCAATAGTTCGACATCAACCACCGCAACTAGCTCCACTTCGACTACTGTTCTTAGCCCTTCCGCAGCCACAACCACTACTAGCACTACCACGCCGGCAACCGTTACTTTTCATCGCCATGGTCATCGCCGTTCCCCAGTTCCGACCACCTCCTCTACTACTACTACTACTACTACTACAATTGCTACGAAAAACCAGCCACTAATGGGTGGTCAATCGTCGAGCTCTTCAGCGACCTCTCCAACGACGTGTGCCAGCGCTCTAAGCAGCGCTGGCAATGACCTTAGTCAAGTAACATCTCTAACATCTCAATTGACAAAAGCGATATCAGCCTCTACGGTCCCCAAGGCCGCTACCTCCAATCAAGGTCAGTCGAATACGAATAATAGAGGACAATCTTTCTCGTCTAATCCAGCAACGCCAACGCAAGTTGCTGTTGATGAGGCTAAAGTTTCTCTTGCTCAAGCGAACGTGGCTGACGCAACGGCACAATTGAGCCTTGCTACTCTGACCTCACCAATCGCGGGTACTGTTGCATCTATTGGTGTCGGTATCGATAGCTCTGTAAGGGCAGCCTCATCATCAAGTGAATTCGTCATAATTGGAGGTAGTAATGACTACACCGCCACCTTTTCGGCTTCTCCAAGCCAGTTACCCATGATCCATCTTGGATCAAAGGCGACAGTTACACCCGACATGACGATGGTCCCAGTTGCTGGTACCGTCACTGCTATCGGTGCAGCTAACACCTCCGCTTCAGCCACCACATATCCGGTCACTATTACATTTGCGGCAAATAATTTAAACCATCTATCTGGTGGTCAAGCTAGTATCACGATGGATCTAGCCTCAGCTGCCCATGTGCTAACAGTCCCAACCTCCGCAGTTACCACCAATGGTTTGTTGCACTATGTGAAGGTACTGAAGGGCTCTTCGATCAAGAATGTGACCGTCGAGATCGGAGTAGTTGGGAGTATCTATACGCAAATACTCTCAGGGCTGACCCCTGGCGAACCGGTGGTACTTGCAAACAACTCGCTAGCCATTCCAGCGACGAGTACGCTAACGACCCGTTTTGGCGCCCTAAGGGCCCTAGGCGGAGGTCGTGCTCTAGGGGGACGTGGTCTAGGGGGACGTGGTCTAGGGGGAGCTAAGGCCGCTCGTAATAGTGCGGGTTAGGAAGTTTTGATCTGGCAGCGCTCGATCTTTATCTTGAGCTTATATCGTTCTGTTTTTGAGCTACTCATACAATCTTTTAGCACGTGTAGTCAGCAAGATATTTTTGACCCACTATGAGCAAGATATTTTGACCCATCCCCCCCCTTTTTTTTGGTATTGCATTTAAACAGACCGAGATATCGCCGGTTTTAGATTCTTGAATTCTCTTGGGTCGAAGTCCACTTCGATAACTGACATTTGCCGCTGGCGTAGATCTGGAATTGTTGAATTGGATTGCTTGTAAAACCTAACCATTTAGGAGTTAGAAGTAGCTTTCGTTGGCTTTCCTCCAGGCGACCTTGGCTGCAGCTACAGCTCTTCTAGTGCTTCGAATTGAACCGTTATAACCTAGCGCCACCAGCCTGACATGGATCGCCTTAGCCCGGACCTTAGCCTTAGACTTGTCAACGGCTTCCTCAATTACGCCAGCGTACTTATCGGTGGCCTTAGGACGCCTCTCATATTGACCCTGTCGTATCAGTTGTCCGGCATTTCTTGCTTGAACATACTTCTTTAGGGGTATTAGGAGAACAGCCAACGAACTGCGCTGCTCCGTTATACGATCCAAAAAGATCGTAAGCCTCAATAATTTCCATGGATTCTTTGCTATCCTTCACTTTGGGCCCTTTCTCGGCATTAGGAACTGGATAAATCCATAATGCCCCAAGATAAGGGCCTTCATTCTTCTTTTTTCTCAAAAAGTGATAGCCAGACCGCCTTTGCATGCCCACTCTCGGGTCCAGGAGACCCGAGAGTGGGCCGTCACGCTAGGCGGTCATCCTGTATGCAATTTTTGTGACCAATTTCATTCATACCAAATGGCCATATTTATGCATTTTCAAATGGCCGTTGACAGCCACTTACGTCTTTAGGGCCGCTTTGGCTAACGCAAGTTGCTAAAAAACCACATGGCAGTTTTACACCTCCTTCCAAACGGCCATACGGCACGGCCTAAGTCGATGATATACATTTAACGCTGCACTCTAATTGCTATTCGCTTTTATGGGATTTACGACCTATTGCATTCATGACGATCGACGAAGGAGGGGATATGTCCATGAGATTTGGGAGGAAGTTACGAACTCAACTTGACTTTTAATGATTGCCAGGCACTCACACTCATCGTTTGTGGGCTCGACAATAATAATCAGAACCGAACCTAAGTTGCACAAGCGTACTAACCCTAAATAAGGTCCGGTTTTCAAAAATAGACTAGCTGAACTTCGGTCCTGCTATTGTTTTACGTTTCCATCGGTGTTAGCATCAGGTGTCATCACTTCCGGCTAAGCCACTAAAGCTCGCTCTATTACATCGTTGTACCAAACCTCGGCGTTGCTAATCCCGAGTATTTTTCCTTAGAGATGTCTAGAACTAAGGAGTAGTATTGAATACGGTATCACTAAATCAGCAAACCATCATTGACCGAAAAAACCTATACACCAAATACCTCAAAGCGGTGCAAAAATGTGACTGTACGAAGTTAGAGGTTGGTTCATCTAGAACTCATTCTCAATTGCAATCATTCACGGTAGCAGCCACCGCCGCCATCCAACCTCCTGGCCCGATCTCAAACCAAACTGCTCCACGTTTTTTACACAGACGGGGATGTGCCCACCACTGGATAGGTAAGCAAGCGAGCGAGTCCAGATTCAGCCAAATTTCCTCACCATCGACCTCTAAATTAAATGCACCGAAAAGGTGGTCCCAACTTGGGGACACAAATCAAATAAGTAAGATTCCCGCGAACTCGCGAGACGACTTAGTCGTCTATAGCATTGCTCGAGATTTCTCCAAGAAAAAACCGCCCACTCCCTCTGCGTCCTTGTAGTCGCGGGTCGCCTGTATCGTCTTATCCCAGGCGTTGTAATGAAACGCTGCACCACTTGTCGTCGCCGCAATTGGATGAGCAACTTTACCCGGGATGAACGATTCAAACCCCAGACCTAGCTGATGCTTCGCCTTGGAGTGGAGAATTGTACATTTTCATCTAAAGCATCGCTTGCTCATAGCGCCAAGGGACTGATCGCGACAACCATCGACGTCGCAGTGGTATTCATACAGCAACTCCATTTGGAATTTCTAGGTGGCAGTCGACATAGTGATCCGAACCAACTACTAACAAGTAGCGGCCTTGGTCCAAAGGTGAGAGTTGCAATCTTGACCAATAGCGAAGAGGATAAAAACCACAGGGACGTGAAAATGGATATTCCCTTTGTCGCAAACTTCGCAAAATCCCTACAGTCTTACAACCGCCTATTTTAGAAATCTCTTATCAATCGGCAACTATGCGATATTTTCAAATGTGGATATCGTGATTCAGTAGCGCTGGCGGCCTCTCAATCGGTTGATGAATCAGACCAGACAACTTTTCCCTACCCTGACAAATGACCTTCTCCAAAGCTTTCAGCAATTTGCGGATTCGGCGATTTGCGGATTCGGTACCTCCCCAATCATGGAGACGATAACCCAGGACATGAGGTCCACCAACCGACAATGGCACACGTATGGCAATTTACAAAAAGTAATCCAAGGAATTCAGATAATGACAACAAATAACCCAATGCAAATAGGTGTAGTCGGACTCGGGAGGATGGGTGAAAACATCGTTCGCCGTCTTATGAGAGATGGTCATAGATGTGTCGTCTTTGACATGAATCTTGACGCCATAAAAACACTGGAGAAGGAAGGAGCAACCGGATCCAGTTCCGTGGCAGATTTGGTAACAAAGCTCTCCAAACCCCGTGCCCTCTGGGTAATGGTTCCATCTGGAGATGTAACTGGCAAAGTAATTGAGGAAGTAGCTTCTTCGATGGAACGGGGAGACATGATAATCGATGGCGGCAACTCCTACTATCGCGACGATATGGCCCGCGCAACATCGCTCTCCGAAAAGGGCATTCACTTAGTAGATTGCGGGACGAGTGGTGGCGTTTGGGGGATCGACAGAGGCTACTGTCTCATGATTGGTGGCGAAAGCAAGATTGTTGAACACCTCGAACCTATCTTTTCCACCATCGCCCCGGGAATTGATTCAGCGCCCCGAACTCCGGGTCGCAAAGGTAAGGCCGACACGGAAGAGCATGGATTCCTGCACTGCGGTTCCAACGGTGCCGGCCACTTTGTGAAGATGGTACACAACGGCATTGAATACGGAATGATGGCGGCATTTGCTGAAGGATTCAATATCTTGGTGAATGCGAATGCTGGAAAACGAAAATCCGAGTCTGACGCCGAGACCGCCCCTATGGAGCAACCACAATTCTACCAGTTCGACATCGACACCACAGCTGTCGCAGAAGTATGGCGTCGCGGAAGCGTCATCGAGTCCTGGCTATTGGATCTGACCGCGACTGCCCTTTTCAACTCACCCGACCTAGCCGGCTACGCTGGGCGAGTATCGGATTCTGGCGAAGGGCGGTGGACTTCCCTCGCCGCCATCGAAGAGGGAGTTCCTTCTCCGGTGCTCACGACCGCCCTCTACTCTCGTTTCGCCTCACGTGATCTTGATGACTTCGCCAACAAGGTACTTTCCGCAATGCGTAAAGGCTTCGGCGGCCACGATGAGAAGAAGGGATGATATGTCAGCAATCACAAAGATGACTCCCCACGCCAAGCCGGCAGTTGTACTGTTCGACATCGACGAGACCCTCGTTCACACCGGCGGATCAGGAGCGCGAAGCTGGAGTGCCGCCTTCGATAAGCTTTATGGCATTCCAGCCGACATCGGAGAGCACAGCTCCGCAGGTGAGACAGACCCGCAAGTGGCAATAGCTACTTTCCGTGCAATTCTTCACCGTGATCCTAACGCCGACGAATTGGGCCGACTTTACGCACAGTATTTGCTGCATCTAGCCGATGACATCGGGGTCTCCCAAGGTTATAGGGTGCTGCCAGGTGCCAAGAAGCTTATTCTAAGCCTTTTGGAGGCAGGAGTAGGACTTGGTCTGGTCTCTGGGGCCATGGAGGGTGCGGCCCGCACAAAGCTAATACCTGCCAATCTCAATCGATTCTTTGTCTTTGGGGCCTACGGCTCGGACTCACCTGACCGGACTGAGTTGACTGGCCTTGCCATCGAAAAAGCCGGCCGTCTCCACGGCAAGCTCGCTCTGGAACAGGTCTATGTTGTGGGAGACACCCCTCACGACATGACCGCGACCAACGCAACAGGTGCTATATCGGTAGGGGTAGCAAGTGGCCACTATTCGACCGATGAACTCCAAGCTGCTGGCGGCGTTTACGTCCTTTCATCCCTTGAGAACGGATTTCCGGGTCTGTGATGGCTCTCTTGCAAACAACCCTGATTGAGCCTGTCCCCCAGCGCGGATTTAGCCCGGTACTATTGGCCATCGACATGGCGCCAGTTGACCTGATTGCCATGACCAACGAGGATATCGCTCACCATAGTAGGTGGAAACAGGCCATGGCTGACCACGCCTGGCGTCGCCGAAAGCCGACATGCCAACTTGGCTGGGTCGCCAAGTGGTCCAAAATAACCAGCCAAAACACCCCCGTCGGGACTTATTGGTGCGTGGGTGAGACGGACGTCGCCCAATTGACAACGAGTAGCGTCGATGCCAAAGGCCAGCAGCTCGAGAGGGATGGGGACCGCCAGAGTATCCACCAGCTTGTTCGAAGAGACGATCACCACATATCGCTGCGATGCGCCAGCGACGATCTTCTCCCTGGTATGAGCTCCACCTCCGCCCTTGACGAGCCAACCTACGGGGTCCACTTGGTCGGCTCCGTCGATTGCGATGTCAAGATGGTCGATACCGGTAAAAGGCTGAACCCTCAGCCCCATTTCCCGCGCTACGTCAAAGGTGGCCAACGAAGTTGCCACACAAGAGATCTCCAGCTTACGGCGAGCAAGGGCCGGGAGCAGATATGCAACCGTCGATCCGGTACCGAGACCCACGGTCATGCCCTCTTCTACCAGTTCGGCTGCTGCCTCAGCAGCGAGGCGTTTTTCAGTTTCGATATGGAGAATTTCCGCTTCAGATTTCGTCAAATTATTTTCTCACCTTATGAGGATCTATCGTCCAGAAGTTGGTGGCCCAAAAGATCCATCCCTCCTGGAGATTTACCGGGGTTGCGACCTTCTCGACGCAGCAGTTTTTTGAAAAGCATAACTCAATTCCTACGAAAGGACAACTATGACGACAACACATCGACCATCAGGTGATCTCGACACAATCAGCATCAACACCATCCGGACTCTCGCCATCGATGCCGTAGAGCAGGCAAATTCCGGTCACCCCGGAACTCCTATGGGGATGGCGCCTGTCGGCTACCAACTCTGGCAGTACGAATTGAATTTCGATCCCGCCGATCCACTCTGGCCAAACCGGGACCGTTTCGTACTCTCAGCGGGTCACGCCTCGATGCTCCTCTACTCGCTCTTGCACCTAGCCGGAGTAAAAGCGGTCAACCCTGCTTATGAGACCTTGGGCCATGCATCGGTCACCCTTGAGGATATCAAGACCTTCCGTGAGTTGGGATCGCGCTGTCCTGGCCACCCAGAGTATCGCTGGACGTCCGGGGTGGAAACCACGACAGGACCACTCGGTCAGGGAGTAGCGAACTCGGTAGGCATGGCCATCTCCTCGGCCTGGTTGGCCAGTCGATACAACAAACCCGGCTTCAATCTGTTCGACTATAAGGTCTATTCACTCATGGGCGACGGCGATATGATGGAAGGTATCTCCGACGAGGCCGCGTCGCTCGCCGGCCACCTGGGACTTTCCAATCTCTGCTGGATCTACGACAATAATAAAGTTACCATCGAAGGCCCTACAGCGCTCGCATTCAGCGAGGACGTGAGCAGTCTCTTTTTGGGTTATGGCTGGAACGTCACCAAGGTGAGCGATGCAAATGACCTTTCTATGTTGGCCAAGGCCTTTCAAGTATTCCGTGATGAAACGCAACGGCCCACCCTCATAATAGTGGACAGCCACATCGGCTTTGGTGCTCCTGACGTTCAAGATACAAGTGCAGCCCACGGAGCGCCATTAGGTGCAGAGGAGGCTAAAAAGGCCAAACATAGCTATGGCTGGCCCGAAAATGCCAAGTTTTTGATTCCTGAGGGTGTTTATGAGCACTTCGCAAAGGGGATCGGAGCTCGAGGTGGCGAGCTACGGGCGGCATGGATCTCGTTGTTCGCCGACTACGAACGTAAACATCCAACCCTAGCAGCCGAGATCTTGGCTATGCAGCATCGCGAACTTCCACTACATTGGGACGTCGACATTCCTACCTTCAACTCTGACCCCAAAGGAATGGCTACCCGTGAATCATCAGGGGAGGTGCTCAATGCTATCGCCCCTCGAGTGCCCTGGCTCCTTGGAGGATCGGCCGACTTGACTCCGTCAACTCTGACCCACCTTACCTTCGCTGGCGCCGGGGACTTCGAGGCGGCTGACTACAACGGCCGAAACCTCCATTTCGGGATCCGTGAACACGGTGCGGCAGCTATATCAAGTGGGCTCTCGCTCTCTAAGGTACGGCCCTACTGGTCCACATTTCTAGTCTTTTCCGACTACGCTCGAGGCGCGATCCGTCTATCGGCACTTATGGAAATACCTGTCATCCATATCTTCACCCACGACTCGATAGGTATGGGCCAAGACGGCCCCACCCATCAGCCGATAGAGCAGCTTGCCTCGTTGAGGGCCATACCGGGCCTCATCGTGCTCCGCCCAGCGGATGCGAATGAGGTAGCCGAGGCTTGGCGAGTCATTATGGAGCTACAACACAACCCGGTTGCCTTGGTCCTCACACGCCAAGCGGTGCCAACCCTTGACCGCTCTAGATATGGCTCTGCAAAAGGGGTTGCCAGAGGCGCCTACGTGCTAGCAGACCCCATCAATGGGCCACCCGAGGCTATCGTCATTGCCACTGGCAGCGAGGTCTCGTTAGCAATAGCGGCCTATGAAGAGCTAAGCTCGCAAGGGATCGCAGTTCGAGTGGTAAGTATGCCCAGTTGCGAGCTCTTTGATCGCCAGCCAGCCACCTACCGAGATTCGGTTCTTCCTCCGGAGATCCTTGCAAGGGTAGCAGTTGAAGAGGCATCCACCTTTGGTTGGCACCGCTATGTGGGCATCGATGGCGCAGTAGTCGGTATGCACACCTTCGGAGCTTCAGCTCCATTGAAAGACCTTCAGAACAAGTTCGGCTTCACCCCTGAAAAGGTGGCAGATACGATTCGTCAGCAACTTCAAACTCAACTTCAAAATCAAAGGAAAAACAGATGAAAGAACCAATCAGTCAAGCACTCAAGCTCGGCCAAAGCATCTGGTACGACGGTATTCGCCGTTCCCTCTTTGTCTCAGGAGACCTAGAGCGCATGGTGCAACAAGACGGACTACGGGGCATGACCTCGAATCCCTCAATCTTTGATGAAGCCATCGCTGGCTCTGGGGACTATAGCGAGCAAATTGCTCAGTTGCGCCGCTCGGGGCCTATGGATGCCAAGTCGGCCTATGAGCTTCTGGCGGTCGACGACATCCGTAATGCAGCCGACATATTTCGCCCGGTTTACGAAGAAAGCGGCGGCACCGACGGGTACGTGAGCATGGAGGTCTCCCCCGAGTTGGCCCACGACACCGCCGCTACAGTCGCTGAAGCAAAGCGATTGTGGGGTACGATCGACAGGCCTAATCTTATGGTAAAGGTTCCCGGTACCTTGGAGGGAATCCCAGCTATTCAGCAGCTGATTGGCGCCGGCATCAATGTCAATGTGACTCTGTTATTCGGCCGTGGCGCCTATGAAGAGGCGGCCCTGGCCTATCTGGCGGGCCTCGAGGATCGCCTTGCCGCAGGCGGTGGAATTAGCACTATCGCTTCAGTTGCCAGTATCTTTGTCAGCCGATTAGACTCCGCACTTGAGAACCGTCTCGACCATTCCTTTTCCGGCAAGGTAGCCATCGCTAATGCCAAGGTTATTTACGCTTGCTCTCAGCGACTATTTGCCGGGAAGCGCTGGGATCTCCTAAAGCGATCCGGAGCCCAAACACAGCGCCTGCTTTGGGCTTCCACAAGCACCAAAGACCCCTCACTACCCGAATTACTTTATGTCGAATCGCTTATTGGCCCCGACACCGTCGACACGGTACCGCCGGCAACCTATGAGACTTTTGCCGCTCACGGCACGGTAGCTTCTACGTTAGAAGAAAACTTAAAAGAGGCTCAGGCTCTCTTGGATAGCTTAAGCGGCCAAGGGGTAGAGCTCTCAGAGGTGCTCGATCAGCTGCTCAAAGAGGGGGTAGAAAAGTTCTCGGTCGCCTTTCGTCAGCTCTTGTCCTCGGTGGAAGAGGCTCTCGCAGATAAAAGCGAAAGAAATAACTGGAATCTCCACCTTTCTTTGCCGATCGATATAGCCAATCAAGTGGACGCGACGATCGATGAGTGGCGAGCAAAAGGGAAGGTGGCCCGGCTCTGGGCTCATGATTCAACGGTTTGGACTGGCCACGGCGAAGACGCTTGGCTAGGTTGGTTAGACATAGCACGTGACCAAGCTGCACATACCCATCGTTTTGAAGCGTTGGCCACAGAGATCCACAAAGCGAAATTCACCGACGCAGTAGTGCTGGGCATGGGTGGATCGAGCCTATGCCCAGACGTCCTGGCACACACTTTTGCCCCACTAAAAGGATTTCCCAAGCTCCACGTTCTCGATTCCACCGACCCCGAACAAATCAAGGCAATGGAGGAAAGCATCGACTTAGCCCATAGCCTCTTTATCGTATCCTCCAAATCAGGCACCACATTGGAGCCTAACATCTTTGCTGCCTACTTCTATGGGCGCATGATCGAAGCTGTGGGCATCGAGAAAGCCGGCTCACACTTTGTGGCTATCACTGATCCAGGCTCTCCTTTGGAGGCCGTGGCAAAGAGGGATGGCTACCGTAGGATATTCTTCGGCGTGCCTTCAATTGGCGGTCGATACTCAGCTTTGTCGGACTTTGGCATGGTGCCAAGCGCGGCCTGCGGGCTAGATGTTGGGCGCCTGTTCGCCTCGGCGGAGATAATGGCACATGCATGTTCTCCATCGATGCCAGTCCGCGACAACCCCGGATTGGCACTGGGCGCAGTGATAGGCACCTGCGTAAATGCCGGTTTCGACAAGGTCACCCTAGTCCTATCTCCTGGAATTGCTCATCTTGGCGCCTGGCTTGAACAACTTTTGGCCGAATCCACTGGAAAGCAAGGCAAAGGCGTTGTGCCGATCGACCAAGAACCACTCGGCAAGCCCTTGGTCTATGGCTCCGATCGTCTTTTTTGTTATATAACACTCGCCGGCGACGACGATCCTGAGCAAGCAAAGAAGGTTTCGGCACTCACAAAGGCTGGCCATCCCGTCCTGCGCATCGAGGTGTCCGACCCCTACAGTCTGGGAGGTGAGTTCTTCCGTTGGGAGTTTGCTACCGCGGTAGCTGGTTCGATAATCGGCATAAATCCCTTCGACCAGCCTGACGTCGAAGAGGCCAAGGTGCTCGCTCGTCAGTTGACAGACAACTACGACACAGAAGGTTGCCTACCCGTACTGTCGCAGTTATGGGATGGCCAAGGGGTGACGCTCTATGCCGATGACAGAAACGGTGCTGAGCTAAATTCCACTGTCAAAGGAAATCTGGATCTCGTCTCCTATCTAAAGGCACATATAAGCCGCGCTGGCGCTGGTGACTATGTAGCACTGCTCGCCTATGTACAGATGTCACCTGCTCACCAGGCTATCCTAACGCAGATGAGGACGATGGTGCGAGATATCCTCTTTGTGGCTACATGTGGCGAGTTTGGACCCCGCTTCCAACACTCGACAGGCCAGGCCTACAAGGGTGGACCCAATACCGGAGTTTTCCTTCAGATCACCTGCGATGACGCCGTAGGTTTGGTTGTTCCTGGCCATCGCTATAGCTTCGGGGTTGCAAAGGAGGCCGAGGCCAGAAGCGACCTCGATGTATTGGCCACGCGTGAGCGGCGGGTTTTGCGGGTCCATCTTGGCCCTGAAGTGACCCGCGGGCTGGAACAGCTTCGTGACGGGCTAGGCGAAGCACTCAGGACGATCTCCCTAAATCAATAAATCCCTTATCTTTTTGATCCACCATCGCTTGACACCCGATGGTGGATCTCCAATTCGTACAAGTATTGAGGCAATGGACAGATTTTCCGAACAGGCCAGCATTCTCACTACCACAAAGACCAAGGAACTAAAATGGATACATACTTATCAAGTTTCGTAAGCAAGAGCCACTTTGGAATCAGATTCGCGGAGTAGCGGATGTGGAGACGCAAACACACATGTATTGAGAAGTCGCTCTACCAAGGACATTTCAAAGTGCCTTCGGTTGAATCGGTATGCGAATTCCTCGAGGTAAAGTTGCTTATGTTCCTCACGTCCGTGGTATGTTCCGTCGATAAATTTCTTGCAGTTCCCTATCAGGATGTTGAGCCATTTGAATGTTACATGTGCTTGTTCGTCTTTGGATAGAGTGATCGAATGCGCTAGTCCAAGGTCTCGAGCACATACCCCGTAACTTGGGTTACCATCACTTATCAGCTTGGTATCGGAATCTAAACGTCTCACAAAAACATCTTTGAATGATTTAGCAGTGGTATCTTTGATTACTTCCATGAAGCAATGAGTAGGAGCACCATTGCTAATCGACACTCCAATTAGGACATTGGTTTGTTTTGTTCCCTTTCCTCTTCTGCCTTCGCCATGGCTCTCACCACCTAAAAAGAACTCATCTACCTGGACGTTTCCTCCAAGTTTATATAAACCATTTCGGTCAGCCATTGCTTTTCGTAGCTTATTTAGCATCAACCAGCCAGTCGAATAAGATACTTGAACGAATTTAGCAATGGTAGTAGCCGAAAGACCACGCTTGTCGTTGGACAATAGATAGATAGCGGAGAACCACTTGGATAAAGAGATATGGCTTCGATGGAAGATGGTTCCGGAGGTAACGCTAGTTTGACGGTGACAAGATTTACATTGAAAAAGTGGAGCTCGAGATGCTGCATTT
>NZ_JXYS01000118.1 GCF_000949295.1 Acidithrix ferrooxidans
GGGTTCACGATGGGGCCTCTTGGTTGGGTTGGGTAACTTGCGGTTGCCGTCAATACTCGCTAGATCTCTAGAATCTAGAATCTATAACCTCCACCTATCCAGGAACGTAATGGGGGTTATTGAGTTGTGGACGATTGCTACGCAAACGAAAGTTGAAATGTGGAAAACGCTTCGCGTTTACGCACAATCCAACGATCTTCGCCCACAGGCTCAACAACCTGTAGCTACTACCCATAAAAAAGAATAATAAAGAGATCTTTTCCAAGTCGCCCTCAACGAAATCTCAACCCTATCTAAAAATCACACTGCGCCTCGATAGAGCACTTTCATCTAATCGACAATTAACTGCTCTTGGATGCAAGTTGGAGTAGATAATAGACCTTTGCGACCAAAGGTTACATTATTTCACCTCCTCGACAAGAAATGCCCATAGAAGGACCGAATGAAATAGCTACTGTAATAGTAAAAAAAGCGGCCTCAGATAAACGCGAGCTGTGGTAAAATGTGCAAAAGTGATGGCCACTTGTATGCATTCTTCGTGTCCACCAACTTGCAGTTCTCAATGGCCAGTAACACGCTTCACGAGAGACTTTGAACATCTAGTTGCCGGCTCAACCGCAAAGATGGATAAAACAACAGTTACGAAGCTCACCCGGATTGCTCAGAAAACAGTTGGTACGATCTGTGAGAGAGTAGTAGCCAAAGAGATCGATCCAAAGCGACTAGATAAGCTCTCAATAATAGGGGTAGATGAGATTGCCTATCGTAAACACCATAAGTACATAACCCAAGTTATTTAGAGCCCGTAACAGATCATGAAACTGGAAAGATCGTCTATGGAGCAGAAGGAAAAAGCGCTAAGAGTCTAGATGGGTTCTTATGTGAGCTTGGTTCGCAACGTTCCAAGCTCTCACACAAGTAGCAACAATGGACATGGGACCAGCTTTTGCTAAAGCTTTCGCTGATCGCACACCAGATACTCAAATCGCACTCGATCCTTTTCATGTCGTTAAATTGGGCACTGAGGCCCTGGAGGAGGTAAGATGCGACCTATGGCGCCAACTGAGAAAACTTCCTACTCCAGATTACGCCCGTAGGTTTGTGAGTGCAAGATGGGCATTACTAAAGAATCCTGGTGATTTGACTCAACGCCAAAATGAGACTCTACGTCAAATAAAGTCAACCGCTGCAATACTTCTAAAGCCCTTAGAGATGAAAGAATCCCTAAGAGGGATATTCGGTAGTGGATTATCCAATGACGAAGTAGCTGAGTTCTTGGATTCCTGGTGTGCTCGTGCTTCACGATCACAGATACCTAGCTTTGTCAGATTATCAAAGACAATTCGAACCCATAAAGATGGAATTATGGCTGCTATTGAGCCCCCTAGCTTGAAAAGGGTGTCTCCAACGGAAGGCTTGAGGGTCTAAACAATATATTAGATCCGCCATTGCTAGATGCTATGGTCTTCACTCTGCAAAATCAACACTTGCTTGGTGATGCTTTCATGCGGTCCGATTGATCTCAAGCTCCCCTACGAAAGGGTTGCTTGATCCACATCTATTTTAGGAGAGCCCTTTTAAGATCGCCAATGGGAAAAACTCGACCAACTCAATTATAAGGGAAAAGGCAAAGAGATACGTACCAAAAAACGACTTTGACGCCCATCAAAGAGTTGGGCCGCTACGTTCCAAGAGGTTCAAATGGCCCTTAGTGCCTTCATCTAAGATCGAACAATCCACACTCACCAAAATTTGCAACCCCGCTATCGTCGACCTCCATCGAAATGGAGATATGGCTCTAAAATCATAGGTAAGCGGTCGAAGGAAGAAAAACGTCGAGCCATAATCGTACGATTGGCGCAAATATCGAGCTCAGCGCCCCTGGGAAAATAAAGACTACCAAAAGTAGAATCGGTATCAAAAACTTTAGATTAGCCGTAATTGCAGCAAACTTATACTCACCTATAACGCGACGAAGAATAGCCGAACCATCAAGAGGCGGTATAGGAAGAATGTTGAATATAAAGTAAATAGCGTTTATTATGCCGAAATAAACCCAGAAATAGCCAATTAAGCTAGTGGTATTTATGGACCCACCCAGAATCGGAGTCGTACTGCCATAGGAGTTCGAAAAGACAAAGATTCTAAGAATGATCCCGGCTAATATCGAGAGAATCAAATTCGTAACTGGGCCCGCTAAAGAGACCACCAAGGATGAACGTCTTGGATTGCGCAAATTAGCGGCGTTTACGGGCACCGGCTTGGCGTATCCAATCGGGGTAAGCCCTAAAAGCATCAACATACCCGGTAGTATCAATGTACCAAATGGATCAATGTGAGCCAGTGGGTTTAGACGGAGGCGACCCGCTTTAGCTGCAGTATGATCGCCATAATAAAGAGCCACCAATCCATGCGAAATCTCGTGCAAGACAAGAGCGATGATCGCCGCAAGAAAATTTATACCTAAGTAGACATTCAAGATTCCTTTTGAGAGAGCAATAAATGCCACAAGGGCGATACCGGCATATATTAGAACTTTACGGTTCAACTAGTTAGCTCCACGTCTACACATATTTGTTACCTATCAATGATATGCGAATTGTGGTAACTACAACTTTCGCCCTTGTAATTGAAGCTAGGCCTTATGGTTTGATGCGCAATCACGGCAATACCGAGTGGTAGGGATGGCCTCTAGCCGTTCGGTGGCAATCTCTCTATGGCAACTCTCACAGATGCCATAGTTATTCGAATCCAACTTGGTGAGTGCAACCTCCACCTCGGCAAGGGCAACCTCTAAATTAGCCAATTGTCCCTCGGCCTCAACCCGTTCAGCAATCACAACTGACGAGTCGGCAAAGTTAGGATCATAGCCACCATTAACCGTTGCGTCTTTGCCAAGTTCTTGTACCTTGGCCGTCAATATCTCACGCTCTTGGTTTAGAAACTCCTTGATTGACTTATTTTCAGCCTTAATTTCTTCCATGCTAAGATTATAGAGATCTTTCCCCCGATAGATAAACTACGCTCGCGGATGCGAAGCTCGATAGACCTCCAGCAACCTAGTTGGAGTTATATGGGTATAGATCTGAGTTGTGGTAATCGAAGAGTGACCAAGTAGTTCTTGCACACTTCTAATATCGGCTCCTCCTGCTACCATGTGAGTCGCGCAGCTATGGCGTAGGGTGTGAGGATGAATCGAAGTTCGAATGCCCGCTAAAAGTGCATATTTCTTCACTATCTGCCATAGCGCTTGACGCGAAATCCGCTTGGACCTAGAGGAGTAAAAGAGAGCCGAGGAGCGAGAATGGCCCTCCAAGTTCGAACGAGCTCCTTCGTAGATGTACCTCCTCAACATGGACACGCTAAGGGGAGTTAGAGGAACAATGCGGAACTTATCTCCCTTGCCGCGAACTCGAGCAAGTGCCTCTTCCAAATCCAGATCATCAACGTTGGCTCCTATTACCTCTGAAGCCCTAAGTCCTGAGCCATAGGCCAGTTCCAACATTGCTCGATCCCGAACTCCATAATCTGTACCAAGATTAATTACATCTAGGAGCGCTTCCACTTCGTGGATTTCCAATACCTCTGGGAAATATAGCGGAGCCTTTGGAACCTCCAACCCCTCAAGCGGAGAGAGATTGATCGCTCCGATGTTTAGGAGATACCGATAAAAACCCCTAGCGACTGAGATAAGCCTCACCAAGGAAGTGGTTGCTAAACGGCTGCCAAGTTGGTCAATGGCGATACCGATTACTCTAGAGTCCGCGCTCAAAAGGTTAGAGCCAAGATTTTCTAGAACCGCACTCAGATTCCCTAGATCCTGATAATATGCGTCTATAGTTGCATTAGCCCTCCCAAAGACAAGGCGCAACTCCTCCAAATATCCCTCAATATAACTTGTGGATTCCGTCACAGACGGCCCCCAAAACTACAGCACAAAAATAGAACCACAATCTTCTGATATCCAATTTTAACTAGAAGATAAAGCTATCAAATACCCAAAAATCTAGGTGCACAATACTTAGTCACTAGCCTAGCGAATAAAGTCAACCGAAGGACTCCCTAATGCCCAAGGTAAAAAACCATTCAATACAATGTATTTTAGCCAATGCATTTGGATCGGAAAAACCACACCAGATCAATCAATATTGGACCGATAAAAAAGGATAAACCTGAAGCTATCTATCAATTGGAGCTATTTCTTTATCGCTAATTATTTGGAGCTAGTTTGATGGATCCATAAGTACTTATGGATCCATCAAACTAGCTAGGAGTGCTACGACCACCACCAACTCCCCTCACAAGCAGAAGTAGCCCTGTCCCGAGTGGGTGATCACCCAAAGTGCAAAACCTCCCGAACATAGTTTAGAATCGCATTACAAAGGCGTCAAAAGCACAACCTACTTGGGCTAGGTCGTAAATTGTATCGTCGAGGAAGTTCAAAGGATATGAAATCCCAAGTAGTAAGGGGCGCCGCTTATGCTTTAGACCTCGAGATAACTGACCTTCTCTTAATTCCGGACTAAAGCGACCACAAATTAAACGAATTCGCAACAAATCGCCTTAAATCTAAAGTGATATCACAGGTTATGACACATAGACCAGGCCTGTGTCTATATTGTCGACGAGCGCCCTATGATCGGTCCATATTAGATTGAGCCGCACCCTCAATATCGTCTCTGCGTGCTCTGGTTCGTCGAGCTGCCACCTCAAGGCGGGCGATAAACTTCATTAGTCGCTCCCGAGCAGCATCCGCCTCCGGTGTAAGGCCGCTCAGTTCACAAATTCGCCAATTCCTAAGGACAACTGGAACTATGACTTGGTCGTAATGAAGGCTAAAGTCGTAAATACCCTCTTTTGCGATATTCTTAGAGTGCTCCGTAAACCCATCTATTCCAGTTCCAGGCATGGAAAAACTTCGGACTTGCCGTTCGATCGCCTCAAGCGTCTCGCTGGGATTTCGCTCCAGAGCAGCCAGGGTCAAGTCACGATAGAAAAGATGATGGAGATTCTCATCGCTAGCAACGCGAGCCATAATAGCAAAGCCAACTTCGTCTCCGATTAACTTACCCGTATTTCGGTGGGCCACCCTAGTTGCGAGCTCTTGAAGAGTAACGTATGCAATTGTGTCGACAGGAGAGACAGGTTCCGGTACGATACCATTCGACACTTGGTTCATTCGACTACGTTCCAGGGTAATTGGATCAATCAAACGAGTGACCGTCAAATAGTCACGAATTACGATGGAGTGACGGTGCTCCTCGGCTGTCCATCGACGAGCCCAGGCTCCCCAGCTATCATCACTTCCGAAAGCCGCAAGCAAGGCATTGAAATAATACGGAAGGTTGTCCTCTGTAAGTAAGTTGACAAAGAGTGCACTTCTTGTTCCCGGACTAATGGTCGAAGAAGAACTGTCCCACTCCTCCCCAGCCACAAAGTCACGACCTCTAGACCATGGTACCAATTCATGAGGAAACCACTCCTTGGACATTCCGAGATGCTTTGTCATAAGCGACCCTACGGTCGGCTCAAGTTCCTTTAAAAAACCCTCGAAATTCATTATCCCAAACTACCGTACATGGGCGAATTACAATCCTATTAATCAATAAAGTCTTATGATTATATTCACACCAGGGTTACATTAAATTGCTGGAATGATCCGATATCGTTAGATGGAAAATTAACCCACGTACCCTTCATTGAAAAAACCACCGATAGCGAACTGACTAGCGCTGCCGATGGATCGATTTGGAGGACCATCGAAATAAATAATTCACCACCAGCCAATAAGGATCTTTACACACAATTGCCCCTAACCCATAAAAAGCTCGGCGCGCCTCCTTGTTCCAGACAATCCCACACCAATGGATACAGCTTCCAAGGTACCTATTCCCTAAAAACTCATAAGTCTGTCAAAAGTAATCGACCATAAATACGCTTACCTATCCGCATATAACTGGACAAATAACAACGTTATTGGACCAAAGGCAAAACATTTATCCCAATTGAAAACCAGTATCCAATAGAGGTTCGATAGCAAACTTTGCCTACATGGCCAGAGAATCCCAACCATAACTAGCTAATATGAAGCAAATTGAAAACCATAGTCGAAGGACCTCCAAGGAAACTGCAGATCTATCTCCCACTGACACCGAAGCAGGCTGGATGATTTAGGGCACATACGACTACTTTGATTCAAGACATTGAACTCCTTAGGCATGGTCTGTCGGTTGCTTAGTTCATCTCCAAAGAAACTAGTCATCCTCACCTTCGGTAAGCATTTGTCGCCGCAAAGCAAAAGCGATGAGTGCAGTGAATAACCAAATCAGCATTGGAACCAGCGATCTTCAAAAAGTACCTACCCTCGCTATCATATTTTGCGGGATGCGAGATCATTAGCACTAAAGTAACCTTTGGTAGCCATTCCTAAAGGAAAATGGAATATCATCTCGAATAGGAGTAGATTGTAGATATAAATGCCACAATATCTAATGTGACCTTGATAAAGTAAAAGGAGATCATAGCTATGGCAACCACTAAACGTGATCCATCGAATACCGCAGTTTCCTCAATAATGTCAACCAGCCTGATATATGTCGAGCCACAGGAGTCAATCCAAGAGGCGGCAGCCAAATTAATCAAAAACAACGTCTCAGTACTGCCAGTACTTGATGACAAAGCAGCGCTCATTGGAATCTTTAGCGATGATGATCTATTAGTCGAGGGTGTTCGACTACACCTTCCCACGGTATTTGGGATATTCGCTGAATTTGGCGCGTGGCCACCTGCTGTCAAGCATTACGAGACGCAGCTCCGCGCCGCATACGCATCCAAGGTCGCCGATGCAATGGAGACCACGAAGACAGCCTCGGTAAAGGTCAATGACACTATAGAGACCGCAGCGACAATTATGCACGATCTCAAGTTGCGTACCCTAGCTGTTACCGATGGCCCCAAAGTTGTAGCCGTTGTCACTAGATCTGACATCTTGAAGTTTCTCTTTGGTGAATGATGGCCCCATTCGGCAATGCAAATGCGTCTAAGCCCAAGCGACACCTCGTCGTTTCAGAGTTGGCGTAATTACCAGCTAAATAAGTCACCAAAACAAGACCTAATTCCATTTGATTTAGCGTAAAGCTAGGAGCGCCTGAGGCTAACATATTTGAGATCTGGTACGCAAACTAATCTAATAATATAGCTGCCGCTAACACCCTATGTTTAGTTAATAAAATTATCAACACTAATGGCGCTAATAAGATCGCGCGAACTAAATCTCAAGCAATGTATAGCAATGTATGATCTTCAAGCAAAGCCTTACATTGTCGATAGCTCTGCTGCGAAATAGGAACAAGGCCCAAATTTAGCTAGGGGGTAGATTATCGGCATAAAAACGACATCAAAGACCAACTACGCACCATTTACCATAGGCTTATGGACTTTGAATAGCTAAATTTACTTTAATTATAAAAAGATCTCTTGAAAAAAACCTTACCATAATCTACAATCAAATGAACAATCAATAACTCTTGGCTTATCCACATAACTATCACTATCACAATAAATAGTTGAGATTAAATTAACTATTAAATCAATCATTACGACCCCAAGCCCACCAGCCTAAACAACAACACCTACAAAAAGATCACTTTAGCCAAAAGCTAGCACCATCTAGATGTAATTACTGATACTAAATAGCACTTAATCAAGTTCGGTAACGTCGACCAATCATTTAGAGTTGGCGACTCTTTTAATTATCTTCCTATTGGCAACAGCACAAACTACTTTAGCTCCCAAGAGCCCTTAGATCCCTTCGACATTTATCTCAATCGGCGAGTCATCATTTAGTTCCGACTTGAGCGCAATGTTGTCACCTCGACCCCGACCAGCCGAAATAACGGCAGCTATGATGCAAGCTACGATAGCAAAGATGAAAGCTTCACGCAGCCCTGATGCAAAAGGAGCTGAGATTAACTTCGGGAAGAATGTTCGACCAGTCAAAACGGTCGCGGCATGATGTGAAAGCAATGACATATTGTGGGGACCCAGAAGCTTAGCTATCGGATTATACCCTAAGAGTGCGGCAAAGAGCACGGAAACAGGAGGCACATGAGACAGCGTTACAGCTGTAGCGTGTGCTACTCCCTGAGAACCCAATCCACTAACTAGCGCACCAGGCAAAGAGATTGATAGCCCTGCGATCATGAGAGAGAAGAAAATTCCGATAGAAAACACCTGCGCAGAGTTTTGAAAGGTCGAATTCATCGCACCACCAACTCCTCGGTTTTCAGCCGGAAGGCTATTCATAACCGCAGCACGATTCGGCGCCGCAAACACCCCTTGAGAGAGGCCCGAGACAAACAAGATAAGGCCGAATGTCCAATACGAGAAGTCGACAGAGAGTTCTAGAAACCCCACAAAGGCTAACGCTGTTCCGATCGGACCAATCGTTGCGAAGATTCTAGGACCATATCGGTCTGACAGGTAGCCTGACATGGGCCCCGCAATTAGAAAGCCCAGAGTTAGAGGGAGCATATATATTCCCGCCCACAATGGAGTGGCGGAAAAACTATAACCATGGAGGGGAAGCCAGATCCCCTGCAACCAAATAATTAGCATAAACATTAAGCCGCCGCGAGAAATCGAGACTAAGAATGTAGATATCGTACCAAAGCTAAAGGCCCGAATTTTGAACAAGGAAATTCGAAACATTGGATAGGCACTCTTGGTTTCAATAAATCCAAAGATCGCAAAGAATGCAATGCCGCTGATCAATTCTCCAAGAACCAATGGGGATGTCCATCCAGTGGCGCTCGTACCGTGCGGTTGGATGCCGTAGGTAATACCAACCATAATTAATATCAATCCAATAGCGAATGTAACGTTGCCAAGCCAGTCGATCTTAGCTGGCTTTCTGATACCCCGTTCCTCTAGCTTTAGATATGCCCAAATGGTCCCAAAAAGTCCAATCGGGACTGAAATTAGAAAGATCAATCTCCAATCGATAGGAGCTAGTAAACCTCCTAAAATCAAGCCGATAAAGGAACCCGAAATACCAGCGACCTGGTTGATTCCAAGAGCCGTACCTCTTTGGTTTGCCGGGAACGCATCGGCCAAAATCGCCGAAGCATTAGCCACCAAGAAGGCCGAACCTAACCCTTGCACCAAACGCATAACGATCAAAAAGAGGGCTCCTGACCTTCCCTTATAGGGGTCTATGGTCAATAGCAAAGAGCCAACCGTATAGATAACAAAGCCCAGGTTATACATCTTAACTCGACCGTAGATGTCACCCAAACGGCCAAGACTCACCACCAAGACGCTTGTTACGATCAAAAACCCAAGAATCATCCAAAGCAGATAAAAGCTATTACCGGGTCCAAGTGGGTTGAGGCCGATTCCTCGAAAGATATCTGGAAGCGCAATAAGGGTGATCGATGAATCTATCGTCGCCATCAATACGCCTAGAGTAGTATTGGAGAGAGCAATCCATTTATATCGATCATTCTGCGATACAGATTTACCGTTAGTTGACGCTAGTAAAGCGGCCATTGGCGACCTTTCCAAAATGCAAATCGAAGGGCAATTGACTACCCACCTGTCGCGTCCCTAACTCCGCCGAAAAAGGAGATATAAACGATATCGAGACCGATCGAACGACACCAATTACCTAACGCAGAATTTTGAGACCTTCAGGAGATTTATTTCTGTTACAGAATAAACTATAGTCGATGACCGAAGCAAATGGTGTCACTAACGAAGTTGCGGTGGAATTAGCACAGGCCATTGGCCAACTTCGGCGTACCCTTCGTCGAAGCCAAAGAGAGTTATACACAGATGGCGTCTTCTCATCACCTGAATATGAGTTACTTCGATATGTCTATGATCACCCCAATGTGAGAGTAGGCGTAATGGCCAATGCACTCTCTATTGCTCCAAATACAGCCTCCACCTTGATCAAGCGATTGATGAAGCTGGGCATCCTCAATCGAACCACCTCAGATAATGACCGAAGAGTAGGCACACTCTGTCTAACTCCATATGGAGAGGAGACTATCTCCACTCTTAGAGACCACCGCTTGTCGCTCTTGGTTAGGGGACTTGACGACATCAATCTAGATGCCAAGGCTGCCATCATATCCGCCATTCCAGCACTGCTTGAACTAATTAAAACAATCCAGGATTTCGAAGGTTCGCCTTCATGTCCTTTTGAGTAAAGCTAACCGACATGGGAAGGTGGTGTTAAAACTCATCAGCACGATCTAACACCGCCATAGCGCGCCGTATTCTCACCTTTGATCCGAAATACAGGATCGCTAGCCAAATTATCTCCGGTACTTGATTATCTCGCCCCCTCATCGAATTAACGCCGACGCATTAGCGTTAACCAAACGAAAGATCTAAGCGGCAACGAACCACTATCAGATGCACCTACCATTGGGTCAATCCCACATCCACACATATATCGTGACGAAAACGCTTGACCAAAAATGGTCCCAGCACATTTAGGTTACTGGCCCACTCAACTTTCAATTATCAAAACGCACCATGAGAGATCCAGTAGCAATTCAGAGATAATTAGGGATCTCTGAATTTAGATTAGATTCAGTTGTTAGGAGTTCCTTTTGAGCTTGCCAATTGGATAGTTACTACCCATCTAAGCGAATCCAAATTGACCCACGAAGCTAAACCTGCTTACGTTATATTGACAATCAAAAACAACTAGGCTCCAGGACAACCGAGTCAAGCTAGCATGAGCCAGCTTCTCTGATTCATGCACCGTGGGATCGATCGACTTTCTAGGAGACATTGCGCAACATACTTATCAAGTTTCGTAAGCAAGAGCCATTTTGGAATCAGATTCGCGGAGTAGCGGATGTGGAGACGCAAACACACATGTATTGAGAAGTCGCTCTACCAAGGACATTTCAAAGTGCCTTCGGTTGAATCGGTATGCGAATTCCTCGAGGTAAAGTTGCTTATGTTCCTCACGTCCGTGGTATGTTCCGTCGATAAATTTCTTGCAGTTTCCAATTTAGGATCTTGAGCCATTTGAATGTTACATGTGCTTGTTCGTCTTTGGATAGAGTGAACCAGTGCGCTAGTCCAAGGTCTTTCAGCACATACCCCGTAACTTGGGTTACCATCACTTATCAGCTTGGTATTAGAATCTAAACGTCTCACAAAAACATCTTTGGGTGATTTAGCAGTGGTATCTTTGATTACTTCCATGAAGCAATGAGTAGGAGCACCATTGCTAATCGACACTCCAATTAGGACATTGGTTTGTTTTGTTCCCTTTCCTCTTCTGCCTTCGCCATGGCTCTCACCACCTAAAAAGAACTCATCTACCTGGACGTTTCCTCCAAGTTTATATAAACCATTTCGGTCAGTCATTGCTTTTCGTAGCTTATTTAGCATCAACCAGCCAGTCGAATAAGATACTTGAACGAATTTAGCAATGGTAGTAGCCGAAAGACCACGCTTGTCGTTGGACAATAGATAGATAGCGGAGAACCACTTGGATAAAGAGATATGGCTTCGATGGAAGATGGTTCCGGAGGTAACGCTAGTTTGACGGTGACAAGATTTACATTGAAAAAGTGGAGCTCGAGATGCTGCAT
>NZ_JXYS01000119.1 GCF_000949295.1 Acidithrix ferrooxidans
ACACCTCACTCCACTGGCACACCTCNCTCCACTGGCACACCTCACTCCACTGGCACACCTCACTCCACTGGCACACCTCACTCCACTGGCACACCTCACTCCACTGGCACACCTCACTCCACTGGCACACCTCACTCCACTGGCACACCTCACTCCACTGGCACACCTCACTCCACTGGCACACCTCACTCCGCAGGCACACCTCACTCCGCAGGCACCCTCACTCCGTAGAGATGGTCAGACCCTCAACTCGCCGCCCCGACGGTAGATGTAAGTTGGATTGACAATGGTCGTTGGGGCCGACATGCCAGTTACAGTTCCAGGTATGTCAAATTTCATCAAAGTCAATGTTTATGACTCGACTCCATTAGAAGAGAATCACCAGGGTATGAAAGGTGATCTCAATCCAAAATGGACGAGAATCAATCTGGACTTGGTGTTATATGCCGTGCCGGTGAGTTTTGTTCCCAATCACGGTGATGGGGACGAGGCCACGCGCATGTTTGTGGAGTTGGTTTTTGTTAACGGCTTAAAGTTGCTTGTGCATCTTGCGGGAGGCGAAGAGTTCGTTAAAGAAATCTTGGAGGATCTTAACTAGGGTCGCGCGACGGGTGAGCGTTAGTTAGCGCCGTTCGTATCCGAGATCGTGCAATCCCTGTCGCCGTATGCCGGGGCCGCCGGCTCATGTTGGCCACGTCGAATGGCCATATGAACAGTTGGTTCTTCGACGCCGACTCCCCACCGTTGACAGTGGAGTTGGATTGGTCCCTTAGAGTTTGTAACCTCAGGCGACATTGACTTAGACAAGCCACGTCGCGAAGCCGAACTCTTTATCATTGTTGCCGGACGCGTCAAATGACGATGACATCGACGTTGACGGTGAGGATGGTTTCGTGATCACGTCGTCGCTGGTGACATTCAAGGTGAGTACGGCGTTCCCTACGATGTCAATTCCATCGCCCTCGCTCCGCTGATGAGAGACTCCTCGCCGCAACGCGATGGACGCCATTGACACCGAGAGTTGTGCAGGGTTGGATTGATGGGTGTGCGAGAGGCTCAGGGTCCGAGATCTGCGCCGAGCAGATGACCTCGAGTGACGACGTTGACTAAAACTCGGGTCGTCGAAGTTAAAAAGGACCTGCGTGCCGATCAGCTCCGTGACGAAAGCGTTGTCGGTGAACCGTGAGATCCAGTTGCGCACCGTCTCATGTGACCGGGCCTCTGTTCTTGGAATCACAGGTATTTGACGCCCTTCTCACGCACTCGCCGGCCCTGAGCGCTGTCAGCTTTCTCGTACTCATATTCGTCACGCTCCGGCAGGCGGCGTTCTAGCTGCGGCCTTGCGGTTCGCCTTTCGAGGAGCGTCAACAACTTCTGGAGTCGTGTAATTCGTGTCACCGTAAAGGGGGTCGTGTTCGTCGCGACGGAAGGATCTGTTGACAATTGCTTCTTCGACCTCGGCTCCCCACCGTCGCCTGAAGTTGGACGGTCCCTTGGAGTTTGTAACCTCGGACAACATTGACCAGGGCAAGCCGGCCTCGCGAGCCGAAGCCGAACTCTCGATCATCATCGACTCGTCGTGTTCGCTCAGCGCCTGCCAAAGAACAACCCGGGCGATGCGCCTCAGGTTAGGGCCTTCGACTCGTCGCTCGCGACATCTTTCAGTTATGAACTCTTCAACCTGCGCCTCAAGAATTGGTCTGATCTTTTGGATGAAGAGCACTGCAGCATCGAAGCCGTCCTCGTCTGAGGGGTTTCGAACGTCGAAGGCCGGCTCTAGATAGCCGGGTCGAAACCAGAGTCCCCACTCTTCGGATGGCCAGGACGATCGTGGTTGCTTTGTGGTCATCACCCGACAGTAGTGCACCGATGGATCTTCAAGGAATCTTATTAAGCAATGTTTGCATATCCATAATTGATTGCTAAACTAATCAAAGAAAGATTAGTGAGGAATCAAGGTGATCGAACGGATTCGAACAGTGGTTGTCGGTACGACGCCAGGAGTTAGCGCACTAACCCCCGGTGTCGAAGTACTCGACTGAGAGTGATGAGTCACTTGGCCTGTTCACGTCGAACACCATTGCTTCGCTTCCGGTACCAGTATCGCTCCCGGCGGCAAAGAGTCCTGCACACTCGTCGATCGCCTATGGGAATTCCTCGGTTGGCACCTCGCCTCGTCTCGTTGACGTCAAAGGCATTGCAACCTCGGGAGTGCGAAGTCATTTAATTCTCCAACTAACAAGCTGTTCTGCTACGTGGTTCGACGCACTCGAGTCGGGCGCAGGCACCATTACCGGTGGGGTGTCGGGACCCTCATTGACGAAGACGCTCGTACTTTCAAACTTGGAACGAGGTGAACGTGCGCGTCGCATTGGCGATCGGTCCGCTGTCGTTGCTCACGCACGCACCCACGGGAGATTCGTGTCGTTCGACGCGCTTCAGTCAAGCGAAGGTGTGGTGTCGCGGTGAGCGTGCGAACCGATCATAAAGATGACTACACATTCGCTTGGGTGATCGCGCTGTGCCTCGCTGCGTATTTTCTCTTCGTCGGCGGGGGACTGCTGAGTGCACTTCTTTCCGGCAATGGTTTTCCTATTCATAGCGCGCCGCCGCTGCTCAATTTCATCTCACACCTCCGTAACCCTTCACTGGCATGGGGCGTCCCCGTCGGCCCTCGAGACCTCTACTGGGCATCGACTGTTTTCGTTTTCGTCGTGTCGATCGGGGGACCGTGGTATCTGATTGCTCGAGTGAAGAATCGCTCGCGCGATAGAGCCACCGATCAGGACACGCTCCCCGGATTCGCCAGTGCTCGCGAGGTGAAAGCCATTGCCGGAAGAAAGCACTTACGGGCAACGATACGTTCATCAGTGAAGTGGCCGAAGCCACGTGACCTCGGGTTTGTTCTTGGTAAGAGCCACCGAGTGGATTGCTATTCCAGTTATGAATTGAGCATAGGAATCGTTGGCCCCCCAAGGTCAGGTAAGGGAATCAATTTCATCATCCCCTTCATCCTCGACGCACCGGGCGCAGTGGTAACGACCTCCACCAAGATCGACAATCTCGTTCTCACGATGATCGCACGCTCCAAGATCGGGGAAATTTCGATCATGGATCCGGAGGGGCTCGTGACGAGCGTGACGAGCGTGACGGGTCCACTGAAGAGGTGGTCGCCCCTGAGGGGCTGCGAGTCGCCCTCGACCAGCATTCGTAGAGCGAGCACGTTGTGCGCTGGCGTTGGCGAAGGAGTCAAAGATGCCGGTCTGTGGGTTAAAGAAACCGAAATAGTAACTCAGTGCCTGCTCCACGCCGGGGCGATCGAGGGTCGAACTGCATCCGATCTACTTCGCTGGAGCCTGTCGGCTTCTAATTCTCGCGAAGCAGTCAAGATTTTGGCTGAAAATCCGTCCGCGACCCCAGGGTGGTCGCAGGCACTCGATGGGGTGATCTCGTCTGACGAGAGACATCGCGATATTGTGTGGTCGTTTGTTCGTACGGTCTGGGCGCCATTACTCGACCCCAAAATCGTGACCCAACTCACCCCCGAACCTGGCGCAGCCTTTTCACCGTTCGACTTCATCAACGGACGAGGAACGCTCTATTTGCTCGGAACCGCCGGTGGCAGCATGGTTATGGAGAACTTCATCACAGCCCTGATTCAGGACGTCATCGACGTTGCGTATCACGAGGCGTCGAAATCGAGTAACGGATTTCTGAATCCGTCACTTTCCTTGATCCTCGACGAAATTTCTAACTACCCATTAAAGTCACTCGGCGGCGTGGCGTCTTCTGGCGGGGGAAACGGTATCACCACGGTCGCCGTGGTGCAGTCGCTCGCCCAACTGCGTGCCCAATTCGGCTTCGAAGTGGCCCAGGGAATTTGGGACTCTATGAACGTCAAACTGTACCTCCCTGGATCGAGCAGTACCGGCGATCTTTCTGACATCTCCCGGTTGATTGGCGACCGCGACGTCACGGAAACTTCGACCACGCACCACGGCGGCGACGGCACCGCGCCCAGCGTCTCAGAGACCACGCGCCAGCGCCCCGTCTTGGATCCGGCCATGATCCGCTCCATTCCGATGGGTCACGCTCTGTTGTTGTTGCGCAATGCCAAACCAATCATGTTGACGCTAAAACCATGGACCAAGCGCAAGCGAAAGGAAGTTCGTGAGTTGCGCGCGAACAAGAAGGCGGTTGAGAAAGTGCTGCGTGAGAGGCGCAACGATGCGTAGGCGCCGGGTCATACGGGGGTGGTGGCACAGACGCTTCCTCGCGACCGAAAACGGTGAGCAGACCAATGACGAGTCCACCACCACGCCACGCGCCCAGGTGCTGCGGCGTCATCGTGACGTGCCGCCAGTGCCGTTCTCGGATGGTCAGGTCAGCGCTTCTGATGGTGACCTGATTCCGATAGGACCGGTTGGGATGTGGGGGTCCCAGGAAGTCTTCTTGGTGGGAGTGTCGTTGTGCCATCAGGGACCACCACGTCGAGGGAAGTCCATGGTCACGTTGTTGAGTGACGAGACGCGAAAGTTAGACGGACGGATCGACGAGGCGGATGAACAATGAGTGACCACACGCCCTCGGTGCCGGGCCGTCCGACTCGTCCGGCGAGCGCGCGGCGCGTGGCGACGAAGGAGGTGACGGCGCCTCTTCACTGGCCGACGATTACCCCCTTCGAGGCGGAGCGTGAGTGGCCGGCGTTACGTGCCTGGGTCACGGACCTGCGCGAACGCTACGACGAGCTGGATTTTCATTACGTGCCAGCGTGCTGGTATCAACACCCGGCCATCGTGTCAGCGTTACAGGCGCTCAGGGATCACGAGCGCGTGGCCTACGATGCGTCGTCACCCCTCTCCGCGGGGACGGAATGGCATCGCGCTTTTCGCGACGCAACGAATCAATTACGCACCTTCAGCGGGTACTTGCGCTGCACGACCACGGAGCACTTTCCGAGTCGACCAGTCCTGGCTGAGGACGAAGAGGCCTGGCGTACGTTCGTCGCGAAGGACGTGGCAGAGCGCCGGCGTCGAGCAGTCGCCGCTGCGTTGAGTTCGGTCGCTGACGTCGAACGCGAACTCGGGGACTGAAAGAGGTGACACCGTGACGAAGCGAGTCTCTTTGCCGGTGGCATACGACACCGACGTGGACGGGTTCGCTCTCGATACGGACGTCACCAAGAGGTGCTCCACCGGTGCGCAGTGCTGGCGTGGTGGGTGGTGCCCTGACGGTGAGGACGAGTGCTGCGCGAACGAGTCTGTTGTGACCCAAGGCGTCGCGCTGACGCCGCTGACCAACTACGTCAGTACGCGCTCGGTTGAATCGATCATGATTGAAGACCTCGCCGTCCAGCAGGGGCTACCGGTGCGGAAACTCCTCCTCACCGTGCCCGAAGCCGGTGCGGCTCTCTCCATCAGTCGTTCCAAGGTCTACGAACTGCTGGAATCGGGCAGTCTGGCGTCGGTCTACATCGGTCGGTCGCGACGGATCAGAGTCAGCGATGTTGAGGATTTTGTGGCGGGTGGTGGACGTGAGTACTAGATCCAGCACGGAGTTCTCGAATCACCTACGTTTTCTACTAATGAAGGAGATCACATGACCAGTCGCCGAGGCAATGGTGAGGGATCGGTCTACAAGACCAAAGACGGCAAGTGGGTCGCGTCGATCGACTTAGGCTGGGTGGACGGGAAGCGCAAGCGTCGAACGTTCCAGGCGAAGACCCAAGCCGAGGCGCTGCACAAGATGCGAGAATTGCAGCCCCAGAAGTTTCACGGCACCCAACTCGCCTCGGAACGACTATCCGTCGAGCAGTACCTCGAGACGTGGCTATCCAAGCGGATTCCTGGCACCGTGTCGGTGAGAACGGAGGAGATCTACGCACGCGTGGTTCGCCTCTACCTGGTTCGCCATCTCGGAAAGATTCGCCTCAACAAGTTGACGCCCACTGACGTGAACGCCATGATGATCGCACTTGGTGAGAGTGGCTTCTCCCCGTCCACCAAGCGAATGGCGCGCGCTACTCTGCGCCGGGCACTTCGCATGGCCGAGCAGGACGGATTGGTCACGCGCAACGTGGCCTCGATCGCGGAGGGTCCAAAGTTGCCGCACCGTGAGGGTCGCACCATGACCCCCGAGCAGGCGCAGATGTTCCTTGCCGTCTGTAAGGAACACCGACTCGGGGCGGCCTACACGTTGGCTTTGTTGCTCGGGTTGCGCCGCGGCGAGATCATTGGTCTCGCGTGGTCGGATATTGAGATCACCGGTGACGCGGTCGTGGTAACGGTTCGTCGTCAGCTTGTACGCGATAACTCCGGCGTGCACTTGAGCGATCTGAAGACCAAGGGGAGTCGGCGCACGCTGCACCTCTCGCCGCCGCTGGTCGATCTGCTCGAAGGTCATCGCCGAGATCAAGAGGAGGAGGCCCTGCTTCGCGGTGAGGCGTGGCGTAACGACGAGAATCTCATCTTCACCTCTACCTATGGACGCCCCCTGGATCCGGGCGATTTCGGCAAGGGCGTCCCTCGAATCACCGAGAAGGCGGGACTGGGACACTGGTCGATTCACGAACTTCGTTATCCCAACCTTAATAAAATCCCAACCTTGGCCCCCAAAACAATCTGACACCGGCCAGCTTTGAGAGAAAAGGTTGGGATTTTATTTCATTGTATGCTCCACTTTGTCAATCTAAAGAAGGGCATTCCTATGGATATACAAAACCTGCGGGATCACTATCCCGAGCTTCTTGCCTACATGGAAGACCACGGCTACTCGAAACTCTACGTGGAACGGTTCGCCCGGGAGTTGAAACAAATATTGGCTCGGGCGGATTCCGCGGCCTGGTCCTGTTATGCAGATGTGTATCGGGACTATACCTACACCTCGCGCTCTGTCGGGTATCTCCGGGATAAACGCACGATCATTGGCGCTATTGAACAGTTTGATCTCTATCACCGATTCCCAGATGGTCGGCGGCGTCATGAGCTTTTTCCACGAGGCGCTTACCCATTACTATCACCCGAATTCCGATCGATCATTGACGACTACGGTGCCATTGCAGCCCAACAGGGCAAGAAACCAACCACCATCGACACCGAATCGCATCAGGCTGCGACCTTTTTCTTGGCCCTTCAGAACCAGGGCATCGATCGCCTCATGAACGTAACCCAAGCGGCAGTGCTATCGGTCTTTCTGTCTTCGGATGGCACCCTACGACGGAGTGCTTCGTACAAGAAAAGTGTTATGGCGGTCTTGAAAGCGGGTCTCTCCGACCACGAAGACCTGTGCAAGCGAATTTTGACCTTTCTACCGGCATTACGGGAAACGCGCAAGAACATTCCGTATCTCACCCCTGAAGAGATCGATAAGGTGAAGGCGGCCCTCGCACCCGAGAACCCCGCACTAACGCTGCGCGATAAAGCCATCGGGATGCTCGCGCTGTATACAGGGTTACGAAGTTGCGATATCGCGGCCATGACCCTTGATTGCCTTGATTGGGATCGGGACGTCATCACCATTCGCCAGCAGAAAACAACGGTGCCACTGGAGCTCCCCTTGACAACCGGCGTCGGCAATGCCCTCTATGATTTTCTAACCCATGAGCGTCCATCAACAGACAGTCGATACATTTTCCTGTCCCAACGTCGGCCCTATGAACGATTACAAAGTAGGAGTCTTGGCAACGTCGCAGCGCAGATAATGCGCTCTAGCGGCATCCGACAATCCTTTGGTGATCGACGGGGACTACATCTCTTTCGGCACCATCTAGCGACCACCCTTTTGGGCCAGGGCGTTCCCCAGCCGGTCATCAGCCGGACCCTCGGCCACACATCGCCCAATTCCCTAGGGCCCTATCTCAGCGCCGACTTTACACATTTGAAGGACTGTGCGCTCAGCATCGTGAGGTGGCCAGTGGCCGAGGAGGTGTTCTCCAATGACTGAGTTCACTTCGCACTTAGCGCCGCTCATTCTGGAACATACTTATCAAGTTTCGTAAGCAAGAGCCATTTTGGAATCAGATTCGCGGAGTAGCGGATGTGGAGACGCAAACACACATGTATTGAGAAGTCGCTCTACCAATGACATTTCAAAGTGCCTTCGGTTGAATCGGTATGCGAATTCCTCGAGGTAAAATTGCTTATGTTCCTCACGTCCGTGGTATGTTCCGTCGATAAATTTCTTGCAGTTCCCTATCAGGATGTTGAGCCATTTGAATGTTACATGTGCTTGTTCGTCTTTGGATAGAGTGATCGAATGCGCTAGTCCAAGGTCTCGAGCACATACCCCGTAACTTGGGTTACCATCACTTATCAGCTTGGTATCGGAATCTAAACGTCTCACAAAAACATCTTTGGGTGATTTAGCAGTGGTATCTTTGATTACTTCCATGAAGCAATGAGTAGGAGCACCATTGCTAATCGACACTCCAATTAGGACATTGGTTTGTTTTGTTCCCTTTCCTCTTCTGCCTTCGCCATGGCTCTCACCACCTAAAAAGAACTCATCTACTCAGACGTTTCCTCCAAGTTT
>NZ_JXYS01000120.1 GCF_000949295.1 Acidithrix ferrooxidans
CATCTTTTGGGTGATTTAGCAGTGGTATCTTTGATTACTTCCATGAAGCAATGAGTAGGAGCACCATTGCTAATCGACACTCCAATTAGAACATTGGTTTGTTTTGTTCCCTTTCCTCTTTAGCCTTCGCCATGGCTCTCACCACCTAAAAAGAACTCATCTACTCAGGCGTTTTCTCCAAGTTTGTATAAACCATCTCGCTCAGCCATTACGCTCAGCCATTGCCTTAGGTAGCTTATTTAGCATCAACCAGCCAGTCGAATAAGAAACTTGAACGAATTTAGCAAGGGCTCTGATGGCTAGGGGGTAGTAGCCGAAAGACCACGCTTGTCGTTGGACAATAGATAGATAGCGGAGAACCACTTGGATAAAGAGATATGACTTCGATGAAAGATGGTTCCGGAGGTAACGCTAGTTTGGCGGTGACAAGATTTACATTGAAAAAGTGGAGCTCGAGATGCTGCATTTCTTGAAATGATTTGCCCTTACTAAAGTAAATTGATCGAAGTTACACTTTGAGAATCTAAATCCCTAATAGCAATAGCAATTTGATCAAATGATCTTCACATGCTTACTTTGAAGCGAAGCGTACCATAAAGCCTGAGATATCCACCAAGACAGCTTTATAGAACATCTGTTCTACTAAGGATTAGCTCCAATCTGGTCTCGGTGAAGGCGAAACTTACGAAACTTGATAAGTATGTAATAAAAAGAAGGGTAACTGGTTCCGAAACTACCCATTGGGACCAGTTACCCTTCGTGCTACTCCTGGCTTAGAGTTGTCCGTAATCCTCAGAAAAGCGAAAGACAACTTTCTAATCCAACAACGAGAGGACTATGGACAAATAAATATCAAAAAGACGAGCCATTTAGGCATTAATTAAGGGACCTTCTAGCCTGACATCTACCAGGATTGAGGTAACTTAGAGATAGGTTAAAGGGATCAGGAAAGTCTGGTCCAAAGACTTCGGTGCAGTGGTCCAAAGATACTGGTGCTGTGGTCCAAAGATTCTACCAATAGTGGTCCAGAGAATCGGAATAGTCACTTATGGGACTTTGTACTCTATAGTTTTTATTAACTATCTCAAGCAATAGGGCCGTATCTTTGATTTGGAAATGCTAGACAGAAAGGAATTAATTTCCATCGGTTCGAAATCTGATAATTGTTTGATCAATAGACGAAATACTATTTATTTATATTTTTTCATAAATCAAAGCGGCCGGGATCGCCATTTTGCCAGGCGCTTTACTTCTACGCCGATAGCTCCCAGGCAGATGGTTGTCACTCCAACTCCAGCTACAAAGGTAAAGGCTTTGAGGTTGGGCAGAATCAAAGGTAGAAGAGAAATTGCTAATGTTGGCGGGTGTAGGTCCTCCAATAGCGTGATGATAGCCCAAGTGACAGCTACCGCAACAAGTGCGCTGAGGGGTCTAGGAAAGAGGTGTATTGCGGCCTCTCCAATCGTTGCTGCTGTGATTATTGAGATAAATCTCCTTAGGAGCCGACGATGTGATTGGTCGTTAGAACTAAACCAATCATAGAAAGAGACAAAGAGGGGAGGAGCAATGGAGACTTTGGGTAGAAAATTCCACGCAAATAGGATCCAAATTAGTACGATGGCGCTATAGACGATAGCTGTAGTATTCAATTGTCTGTCGCTTGGAACGCTTTGGTGTAGAGTTTGGATACTACCATTTGGGCTCTGTTTTAGAAGCTGGCTAATCAAGGTGATGAGCAATGAGATGATTAGTACGCTTATTGGGAAATAAAGCGTAGAAATCCTAAATATTAGCGGCAGTACTCCTGCAGATATTGTTGGGAATAATTCCGACTTCAAAAGACGTAGTGAAATCACTATTAGACAGAATAAAACCGGAACTGAGATTGAATTTGGCAATCCAGCGCGTATCGATAAAACTCCAATTAGCGACGCTAAAGGCGGCAATATAGCCAACTTCCAAGGTGATTCAATCCAGTCATCCTTGGCCAGATAGATCGCGCCGACAGAGAGGGCTGCCGCTTCGGGAAAGATGATCTGAGGAATGGCTAGAAGTTGCGACATGGCAACCATGGCGACAATAATCGCCAAGACTATGGTTATTCGAAGTATCTTCGCCTTGGTCAAGATTTCTCCTAGTCTTTAGTGGCTTTCATGGATTGATGGTAAGTTTCCCTCAAGGCGCCAAGAGATCATTGCATAATATAATCCAATTAGTGGATATTAAAGTCCGCTTTGATTTGCTATCTACCCTGGCTCGATACTTCTCATTTTGAGCTTTCCGATGTTGCGTCGCTTTTGAATCGTAAAGTTGATTCGATTGAACTTTTGATCCCCTTTAACCATCGGTCTCGGATCTTGCCTTGGGTTCTATCTAGGTGCTCCGTGGGGTTCTTGGCCCATGGTTGGGAGTCTGTTGGTCTTACTCTTTTTCATGAAAGATAGCTCGCCTTTAATATCGTTCGATTTTGATCATTTAAATCCACTCAGGCCATGAGATCGATTGCGGGTTAGGCAATGGCCTTGTCTTGGGCTTATGGCTAAATGTGGCGAAGTGGTCAAGGACAGGCACCCTGGTGTCGAAGATGATTCACCCATTGCATTTTGGGTGGATGATACCTTGATTGGAGAGGTTTAAATTAACTTCTCCGATTGAACGTTTTCACCTGTTAATGGCAATCAGTGGCTGAATCGCAAGTGACGTTGGATCTTCTGGTCTATTGCTTTTTTGTGTTTATTCCGGTCCGTTTTAATCAGGCAGGCGTTGGAACCTCCCATGGCTAAAGCCCGCGGGCATTCAGTCCACCGCCCATTCCACTAATCGAGATGTATCACTTGGTCAAATGAAAAAGTAGACTGTAGCTGCCCCAAACCAATCGGTTAAATGTGCCGCATTGATGATCATGGTGGGATTCGAGTAAAAGAGGCAATGTTGCCTTAGATAGCATTGTTCGTGGTTTAGATATCCTTGACTAGGGATATTTAGCCGCTTTACTTGATTGTTTATGTCAGATTGTGGTCTTTAGCGGTTTCAGCCTTTTATCTGTGAATTCGTTTGGTGTTTTGGGCCTTTGGGTAAAGATGTTAGGAAGGGTGTGTCTTGGGACATTTGCTGGGGGCGGAAAAGATTTCGTTGAGTTATCCAGCTCGAACAATCTTTGATGAGGTGACACTGGGAATTAACGATGGTGATCGAATTGGTGTTGTGGGACGAAATGGAGATGGTAAATCTACCCTTCTCACGATTTTGTCAGGAGTGTTAGATCCTGACTCAGGTAAAGTCACTGCACGCAATGGCTTGAGAGTTGGCATGCTTGGTCAATCCGAAAGTATTGATCCGACTCTTAGCGTCAAAGATGCGATCGTTGGTGATTCCTCAGAATACGAGTGGGCATCGAAAGGAGGCGTGCGAGAGATCCTGTCGGGATTGATACCACCAAGTAGATGGGATCAAAAGGTTGGAGATTTGAGTGGCGGTGAGTCACGGCGAGTTGCTCTGGCTGCTTTGCTGGTTGGGGAGTGGGACGTCCTATTTTTAGACGAACCCACCAACCATTTAGACCTTGAGAGCGTCACATGGCTCGCTGACCATATAAAGAATAGGTGGCCTCGCAACGTCGGGGGGTTCGTCATCGTAACTCACGATCGTTGGCTTTTGGATGAGGTATGCCTAACGACCTGGGAGGTCCATGATTCAATCGTTGAACCTTTTGATGGTGGTTATGCCTCCTATGTTTTGGCTCGGGTCGAGCGCGATCGTCAGGCGAGCGTGATTGAGAATAAACGCCAGAATCTGATGCGTAAGGAGCTTGCTTGGCTGCGCCGAGGGGCCCCAGCTCGAACCTCTAAACCAAAATTTCGTATTGAGGCCGCTAACGTCTTGATTGCACAAGAGCCTCCTGTTAGAAATAGCGTTGAGCTCTCGGCGATGGCAGTATCTCGCTTAGGCCGTGAGGTGATTGAGCTCGATGATGTGAGTTTTAGTTATGGCCAGCGCAAGATCATCGATCAACTGACTTGGAAGGTTGGCCCCGGTGATCGGATAGGGATTCTCGGCTCCAATGGGGTGGGAAAATCGACCCTTCTTTCAATTTTAACTGGTGACCTAAAGCCAACTTCGGGAGATGTAAAGATGGGGTCAACTGTTCGAATTGGCCGTCTCGATCAAAAGATCCTTCAATCGGATCAGGTAAAGGGAAAGCGCCTCCATGAGGTAGTAGCGCGATACAAGACGACGGATAACAGTGGTGGTCGTGAGCTTTCCGTATCTCAACTTCTAGAGCGCATTGGTTTCGACTCCTACTCTATGGCAACTTTTGTGGATGACTTTTCCGGTGGGCAACGTCGACGCTTGCAGCTCCTTTTGACATTGTTAGGCGAACCGAATGTTTTGGTTTTAGATGAGCCAACCAATGATATGGACGTCGATATGCTGGCTGCTATTGAGGATCTTTTGGATACGTGGCCCGGCACTCTCTTTGTTGTATCGCATGATAGGTACCTGATTGAGCGAGTTACCGATATGCAATATGGTCTTATAAATGGTCAATTTGTTCATTTGGTTAGAGGTGTAGACCAGTTTTTAGAGCTCTTAGGTGATCGAAATTCTGATATCGGCACGATTGACGAACAATCCACAAAGCCAAAGAACAACGATCTCCGCGAGGACCGAAAGGCAAAGAAAGAGGCGGCAAGAGAGATCTCTAATTTGGAAAAGAAGATGAAGCGTCTCTCTCAGGAGATTAAAGTATTGGTCGATAAAATGGCCGCACATGACTTTGGTGACTATCGAGGACTAGCAGAGTTGGATGCCAAGATGAAGGCCGCCTCGGCGCAACTAGGTGAGGCTGAAGAGGCCTGGTTGAATCTATCGATGCTAGATGAAGATGCCTAGATGAGCTCTATCGACAGAGACTTGGGAAGATCGCCTCACTTTTGCACCTGCGGAGAAGGGATCACCTTAACCCATCTTTCCGAAAATCAACCTATTCTCCCAGCTAGTTGAGTATGTGGTTTTAGGTTGGGACACTACAAATGCGTCGCAATCGTCTTTATCCGTTTAAGGGGATCACTAACTCCTAAGAGACGGTAGATCTCTTTGTGAACCGGCTCAGAAACACCACTAGTGCGGATGTGATAGACGACGCCTTTATCTGATGTAAGAACTATGGTGGCTCGGCGGTGACTGTTGAGTTGCTCTTTAATGGTTGACCATCTTCTCTTATCGTTATTTTGCCTCAAGGTCAGCTCAATAGCACTAAGGAGGTGATAGGCAAGTACTGAGATGAAGAGGTGAGCAGCAGTTCGGCTAGCTAGTTGATGATAGACCGGTCGAAGTCCAAGATCACTCTTGAGGGATCTAAAGGCATCTTCTACTTTAGTGAGAGTCGTATAGATATTCCAGATCTCACCTGCATCTAGCTCGCTATGGCTGGTGTCTATGACGTAGGCTCCTTGGAGATTATCATCTTTGGCTTTAGTGGGTTTTTCTGTAATAGTGAGATTGATTACTTTGTCAAAGCGTCTCTTTTGATGATCTTGCC
>NZ_JXYS01000121.1 GCF_000949295.1 Acidithrix ferrooxidans
GCACTGATGACTCGGGAGTTCATCATGGCGACGAGTATGGCCGAGCGCTTAGTTCCATGACTAAGCGCAGGCATAAGACCGGCAAGGCAAGGAACAAACTTCACGCTCTATCAAAGAGAGATGCTGGCTCCAGAAGAACCAAGCACATCTCACGAAATAACCTAGGGACCAAGAAACAAAAAGCTCGACTCAGGCGTGCAAAGGCACAACTACAGACAATTTCGGGCGCTGCAATCAAAGAAGTGGTCTACGGAGAGGGCAATCGCACCAGAGCTAATGGACGAGCTCCCCAACATCCATCACAACGGCCAAAAGAAATCATCACCGAAGATCTGTCTCACCTAGGGGGTAAGGCTAAGTCTAAGAAGATATCTCGACTCTGCTCATCGTGGGCAAGGGACGAGAACCAAGAACGCATTATGGTACATGCGCATGTCGGAACCTCCGGCATTAAAACGGTCAACGCGGCCTACACCAGCCAAACATCTCCTAATCCAACGTGTGGGTATGTCTCTTTCGACAACCGAAGCGGGGATGTGTTTCACTGTCGTAACCCTTATTGGGATTGCAATTGGCAGGGCGATGCAGATCACGTAGCCTCCATGAACATCAAATCAAGGATCCAAGATCACCAGATCGACCGGTTCACTCCCTACACGGAAGTGAGAAAGATTCTTGACGCGAGGTTCCTACGCTAAATGGAAAGCCGGAACATCCTCGAAGATGCCAAGGCTAGCGCTCACGGCAGGACTCCAAGGATACCACGACAACGCGAGTTGGACGTGGGAGGTGTGCAACCACCGACTCGCCCTAGTTCTGCCCCCGTGGATGGGGCAGAACACGCAAAGGCGTCTGGAGAGCGAAAACAAAAGAGGTGCATATGAATGTATATGTATTTCGGAGCGGGTTGAAGAGAGACTCGATAAGCCTCTCTAGCTTCTAATTTAGCTTGTCGGTGTGAGTTTGTCAGAGCCCCTCTCGTGGCCTTCGAACAAACTCAGGTAAACTCATTTGAGGGTAATGACTATTTCCATAACTAACTTTCTTCTTGATTTTTCCGGACCTAGATAAATGAAGACAAAAATGCTGTTATTGGCTCGCCCTAGAGAGACGAAGGATCTCACTCCCAAGAAAGAGACTTTATATTTTGGCCTCTTAGATCCAAGGCAAATGACGATGAAGCGGCTCAAATGAGAGTAAAAGGGCTAAGAAACCTCTGGATGTTGACTCCAAAAGACCTCTGTTTTATTGGCCTTTATTTTATTGGCCTTTATCGGTGAGGGCTAGTTGCCAAATAGGATAAATAACTCTATTCTATTTGTGATTGTTTGGGCTGATCTTTGCCTCAAATCAAATTGCGAGAGAGCTAATCCCCACTCGGACTGGTTAGGTCGGGGTCATCTTCTTTATCCTTAGAGAGCATCTCAATATATGAACCTGGGCGAACTGAGAAAGCTCTCTTACTTGATCACCTTCAGGCGCTCCATGGCTTCAGAGATAATCTGTGGCCTCTTGCTGAAGGTCCACCTCAGGAGCTTTGATCCATCACTTGGTCTGGCGTAGAAGGTGGACGATGGAATAGCGACCACCTGTGCTTTGTGGGCTAGTTCCATGCAGTAATCGAGTGCATTTAGATCTGTCTTTGGTGAGATATCTGTGGTGACAAAGTAGGTTCCGTCCGATTTGATCGGATCTAGACCGAAATCTCGGAGACCGTCGATGAGAATCTCTCGAGATGGAGCCAATTGTGGCGCGATCATATCAGCGAAATAACGCCCTTTTGAAAGGGCGAATGCGATTGCTACCTGAAATGGCGCGCCATTTACGTAAGTTAGAAACTGTTTTGCTGTTCGGACTGCCCCAACGAGTTCGCTAGGTCCGGTAATCCATCCTATCTTCCACCCGGTAAATGAAAAGGTCTTGGCTCCGGAGGAGATTGTGAGGGTGCGTTGAGCCATTCCATCAAAGGTTGAAAGTGGATAGTGGGCTCCCCTGAAGATTATGTGTTCGTAGACTTCGTCTGTGATCGCCACAATGTCGTGTTCTATTACAACCCGGGCAATCTGACTTAATTCCTCACGAGAAAAGACTTTGCCTGTTGGATTGTGAGGCGAATTGATTAAGATTGCACGAGTTTTTGCTGTTATGGCATTACGGAGTTCTTCGGGGTTGAAGCTCCAATTTGGCCCAGAGAGGGTAACTGGAACGACTCGAGCACCGGCCATAGCGATTGTGGCCGAGTAAGAGTCGTAGGAAGGGTCAAAGACGATGACCTCATCTCCCACCTCACACAGGGCCAAAAAAGTAGCTGCTATCGCTTCGGTGGCACCTGCGGTAATCAAAACTTGATCGTTTGGATCAAGGTCAATAGAGTAGTAAAGCTTTTGATGCAGAGCTACCCCAGCGCGTAAATCGGCGATTCCAATGCCAGGAGGGTATTGGTTATGCCCCTGGTTTATGGCGTCAATGGCAGCTTTTGCTATTTCATGGGGGCCATCTGTATCTGGAAAGCCCTGGCCGAGGTTGATTGAGTTAGTCTCAATCGCTAGGTTTGACATGGTCGCAAAGATGGTGGTTCCAAAGCCCTGAAGGCGAGAGTTCAAATATGGAAGTCGCATTGACATTCCATGAATCTTATTCGTTGCGCCTTGCTAGCGTTGCCTAAATATAGAACGAAATGGTTCTGTAACGCTCAAAGTGTCGACGCGGTCTTCGCAGGAGGATTTTAGCCAGCCGACCTCGATGGTAATGTGGTAAATTTCAAATTGGCCAATATCTATAGACCACTTCGATGAGTTTTGGATTATCAGGATTAGGAGAGAGAATATCTATGGTTAAGTTGATTGCAATCTGGTCAAAACCTTTCGATGTCGATGGTTTTGAGGAGGATTATCTGTCGAATCACCTACCGATTGCCACCTCGATGGAGGGGCTAGTTTCAGCTGTCGGAGCCAAGGTCTTACTCGGCGAGGGATACAGAATTGCAGAGCTGACCTTTGAGTCGATGGAGTCTCTAGGTGCGATCATGGGTTCTGCATCGGGACAAAAGCTTAGTGAAGATTCAGATCGCCTTCAAAAGAAGTTTGGCGTGAAACTGACAACTTTGATAGCCGACTATTCCTAAGCGAGATCAAAGCTTGGTGGTGGTTTCAATTGGCGCTCGATGCGAGCCCTTTTGTAGCCACCAAAGAAAATTACCTAGTTAGTTACCCAGTTAGATTGATGGGACTTTTTAAACAACCGTTCCGTGATCTCCCCAGGGTGCGGGTCCCGAGCTTGATGTGGTTGCTGATGGGTCACAGTTTGAGCTTGGAGAACCTTTGCCTTTGCAACTGAGAGGATCTCTTTAGGTGTCGTTGTTGGGCGACATTTTTCCCAGCATTGGTAGGCGGTGGTGTGGCTTAGCTCTGGCTTATCTCCTTCTTGGGAAAGTTTAGGAGTTTGAGATAGATTCGCTTCGGTCATGAAGCTGTGACACTTAGATGGTTGCATCAAAATGCGACACTATGACGGAGGCGATTCCGATGGTGAGTATGGTAGGTGTGAGCGCTGAAATGCTATTAGTCAACTCGGCGACCATTATCATCAATGCGATTGGGATTCTTGCTATGCTGCCAAAGCAGGCACTCATTCCTACAATTACCCATGGTGTTGAAGAGAGCCCCATGGAGGGCACCAGGTGATGGAAGAGGCTCCAAAATGCACCACCTGTAAAGGTGCTAATTACCTTTCCGGGCCCAAAGGCTCCACCGGATCCGCCGCTTCCGATTGATAGCGAGGTTGCTATGATTCTAAGAAATGGAGTAGCAACGATTATCTATAAGGGAATCGAAGATATCTCTTTTTCATAGCGCAGCTTCTGTAACATAGCGCAGCTTCTGTAACATAGCGCAGCTTCTGTAACATAGCGCAGCTTCTGTAACATAGCGCAGCTTCTGTAACATAGCGCAGCTTCTGTAACATAGCGCAGCTTCTGTAACATAGCGCAGCTTTTGGATTCATCCATATCCGGTTCCCAATACCTCCGGGGCAATAAGTGCGAGTGATCCCACTAGTAATCCGCCAAGAGATGGGCGTAATATCCGGGAAAATGGCAGCTTCTTTGCAAGGGCAATTGTACGATAAAATACCTTCGAGTAGGCGCGATTCCTATCAAAGCACAGACGACACCGAAGATTGCGAAATATAAAAGAGAAATCGGTGAATTGACGAGATTTAATGCTGGAATGGAAAAGATTGGGTGGCAGCCCGTAGTGGTTCCAAAGATTGCATATGCGATTGACGATGAGATAAGACTAGGAATTATAGCGCTATATTCGAAGTCTTTGCGGTCGATTATCTCCGCCGCCATGATTGCTCCGCCAAGAGGTGCTTAAAAGATTGCACCAAGTCCAGAGCCCACGCCGATCGAGACAGCCAATCGAGCATCAGCCTCATTTAGGTTTAGGCTACGACTAGGGATCCAAAGCCAGCAGAGATCTGGGCCGTTGGTTCCTCTCGACCACCAAAGCAGCCACTACCAATTGTTTTGCAGATGCGATGATTTTTACGATTACGGTTCGAACCGCTATCGAGCGTGGATTGTGGTGTATGGCTGCATCGGTTCCGTAGCTCTCAACCTCGGGCGCGAAACTAAAGACTATGAGACCTGAGATCAGTCGGCCTAATCCAACGATAAGGGGGATCAAAAACGGATGGATAAACGAGCTTGATCCTGAGTTGTTACCTTCTCCAGCTGGAGTGGGAATGGAGTATGACCACAGTTCTTTCAAGAAGATAAAGGTACCAAGCTTCAAAGCCTGATAGAAGACGATTGCACCTAAGCCCGAGACGACTCCCACTTAGACCGCAAGCATAAGTTGTCTGGCTAGTTGTGATTTAGAGTTGAACCATTTTGCAAGAGAGTTAGCGGGTATCGGGCTTTCTTTGAAGTCTGACAATGCAATGGTCCTTGAGTTTTTCGCTGTGTAAAGCTTATTGTGAAATAAGGATTTTGGGGTGGTTTTAGGGATTCGATTTACATATAGGAATCCTTGGCCTCTGTCATCTGGAATTTATTTGAGACTTTATAGTACTAGGTATGGGGTGTTTTTTTATTTGCCTTATCGTCTGGCGTAATTTGATGTAAATTGTAGGACGAGCGAGATATCGGCTCAATATTGAATCGTATATTTGCTATTGCCTCTAACAATGGCCCCTTGTAATTACTGGGTGCGATCACTGGATGAATCCATATTCATAGTGCATAGACGATTCTGGTGGTTGCATTTATTGAGCGTAATTGACCTTAGTGATTTCAATAAAAAATAATGAAGTTGTCTATATCTAGGGGTTTGACGTAGTGAATGATTTGATTACATGAGCATTTCTAGAAACCGTATCAAGGAATGGTCATACTGACTAAAGCAGTGGATCGCGATTTAAACAGAGTTATATGGAAAAGTTGGCTTTTGACCAACATGGGCACTTTATTTTGGAGCGGCAGGCAGCTAGTTTATCTGTTTTCATTTGAGATTGCATGAATTTTGAAAAGTTGCAATATGGCATAGATATTAGATCCAACTCGGTTTGGATCGCGGCGGATGCGATTTTGAGAGATTTTAGATCAATTCAAAACATACTTATCAAGTTTCGTAAGTTTCGCCTTCACCGAGACCAGATTGGAGCTAATCCTTAGTAGAACAGATGTTCGATAAAGCTGTCTTGGTGGATATCTCAGGCTTTATAGTACGCTTCGCTTCAGAGGGAGCATGTGAAGATCATTTGATCAAATTGCTTATGCTATGAGGGATTTAGATGCCCAAAGTGTGACTCTGACCAATTTACTTTAGTAAGGCCAAATCATTTCAAGAAATGCAGCATCTCGAGCTCCACTTTTGTCAACGGCCATTTGAAAATGCATGAATATGGCCATTTGGCATGAATGAATATAGCCACGAAAATTGCATACAGGATGACCGCCTAGCGTGACGGCCCACTCTCGGGTCTCCTGGACCCGAGAGTGGGCATGCAAAGGCGGTCTGGCTATCACTTTTTGAGAAAAAAGAAGAATGAAGGCCCTTATCTTGGGGCATTATGGATTTATCCAGTTCCTAATGCCGAGAAAGGGCCCAAAGTGAAGGATAGCAAAGAATCCATGGAAATTATTGAGGCTTACGATCTTTTTGGATCGTATAACGGAGCAGCGCAGTTCGTTGGCTGTTCTCCTAATACCCCTAAAGAAGTATGTTCAAGCAAGAAATGCCGGACAACTGATACGACAGGGTCAATATGAGAGGCGTCCTAAGGCCACCGATAAGTACGCTGGCATAATTGAGGAAGCCGTTGACAAGTCTAAGGCTAAGGTCCGGGCTAAGGCGATCCATGTCAGGCTGGTGGCGCTAGGTTATAACGGTTCAATTCGAAGCACTAGAAGAGCTGTAGCTACAGCCAAGGTCGCCTGGAGGAAATCTACGCAAAGAATCTTTTGGCCTTGGATTGCCGAGATGGGGAAATGGGCACAGTATGACTTTTCATGGTCCTGTGATCGATGGGAAA